>JAADFK010000223.1 GCA_013152925.1 Acidobacteriota bacterium | reverse complement strand
CGGGGAGCGTGCTCGACGCATTGAGGCCGACGGAGCTGGCAGCCGTGGTGGGCGCGCTGATCGGGAAGCACCCGGAGCTCAAGGCGGAGGCCGAAGCGATCGCCGCCGAGATGTTGTCGTCCCCGTCGCTCGAGGATGTCGCGGGGGAGGTGTTCCAAGCCGTCACTGGGCCGGGGGTCGAGGCGCTGAACGGTCGCGCCGGAAAGCAGCCGTGGGGTTACGTGGAGCCCACCGAGGCCGCGTGGGAGCTGCTTGAAGAGACGATCGAGAGCACTCTTTCTGACATGAAGCGGTGCGTGAAGCTCGGGTTGAGGCCGGCCGCAGAGGCGATCTGCAACGGCATCGTGCTCGGGCTGTACGAGGTCGCCGAGGAGGAAAGCCCGCCCGGACTCCTGGGCTGGGCGCCGGATTTCCCCGCCGAGATGGCGTGCCACACCGTGTGCGAGCTGATCAAGACCCTCCCCGCAGAGGAGCGGACGTCGACTCGGAATCGCCTGCTCGAAGCTCTCGGTGGAAGTGTGGGCGGGTGGTGCCACATGATCGAGAGGGCTTCGAACCGGTTGCTCGCCGGACGGTGACGGCGCGACGCCAGCCCTCGGGCGACAACCCCATCGCGAGTTGTGTTTTGCCCACGCCGTGAGGACCGACCAGCACCACGTTCTCCCGCCGCCTCGCGCGCCCGCTCGAGCCCCCGGGGATGCTGGACCCCCTTGCTTTGGCCGCGTTCAAGGGGTCCCGGAGGCGCCGGTGGAATCAACCCTCACTGGTGGCAGGAAACCGTAGAGCTTGTTCGACCTGATGATGAAACCGGCTGGTGTCTTGCTGACCAGGCCGATCTTCTGGAGGTGGTTGAGGTCGCGCCGGACGGTCTTGTCGGTCTTCCCGGCGTAGGCCTCGGCGATTCGCGGCGAAATATGGCGGATCTTGTTGAACGGGACCGGCCCGTCAGATGTGGTGAGATCGATCACCAAACGCCGGCGGCGAACCTGGGTTGGTGTGTCTTGGTTCCTGAAGACTTCGTGGACGTGGTGGAACCAGTGGACGATCAACTGCTGACCCTTGATGGTCTCCACCTGTTCGCCCAAGGCGTCGACGAAGCCCTTGACTGCGTACTCCACAAAGGGAAGTGGATTGCCACCATTCCTGTGAACCACGTCGAGGACACGGTAATACTCGGACCGTGTCTGATTGTAGTGGTTGCTCAGCAAGTGGGCGGCCACGGTTGGTACGCCGACCTCCAGAAGGATGTGGAATTCCAGGAGCCGGGCCGTTCGACCGTTGCCATCGCCAAAGGGATGAATCCAGGCGAGGTAGAGGTGGGCCATGACGGCGCGGAGGATGCCAAAGGCGATCTCGTATTCCTCGGGAGCGCCAACGTCCGAAAGACCTGTGTTGAGCCAGGCGGCCATACGATCGACGAGAAACGGGATGTCCTCGACCGGCGCGCCGGGGTACCTCCCGACACCGACCGGACATTTCGTGTATTCGCCGGGGACGACATCGTCCTTCTCCGGAAGGTGCTGGAGAACGAGCCGGTTGTACTCTCGAATGAGCTCAGAAGTGATCTCCGCCGGCGCCCCGGCCAACAGTCGCTCTCCGATCTGGTTGCAGGCTCGGACAACGTTCTCAACCTCTTGTTTGAGGTACTCCTTGGATGGAGGAAGCTCGAGCTTGCCTTCAAGATGGGCGAGCACCTGCTCTTCGGTGAGGGTATTCCCCTCGATGGCGGTGGTGGCCAGAGCTCCCCGGGCGAGCGACAACCGGTGGAAGTGCTCCTGGACTTCCGGCAGGAGAGGAACGCCGGCGATGTGTTTCACCTTGGACTGGGCCTCACCGAGCATGAGCCATAAGGACACCGGTGCGCGACGAAGGTCCAGTTGAAAGCTCAGCCACGGATGTGTCTCTTGATATGTCCTCATATGTGTCCCTCATTATGACCGGTGAATCTATAGTATCTAAGGAGTTTAATACATTCTATGTCTATTTGTCGTCTCCATCTATGTCCCACCTAGCGTTATTATATCAGGTCAGTAGCCTTGATGATGTCGAGTGCCGTGGCAACCTGCGATACCTGGTCGGCCACGGCACGACGCAGGTCATTTGCGGCTCGGCGGGATTGTCGCCGCGTGGTCTGCTGGTATGTCATCGGCGGATCGGGGGCTGGTCAAGACGAGACCGAAAGGCTCAGCCGGCGGTGTCCGGGGTTCCCATCACCGCGGGGCCGTCTTCGCGGACCTCGACGATACGGTTGTTGGCGTCCACGAGGACGATGCGGGTGCGGTGGGTGGCCAGCTCGGTGCGGTCGAGTTGGGCGTAGGCGGCGAGGATGACGGTGTCGCCGGGGTGGACCAGGTGGGCGGCGGCGCCGTTGATCTGGACCTCGCCGCTGCCCTCCGGGCCGCGGAGGGCGTAGGTGGTCAGGCGGGCGCCGTTGGTGATGTCGAGGATGTCGAGCTGTTCGAGATGGTCGATGCCGGCGGCATCCATCAGCTCGCCGTCGATGGTGACGGAGCCCACGTAGTCGAGGTCGGCCGCCGTGACGGTGGCCCGGTGGATCTTGGCACGCAGGAAGGTACGCAGCATCATGGCTCAGCCCTCCTCGGGCGGGGTGACGGGCAGGTTGTCGATCAGACGGGTGGCGCCGAAGCGGACGGCGAGGGCCAGGAGCACCGGCCGGCCGATCCGTTCCGGCCGGCCGAGGGTTTCGGCATCGACGCAGACGGCGTACTCGAGCCCGGCCAGGGGCTCGGCCCCCACGGTGGCCCGCAGGAGCGCCTCGACGGCGGCGGGGTCGCGCTCGCCCGCGGCGATGGCACCGGCGGCGGCCAGGAGCGCACGGTACAGGACGGGCGCCGCGGCGCGCTCGGTGGGGGACAGGTAGGTGTTGCGGGAGCTCATGGCCAGGCCGTCGGGCTCGCGGACGGTGGGCGTCACCTCGATCTCGACCGGAAAGGAGAGGTCGGCGGCGAGCCGCCGGATCAGCAGGGCCTGCTGGGCGTCCTTCTGGCCGAAGACGGCCACGTGGGGCTCGACGATGTTGAAGAGCTTGGCGACGACGAGGCCGACGCCGGCGAAGTGGCCGGGACGGGAAGCGCCGCAGAGCACGTTGTCCAGGCCGGGAAAGGAGACCTTCACCACGGGCTCGCGCGGGTACATCTCCTCCACGGTAGGGGCGAAGAGAACGTCCACGCCCTCGGCTTCGAGCAGGGCAGCGTCGCGCTTGAGGTCCCGCGGGTAGCGCTCGAAGTCCTCGTTGGGGCCGAACTGGGTGGGGTTGACGAAGATGGAGACCCAGACGGCGTCGCCCAGCTCCCGGGCCCGCCGGACCAGGGCCAGGTGCCCCTCGTGGAGGTACCCCATGGTGGGGACGAGGGCCACCCGGCGTCCGGCCGCCCGGTCGGTGCAGCGGCGGGCCCGCGCCCCGGCAATGGTCTCGACCGTTTCCATCAGGCCTCCTGGATGAAGAGTCGCCGCCAGGTGTCGGCGTCGGTGCGCTTGAGGTGGTAGGACTGTTCGTCGGTGGGAACCCGCCGCGCCCGGACGTCCTCCGCCCAGCGGGAGATGGCGGTGACGGCGCCGTCGCCCAGCCGGGCGTAGGGCGCGACGAAGCGGGGACGCGGCGGGGGCGACATGCCCAGGAGATCGTGGATCACAAGCACCTGGCCGTCGCAGGCGACGCCCGCGCCGATTCCGATGGTCGGAATGGAGATCGTGCGGGTGACTTCCTGAGCCACCTCGGCGGGGACGCCTTCGAGCACGATGGAGTAGCAACCCGCGGCCTCCAGCTCGGCCGCCGCGGCGAGCAGCTCGCGCGCATCCTCCACCGTCCGGCCCTGGACCCTGTAGCCACCGAGACGGTTGACCGACTGGGGCGTCAGGCCCAGGTGACCCATGACGGGGATGCCGGCCTTGACCAGGGCCTCGACACGGTCGGGCCAGCGCCCCTCGAGCTTCACCGTGTGGACGCCCGACTCCTTGAGAAAGCGAACGGCGGCGCGAACGGTCTCCTCGACGCTGACCTGGTAGCTGCCGAAGGGCATGTCGCCCACCACGAGGCAGCGGGAGCTGGCGCGCATGACGGCGCGGCAGTGGTGGATCATTTCGTCCATGGTGACCGCCAGGGTGGAGTCGTGGCCCAGCACAACCATGGCCAGGCTGTCACCGACGAGGATGATGTCAGCGCCCGCCGCCTCCGCCCACCGCGCCGTGGGCGCGTCGTAGGCGGTGATCATGACGAGAGGCTCGCGGCTCTTGGCGCTACGGACCTTGGGAACCGTGATCGGTGGCTGCATGTGACGACCTCCTGCCGGCCGCCCGCACCCTCATGGCACGTCCCCTTCGGTCCCGGGAAGCGTCTCGGTCCGTTTGGATCCGAGCGGCACATAGACCTGTGTTCCCCGCCGGCACCGGGCGATCTGTTCCACCAGAGCGTCGAAGTCGGCGGTGTCGTTGACGAAATCGATGCTGTTCGTGTTGACCACCAGCAATGGCGTCTCCCGGTAGTGAAAGAAGTAGTAGGAGTACGCCTCGCTCAGCCGTTTCAGATAGTCAGCATCGATTCCACTCTCGTAATCACGGCCACGGCGGCGGATACGCTCCAGCAGCACCGGCACCGAGGCCTGCATGTATATTACCAGATCCGGCCTGGGAATCTCCTGCTCGAGCACGGGGTAGAGCTTCTCGTAGACGGCCAGGTCGGCGTCGTCCAGGTTGAGGTAGGCGAAGATCCGGTCCTTCTGGAAGGTGTAGTCCGCCAGAACGACATTGTGGAAGAGGTCCATCTGGGCGATCTCGCGTTGCTGCTGGAAGCGCGAGAGCAGAAAGTAGATCTGCACCTGGAAGGCCGCACCCGGCCGCCCCTCGTAGAAGGAGGGCAGAAAGGGGTTGGTGATGTCCTCGAGCACCATGACCCCTTCGAAGCGTTCGGCCAGCAGCTGTACCAGAGAGGTCTTGCCGACCCCGATGGGGCCCTCGACCGCGATATGGCGGAACGGGAGGGAACGCTTCATGGACCGCCACCGATCTTAGCAAAGACGAAGAGGGCGCACATGACCAACGAAAGGGCCCCGTTGGCCGTGAAGAAGGCCGCATCGACGCGGCTGAGGTCGCCGGGACGCACCAGACGGTGTTGCCACAGGAGCAGGGCCGCCGCCAGTGCCACGGCGGCCAGGCGCCAGGCCCCGCCCCCGGCCATCAGCGCGAAGGCCAGGAAGCAGGCCACCGCGCCGGCGTGGAACAACCGTGCAAGGCGGAGGGCGCCGGCCGCCCCGAGACGCGCCGGAATCGAATGGAGGCCGTGGTTCCTGTCGAACTCCTCGTCCTGGAGAGAATAGATGATGTCGAAGCCCGCCACCCAGAGCATGACGCCCAGTCCCAGCACCACGGGGGGCAGCGCCAGCCGGCCGGTGGCCGCGGTCCACGCCCCCACGGGGGAAATTCCCAGCGCAAAGCCCAGCCACAGGTGGGCCAGGGCCGTGAAGCGCTTGGTGTAGGAGTAGCCCAGCAGGACCACCAACGCCGGCGCCGCCAGGGCCAGGCAAAGCGGATTGAGCGCGGCCGCGGCAACGAAGAAGATCGCGATGGAGGCGGCCAGGATTCCCCAGGCGAAACGCCGGGACAGCCGCCCGGCCGGCAGGGCGCGAGCGGCCGTCCTGGGGTTCTCGGCATCGATCTCCTGGTCCACCAGCCGGTTGAAGGTCATGGCCGCCGTCCGGGCGGCCACCATGGCCACCAGCACCCAGAGCCACACGCGGCCCGAGGGCCAGCGGGTCCCCGTGGCCGTCACCAGGGAGATCACCGCGAAGGGGAGGGCGAAGAGCGTGTGCTGGAGCTTGATCATGTCCGCCGTCTCACGGAGGCCGTGGAGCACGCCGCCGGCGGGACGGATCAGGCCTTCCACCGCAACCCCTTTCCCGGCAGCTCGAACCCCAGGAGGTCCATGACACGAAGGCTGTAGTGGTCCATGAAGATGTCCCAGGCCGACCCAGGATCCGGCCGCAGGTAGAAGGCCGGCACCGGTGGCACGATGTGAGCGCCGGCCCGGGCCAGCTCGAGCAGGTTCTTCAGGAGCACGGCCGACATGGGCGTCTCCCGGATCCCCAGCACCAGCGGCCACCGCTGCTTGAGCGCCACGTCGGCCACCCGCTGCCCCAGGCCGCGGGAGATGCCATTGGCCACGGCGCCGGCCATGCCGGCCGAGCACGGCGCGATGACGACCCCGCGGAGACGGTTGGATCCCGAGGCGATGGGCGCCATCAGGTCGTCGTCCTCCCAGGCGCTCACGTGGTCCTGGTGCTCGGCTCCCAGGCCGGCGCAAAACCCGCGGGCCGTGCCCCAACCCGGCCCCAGCTCGTGGGCTGCCACCGTGCCGCCGGGTCCGGTCATCACCACGTGGAGGTGGTCGGCACCCCACTCCAGGGCGCGCCGGGCGAGGTGCCGGGAGAGCGCCGCACCGGAAGCCCCGGAAACGATCAAAGCGATTTCGGCCCTCACACCTTCCCCCCATCATGTACGGCGCGCGCCGTTCCCCGCATCGGGGCCCCCTTCCGTAGCCGGGGGAGTATATCAGCCCGGGCCTGTACGAATAGACTTACATATTCCTGTGGTGCACCCATGGGGAGCTGACAGAATATTCTTTCACTCATTCCTCATCCAGCCCGAAACTGAAACTGTAACCCGCGCATACACAATATGTTCCAGAAATTCCCGGGCCGTGGCACGAATCCTGCTCCTTGCCGCTTGCGAACGGAAAGGAGGCCCGGCATGCACGATCCCTAGTCCACTCGCCAGCACGGCTCGAACACCGACCACAACGCCAACCCAGAGAAAGGAGAGAACACCATGGTCCGTCGTACCGTCCCCCTGATCGCATTGATCGTCGTGTGGACCGTCACCTCCCTGGCCGCCACGCCCACCGCATCCCACGGTGTCGTCAACATCAACACGGCCACGACCGAGCAGCTCGTCCTGCTGCCCCGCGTCGGCCCCGCCCTGGCCCAGCGGATCGTCACGTTCCGCACGGCCAACGGGAAGTTCAAGTCCGTGGACGAGCTCGTCGCCGTCCGGGGCATCGGCGAGAAGTCGTTTCGGAACCTCAAGCCCTACCTGACCACCACCGGCCCAACGACCCTCAAGACCAAGGTCCGCCTGTCGCGCCGCGCCACGAAGGCGAGCGCGAAACCCGCCAACTGAACGAACACATGGCAGCAGTGTGGATGGGGCCCGCGGTCCTTCGGGGCCGCGGGTTGTTGGCACTGCGCCGGAGGTCGAGATGCAGCTTCCAAACCTCACACCCTCAGCACAGCGCGGAGCCGGGCTGGTCGGGACCCTGACGTCCATGGCCCTGTTCGCCACCCTCATCGCCACGACCCTCCCGATCATGGGTTCTCTCCAGCGGGAGGCCGCCCTGGAGCGCGCGGCCCGGAACGTGGCCGGCCTGATCGTTCGCGCGCGTTCCCTGGCCCTGGTCCGGGGTCGCGCCACCGCCCTGGTCTTCGAACGCCACGCCTCGGGATGGCGCTGCTTCCTGGCCCGGGACGGTGACGGCGACGGCGTTCACCGGGACGATATCCGCCGGGGGCGGGATTTCATCGACGGCGAGGTCCTCCAGCTGAGCAGCGGCCGTGCCGGCCCCGGCATCCTTGCCGGCCTGCCGGTGCCCGATCCATCCGGTCGCGGCCGTCTCCGGGGAGATCCCGGTGACCCGATCCGAGCCGGCCGTGGCGACATCGTCACCCTCTCGCCGGCGGGCACCGCGACGCCGGGCTCCATCTACTTCTGCGACGGACGATCGCGGATGCGCGTGATCCGGATCTACGGCGGCACCGCGAGAATCCGCCAGATGATCTGGCACCGCGGGTGGAGGCGGTGGAAAAAGGCGGGGTGGTGAACGCAACCTCCGTACGGTCGCATGAACCACCTTGGTGAGAATTCTCAAACGAAACGCATCGTTCCCAGGGACACCCGGCCACTTCACGGGTTCGTATCCCGGCACTCTGACCGTTCGTTTGATCTCTCGCCCACCGCCGCCGCGGACCGGCGTCATGGAGCCCGGTACGCTCTCTCCACCCGGTCTCCCCGCCGGACCGCCGTTGGACCGAGCACCACGGAACCCCGAAGGATCCCCCCGGCCTCAACGGTCACCCCGCCGGTGATCACCGAACGCTCGACGCGCGCCCCGGCGGCCACGGCGCACCCCCGGCCGATCATGGCCGACACCACCACCGCGCCGGGCTCCACACGTGCCGAGGGATCCACCCACGACACTCCCGCCAGGCGGTCCATGACGGCCTCCAGGTACTCGGCGGGCGTTCCGACCTCCCGCCACGCGCCCTCCACCACCACGCCCCCCAGTCGGCCGGTACGGCGGGCGGGCCACCAGAGACGCTCCGCCGTCTCTCCCGGTCCCGGCCCGAGGGCGTCGAGGGCCTGGCGAGAGACGATCATGACGCCGGTGTACAGGAAGCCGCCGGAACCCCTCCCCGCCTTTCCCGGGGAGATGATGGCCTGGACCCTCCCCGGCGGCTCGAGCATCACCCGGCTCCACCGGCCGGAGCCCGGGTGGGCCAGGAGGGCGAGGGTCACCAGATCCCCACCGGTAACATGAGCTTCGAACAGCGGCGCCAGGTCGAGCTCCAGCAGCACATCGCCGTTGACCACGACCACCGGGCCACCGTCCCCCAGCAGGCCGCGGTCCCTGGCCAGGGCCAGGCCGCCGGCCCCACCGAGGAGCTCGGGCTCGCGGGAGATGGTCACGGGCGGCAGACCGGTGGAGGCCTCCTCAACGGCCCGCTCCATGGCGTCGGCCAGGTACCATGTGTTGACCACGAGCCTCGGAGCTCCGGCCCCGGCCGCCTGTTCCAGGGCCCAGCGAATCAGGGGCCGGTCCAGGACCGGCAGCGCCGGCTTCGGCAGGACGCCGGACAGCGGCCGCATCCGCAGACCCCGGCCGGCCGCCATCACCATGCCCGCCGCCGGCTTCACCACCGCACCCACGAGCTGCCCTTCAGGAGGGAAAGACCATGTCGTGTGGCAGGCCCAGCTCGGGATGCCCGGCCCGGTACCGCTCCCACAGGGTGACGTAGGAGCCCTTGAGGGCGGACTCCGGCTCCAGGCCCAGTCGGCGCGCGGCCCCGGCCAGCACGTCGGTACGCCCCTCGATCTCGACGAAGTCTCCCATGGGTGTGTGGTCCAGAACGATCTCCATCCCCTCCCAGCTCCAGACCTCGCGATCCTTCTCGTACCGGATGGCCGGCCGCAGGCCCAGGTGTTCGAAGATCGCCTCGACGACCTCGCCAGAGCCCAGCTCCGTCTCCAGCTCCTCCCGCTCCTTGACCGGACCCCGGTACACCGGGGGACCCTTGTAGGTCAGGATCCAACTCCCATCGACCCGGCGCAGCCTGAGCGCCCGGTCGCTGCGGGCGATCTCGCCATCCTCCGTGTCGAAGAGCACGTTGACCTCCCGCCGCGAGGGTTTCAAGCGGCGAGCCCCGACCTCGGCCAGCCGCCGCCGGATCGTCTCCAGATCGGCCACCGGAATCTTCAGCTCCTGCTCCGTGGGTGGATCTTGCCTCATGCTCCCAGAGTACCACCGGCCGGGCGCCGGGAACGCCTCCGGCCGAACCTCCGTGGCTCGAGTTTCCGAGGATCGGCACTTGACCGCCATCGATCCGTTGTTTACCTTGAGCACAGGGTATTCGCAACAAGGGGGAAGCGTGCTGGTTCTCGAGGTCCGAACGCCTGGCGGCAGCATCCGGGAATTCCCGCTGCAGCGGGAATCAACGGTCATCGGGCGCTCCTCGCGGGCCGATGTGACCATCCTCGATCGTTCCCTCTCCCGGCACCATGCGCGCGTCTTCAAGCAGGACGGCGGCTGGTGGATCGAGGATCTGGGCTCCCGCAACGGCACCCTGTACAACGGCCAGCGCCTCGGCAGCGGGGCCGTGCGGATCCAGCCCGGCGACATCCTGGGCCTCGGCGGCAGCTCCATCAAGGTCACGACGGTCGAGGCAGCCTTCGAGGTCAAGAAACCGTCGTCGGGAACCACGAACTCGCTCTTCCGGCCGGCCCGGGAGCTCCTGGAGGACTCCTCCTCGGCACAGCGCCTGGCCGCACCTTCCGACGAGGCCACCCTGCGCCGCCTGACCCACCGCCTGGCCGTCCTCAACGATGTGCAGCAGGCGCTGGCCCGCCCCATCGAGCTCGACGAGCTGCTCTCGTTGATCCTGGACCGCGTCTTCGAACACCTCCGGCCCGAGGAGGGCGCCATCTTTCTCCGGGAAAAGGACGGCTCCTTCCGCTGCGCGGCGCGCCGGCCTGCCGGCAGCGAGGAGGCCGAGCAGCTGTGCTCCTACAACCTGATCCAGCAGGTCGTGGAGGGGGCCCAGGCGGCCCTGGTGCTGGACGTGGAGGAGGACGAGCGCTTCGCCCGGGCGGAGAGCCTCGCGGCCGCCGGGATCCGCAGTCTCGTGGCCGCTCCTTTTCTGGAGGCGGACGATACGCACGGCATGATCGTGCTGAGCTCGCGCCTCCACACCCGGCAGTTCACCGAGGAGGACCTGGAGCTCCTGGTCTCCCTGGCCTCGGTGGCGGCCATGCGCATCCGCAACGTCCGCCTGACCGAGGAGGCCATTCTCAGCAGGAGGCTCGAGCGGGACGTCGCCCTGGCCCGCAGGATCCAGGTGGCCATTCTTCCCGACCACCTGCCCGGGATCGATGGCTACGAGCTCCACGCTGGGAACGTGCCCTCGCGGGGGGTCTCCGGCGACTTCTACAAGGTCGTCCGCAGAATCGAGGACCGCGAGGTCATCCTGCTCCTCGCCGACGTATCCGGGAAGGGGATCGGCGCCGCCCTGCTGACGGGCTCACTGGAGGCGCTCTCCGCTGGCGCCATCGCCACGGGCGCACCCCCCGAGGAGGTCTGCGCCACCACCTCCCGGCTCCTCTACGAGCGCACGCCCCCCGAGAAGTACTCGACCCTCTTCCTCGCCGAGCTGCACCCCACCGAGGGCCGGGTCATCTACTGCAACGCCGGCCACAATCCCGGCCTCGTGGTGCGCCGCGACGGCGGCGCCCGGTGGCTCGCCTCCACGGGGCCACCGGTCGGCCTGCTTCCCGAAGCCACCTACGAGGCCGCAACCACCGGTCTGGAGCCCGGCGACACGCTGGTTCTCTACACCGACGGCATCACCGAGGCCGAGAACCATGACGGCGAGGAGTACGGTGTCGAACGGTTGGAGGCTCTGTGCCTCGGCCACAGGGAGCTGCCTCCCCGTGAGCTCGCCGGCGCCATCGAGAAGGACCTCTCCGCCTTCGCCGCAGGAACCCCTTTCGCCGACGATCGGACCCTTCTGATCGTACGGAGATTGTGAGGAACCTCCAATGAGACCACACCCGTACCCACACCTCGATCCCAACCCCGGTCCGGCTCTCTCGCGCTTGAGCCGTGCTACCTTTTGCCCATGCGGCATGTCGTCTACGGCACGGCGGGACACATCGACCATGGCAAGACGGCGCTGGTCCGGGCGCTGACGGGGATCGACTGCGACCGGCTCCCCGAGGAGCGGCAGCGCGGGATCACCATCGACCTGGGCTTCGCCCACCTGGAGTCGGGCGATCTCCAGGTTCACTTCGTGGACGTCCCCGGCCATGAGCGTCTCGTGCACACCATGGTCGCCGGCGCGTCCGGCATCGACCTGGCGCTGCTGGTGGTGGCGGCGGACGAGGGGATCATGCCCCAGACCCGGGAGCACCTGGAGGTCATCCGGCTGATGGGCGTACCCGGTGGCGCCGTGGCCCTGACCAAGGTGGACCTGGTGGACGGGGAGCTGGTGGAGCTGGTGGCCGAAGAGGTCGCCGAGCTGCTCACCGGGACGGCCTTCGAGGGTGTCCCCCTGGTGCCCGTCTCGGCCAGGACCGGCCAGGGTATCGAGGAGCTACGGAAGGTACTGGTGGATCAGGCCGGGCGGGCACGCCCGCGCCTCGTGGACGGACGGCCCTTCCGCGAGGCCATCGACCGGGTTTTCACCATGGCCGGTGCGGGAACCGTGGTCACCGGGACCTCCCTGTGGGGCCGGCTGCAGCGGGGGACGCCCCTGGTCATCGAGCCCGGAGGCCTGACGAGCCGGGCGCGGCGGCTGCACGTGCACGGCGAGGAGCGGGAGGCCGTGGAGGCCGGGGAGCGCGTGGCCATCAACCTCCCCGGCCTCGCCACCGACGAGCTCCACCGGGGCCAGCAGATCCTGACCAGGGGCCCCTGGCTGCCGACCCGCCTGGTGACCGTCCGCCTGGAGCTCCTGGCCTCGGCGCCCGGCGCGCTGGACGAGGGCGACGAGCTCGAGCTCCACGCCCTGGCCGCCCGGGTGCCCGCCCGGGTCGACCGGCTGGCCGCCAGG
>JAADFK010000222.1 GCA_013152925.1 Acidobacteriota bacterium | reverse complement strand
TGATCCGCCGCGGATGAGAGTCCGTGGTGTGTTTGCCGTTTCGCTGATCGATCATCAGCAGCTTGCCCGACGCGCTCCACACGTAGTCAATCTCCGAGCCGTGACCCGGGTCGCTCCTCAGCCTGTCCCGGTACCGCTCCGGGTACCCCTGCTCGTCATACTCCGTGTAGCTCCCGTCGGGGCCCCGCAGCACGAACCCTCCACCCCGGCGTCCCGTCAGCTCCAGAGGCGTCCCCACTGCCGTCAGCTTCGCCTCGCTCGCACCGGGACCGTCCCTGGTGAAGGTGTACCGCTTCCCCGTCGCCGTCCGCAGCTCCACCTCGCCGTTGGGCAGGGGGCGCAGGCGACCGCCCACATCCAGCGACCACCCCCACCCCAGCTCGCCCCACGAAATCCCACCAGAGCTGTACGCTCGGCTCACCGCCACGTCGAGTCCCGGCGCCGGCAGGCTCAGATCCGTCCGCTCAAGCTGCACCGTACCCGTCGAAAGCTCCGCCTCGGGTATCGCCGCCGCCCGCACATCCCCCCCAGGCGTCTGCCCCACCGCGGACGACGACGCCCACGCCACCGACGACACCTCCGTCCGCGGCAGCATCCCGTCCTGCGCCATCCCGGACAGCCAGTTCGAGCCGCTCGACTCCAGCGTCACCCGCACCCGCCCCGCCGACGCCAGCTCGATGGGCTCCGGACCCTCCGTATGGTCGCTTACACCACCGTGCACCGCCGCTATCCCCCACGGGATGTCCTGGGCCCCATCACCGTCCAGGTCCCGATCGCAATTCCGGCACACCGGGTAAAGACCCTTCGAGGGGTCCGACGCCGTCAGCTTCGCCTTGACGTCCTCTCCAAGCTGATCCCACACCTCCGTCCGCGCCCGCTCGTCCGCGATCAGCAGTATCGGCCGCTTGGAAACAAAGGTGTGCCGCGACGGATCGTCAAGCTCCAGACCCGGCGCCCGCTCCAGCTTGATCTCGGTCCTCGTCGGCAGCAGCCGATCCCCGTGGTCCGACAGCGGCGCCCCCCCCGGACCAAGCCCCTCGACCTTGACCGTCAGCGTATTGACCCCCTCCGGAATCCCCGCTGCCTTCACCATCACCCACGCCAGGTACGGCGCCCGCTCCCCCTGCGCATCCCCAGGCGCCTCGGGCACTCCCAAAGGCTGAAGGTACCGCACGGGCTCCAGGAGGCCATCGTGGTCGGTGTCGGCGACGAGCTGGATCATGGGCATCCGGTACTGAACGGGGGTTGAACCCACGTAGGCGACGCCGGCATCGGCGTCGATCACCAGGGGCCCGGTGCCCGCGGGCACGTCCAGGACGGCGGACAGCTCGGGCGCCGACCTCATCGAGGGCAGACCGTAAACGGCCAGGTGCCCGGCGTTGTCGCGAACGAGGATCATCCGGCCCACGGGATCGACGGCCAGAGCGACGCGATACGACTGGAAGGGCGTGTCGATGCCGCCGACATACTGCGGGGTAGCTCCCTCCCCGACGCCCATCTTGAGGACCTCGAGGCGCCGGTGACCGACGACGGCGACGATGGTGCTCTCGCTGCCGTCGTCCCAGTGGAAGCGCGCGGAGGCCACGTCCATCAGCCGCACGCCGTCGGCAGAGCGCAGGCAGCTCAGATGGGTGGGGTCAACGCTGACGGAAGTGCCCGCCTGGGAGAAACCGAGGAGCCCGGCGAAGGGCGTGGCACTGAGCAGGATGGGGCGCGCCGGATCGTTGGGCGCACCGGACTTGACTCTTGGCGCCAGGGACAGCCGGCCGAAGTAGACGCGATCGGAATCTCCAGGAACGGGGCAGTCGCTGGGATGCTGGCGGATCCACCCCTTGATGGCGCCATTCGTTGCGGTTGCCACGGCCTCCAGGCCCATGGCCCCGGTGTCCGGTGCGAAGGTCACGCGGGCCGCGACGATCGGGCCGGCCTGGGCGAAGGCGTAGAGGATGGTGTCGCCGTGGATCCGGAGCAGGAGGGGATGGTCGTTCGCCGCGACCGGGGATGGCCGGGGAATGATCAGATCGCCCGAGGCCGGCGCCACACCCTTCCAGAGGATCCGCCGGCTGATGCCGTCCGACAGGATGACGGGGTGACCGGGAGTGAGGATGCTCGCATCGATGGTGAGCTGGGTCCAACTCTCCGGATGATCATCGGGATATGTCACTGTGATCCCATCGGTCGTGTCCGCTATCGTGCCCGTTATCGTGAAGGGGACGCTCGTCGCTGTTGTCTCGGCGCGGAGGAAACCGGCACTGGCGCTCTCCTGGTCGGTGATCTCGAGGCCAGCCTGCTGGGGCGCCTCGCCCGGCGCGTCCAGATCGGAGAGCTTCAAGAGGCGGAGGGTGATCGGCTGCGGCGGGACGCCGGTCAGCACCGCCACGGCGCCAAAACCGTCGGTGGTTACGGCGGCCACACCTCCGTCCACGGAGTGAAAGGACCCGAGCAGCCGCACACTCCCTGGGTTGGAGACATCGTAGGCCTTGAGCCCCTCACCTCTGGCGGCCAAGAGCAGCACATCACCGGCCAGGGCGCCATCGGCGATCAGACCGTCGTAGGCCGCCGTGCCGTGATGGGGCTCGAAGATATGAAATGGCAGGTCGACGCTGACACCGTCCTGGCCAAAGCCCGCGGCCTGGAAGAGGGCGGGAGTCAACGTCAACGTGTAGCTCGCGCCGAAGGACCATGCGGTTTGCGGCGTGATGGTCAGCTCCTGCCCGGCCGTTGAGATGTCAACGGGAGGTATTCCCCCGTTCTGAACGGAGAGCGAGATCCGGCCGTCGCCGTCATGGATTTTGCCTTCGATCTTGCGATCAAAGAACACCGTCACCGGCGCTCCTACGGCGGAGAGGGTCTTCTCTACGGCCACGAGGCAGGGTTGGGATGGCTGGGCCGGGATGCTCAGCGCCGTCTTGCCGGAAACCTGTCGCGAGATCTTGGCACCGGTCTTGAGGTTGATCAGGGTCAGCCTCGTGGAGTCTTTCAAGGCGCCGGCGCCGATGGTGACCGTCAGGTTGCCATCGCTGAGCTCGGCGGTGACGCCATCGGCCAGTGGCTGGTCTCCCGAGGTGGCGGAGAAAGCCAGCAGGTCGAAGGGATCACCGGCGATGGGACGGAGCGGGCTGACGGTGCTCCCGATGGAGGCGTCCGGAGGCAGCTCGACCAGACCGCCGCCCGGAGGATCAAACCCACCCTCCCACAGGGTGAACCCCGTGTCGGGATCCACGACCTTGAGCTGGTAGGGGTCTCCAGTGATAACCGGAACGATGAAGTCGTAGGGGCAACTGAAGCCGTTGGCGGAACCGGCCTCGTCGGGCACGGCCGCGAAGCCACTGTCCGTCACGACGGCGGCGTTGGCGACGGTCATGCCCCCCGCAGCGTACGAAACGTCCACACCGGGCTCGAGGACTTCGAGAGTCATGTCGTGGAGAATGCCGTTGAAGGCCTGGCAGCTCCCGGTGCTGGCGACGGCGGCGGCCTCCTGGGTGTGGGCTATCGATCCCTGCGCGACGGCCACGCCCGAGGCGCCCCGGGCGCCCACAGTGCCGATGGAGGCGATCCGCGCGATGGTCTGCTGGTTGACGGCCAGGCTGCGGTAGCTCTGAGTGTCGGGATCCCACTCGGCTTCACCGATCATCATGGGATAGGGCCGGCCACCGATGTTGACGATGGCGGCAAAGAGCATGGTTCGCCCGGGATCATCCGGGGCAGCAGAAGAGGGCAGCTCCAAGGCGAGGCCCGAGAGCGCCGCAGTTGAAAGGCGAATGCTGACGGCGGCGCGCGGCGTCACGAAGGAAGGAACGGCGTCGGCCGGCAGCGCATCGGCTGGATCCACCGGCACTGCGGAGATCATGGTGCCGTCGGGGACGGAACCGTTGGGAACATCCAGGACGATGCCGTCCCGGGTCCTGATTTGCCCCCCCTTGTTGCCCACGAGGGCGCCAGTGCCGTCGGCGTTGAACCAGATGGAAAGGGGAATGACGCCGAGGCCGTCGTCCTGATCGTCCGAGCCGAGGAGGTGCAAGAGCAAGCTGT
This sequence comes from Acidobacteriota bacterium, assembly GCA_013152925.1. GTDB lineage: Bacteria > Acidobacteriota > Thermoanaerobaculia > Thermoanaerobaculales > Sulfomarinibacteraceae > JAADFK01. Next base: position 8,424 of record JAADFK010000222.1, on the reverse strand, counting down.
CGCCTACCTGAAAGCCGTTGGCGCCGTCCCACAGCGGCACAAGCAGCTCGAAGCTCCCGTCCTGGTTGGCCTGGATCGCTGCTGTCACCTGGGCCTGCCGGTCGAGGTCCTCAGCGAACAGGTAGACGTCGCCGGGAACTGCTCCGACCTCACCCTCGATAACGCTGTTGCCCGCAGGGATCCCGTCGCGGCCCGGACCGTACACCCGGATCTTGGAGGGATCGACGTCGGCGGGCAGCAGGAAACGCTCGACGGAAAAACCGAAGGTGAAGGGGGCGCCGTTGCCGCCCAGGGGGTAGCCCTGCAGGTCGGTCACGGCCCCGGACAGGGTCACGACGACCTGGGCTGCCGAGGGGAATCGCGTGTCCGGCTGCCAGGTGATCCGCGTGCCGTCTCCCGAGAGGCTCGTCTGGCCGGCCCACGGCTGCGCCGGGTCGGTCCCCACGAAGACCTGGACGGTGACGGCCTCCGGCGGAATGAGGACACCACCGGAATCCGTGAGCAGCGGCTCGGAGAGATCGAGAGTCACCGGCGTGGTGGCGCTGACCCGGGTCGCCCCGGCCTCGGGGCCGGTGGCGATCACGTGCGGTGCGACCACCTGGAGCGGGATATCGGTGCCCGCCAGCTGCTGGCCCGCGGTGGCGGAGAGCGAGACGCCGCCGGCGTTGAGCAGCGTAAGGTCGGTGGCGGTCAGATTCACTGTCCCGGCCGGCGCGGCCGCGGCGTAGGCCGCCGCCGGTCCCGTGAGGGCGACGAGCCCCCCGGTCACATCCACCCGGCATTGGTTTTGCGCCGGGCTCGAGCCGGATACCTCGAGGACGGTCCCCCAGATCAGCGCCCAGGGATCGGCGTCGGGCGTGACCACGAGGTAGAGGCCGCCGGCATCGACCCACGGCGCGCTCAGCCCGGGCAGGATGTCGGGCCGGCATTCGAGCCGGCCGGCGGCGAGCTCAGCGAGCCCGGCGAGCCGCCACAGGGTGGCCCCCTGGACCTCGACGGGCGTCAGCACGAGGTACTGGACGTCGGCCAGGCCATCACCTGGAAAGGACAGCGTCGCCGGGGTCGTCAGGGTGGCGCCACCGAGATCGAGGGTCGCCGCGACCACGGCGTCGAGCCCCGCGGGCAGCGGTGCGGGGAGGTTGTCGACGGCGTAGGGGTCGAGCTCGACGCCAACCGTGTGATCGAGCGCCCCGGCCGGCACGTCGAGCCCCAACCCGTCGCCGGTCAGCACGCTGCCGCCCGCCGGGCCGATCAGGCTCTCGGTGCGCACGGTCTCGGGCAGCTCCCGGATGTGGATGTCCCGGACACCTTGATCCAGGGCAAGACGCCGCGCCGCCTCGGAGGCGCCAAGGCCGAATTGCGCTTCCATTCCAGAATCGCGTTTGTAGAGCACGAGATCGGTGGCAGCCGGTGGCTGTGCCAGCACACTGCCGTCCATCAGGTGCAGGACTTCGTCCAGCAGCGCCTCCACGGGGAAGCCGGACGGAACGGGATGCTCCGTGGTCACCGTCACCGTGGCCTGGGAGATCTCCATGGGGAGAATCTGAGGGGGATCCAGCATCAGCTGGGCCGCCATCGTGCCCGGCGAGACCGAGTCGGCTGCGGGAAGCGGGCTGCCAGGTACTGCGGCACCCGGTGCCGTTGGATCAGGGTCGGGGACAACGACGGCCCAGGTACCGGCTTCGGTCACGTCAACGGTCATGCCATCGGCAACGGCAATCCAGTCGAGGCCAGCCGGGTCGTAACGGACGACGGTCGCATCTCCCGGCGTACCGACTTCGAATGCCAGAACCGCCGGCGCCTCCAACGTGGAGCCCCCCGGCAGGTCCACACGGGCCGCAGCCAGCGGTGTCCAGCCCAGCGGCAGCAATGCGGGAAGCGCCTGTTCGGAGACCGCGGAGAGCGCAACATCGACGCCTTCGGACGGAACGGCGTCGGCTGGAACGGTCAGCTGAGCCACACCCGCCGGCAGCTGCGCCGCGTCTTCGAGGTGAACGGGCGCGCCGGCCTGTGCAAGACGAGCGTCGAATATGATGGTGGCGGCGCCTGGCACGGGGACAATCCGCCGTCTGCACGAGAGGTAGCCATCTGCCGAAAGCTCCACGACAACTGGCGAGGAGCTGACGGGAAGCTGGTACCGGCCACGAGCATCCGTGGTGACGGTGAGGGGATCGGTCTGCGGCGTTCCATCGACAACAAGAGCGGCACGGGCACCCGCCAGCGGCAGGCTTCGTGCATCGTCGAAGACCTCGCCGCTGACCAGGGTGACGCCGCTGTCACCGACGAGCACCGTGGAGTAGGCCATGAGGCCATTACCGGCGGCATCGGTGATCGCCGTGGTGAGCTCCAGGGTCAGCGGTTGCTCGTCCACGGGGGGCGCGGAGGCAAGCGTCAGCAGGATGTGATCGCCCTGAGCTTCCGTCGTGAAGCTCAACGGACCGGACACGCCGTTCAGGAGAACGCTCGCTCCTGCCGTGACGCTGGCCTCATCCGGAGGCTCCGAAAGCTGGACATCGATGGTGACGTCACCGTCCCAGCTCGCCGACAGCACGTGCGGACGCTCGCAGTCCAGCTCCACCGTGACAGGCGTGCGGGCAGACCGGTTCCCCGCCGCATCGACCGCCACGAGGTTTACCGACACTGCGCCGGAGGTGACAGTGGGTGTCAGGCTCAAGGACCATGCGCCATCGTCGCCGGCCTCCACGGCGGTCTGCGTCACGTCGCCGGAGGCCTCTACCGTGGCGTGAGGCTCGGCCGTCCCGGAAAGCGCGAGCGCGGCGAAGCAGGCGGGGGAAGACGGCGCCGTTACCTGCGGCGGATCCGGCGCCGTCGTGTCGGCGGTGGTGAAGGTGCTCTGTGCCGGGGCTGCCAGGGAATGACCGGCCGGATCGGCAATCTCGGTGCCGACGGCGAGCATGTACTCGGCGCCCGAGACCAGGGGCGTCCCGGGGGTGACAAGCACTGTCGCGCCGTTCCCCTGGGGAGCAAGTGTGACGTCCATTGGTGTCCCGTCCCGGCTCAGCACGATGTGGCCCTCGAGGGTGGCCGGATCCACCGTTTCGGTAAACACGACCCGAAGTGAAGCAGAAGGCGGCACACCAGTGGCGCCGTCGGAAGGCACAAGGGAGCTGACCTCGGGTGGCGTGGTGTCCACGGTCACCGTGATGGAGGCGGCGCCATCATTCCCTGCCGGGTCCCAGGCTCGCGCCGTCACGGTGCTTTCGCCTTCAGGGAGGCTGAGGTTTTCCAGGGTGAAGGTGCCGTCGGCGGCGAGCGCAGCTGCCTGCCCGTTGACGGTCACGTGATCGATCCCCTCGGTGTCGGAGGCCGTCCCCGTGACGGTGACCGTTCCGGAGGAGAGGACATCACCGGCCTGGGGATTGGTGAAGCTGACCGCCGGAGCGCTGAGGTCGATGGTGACGTGCCGTTCGACCGTGGTGGCATTGCCGAGGGTGTCGCTGGCTGCAACGGTGATCGTGTGGGGCCCCTCGGTCAGGTTGAGCGTTGTGGAAAAACCGCCCGAGCTGTCCGCGCCGGCGGGTTGCCCATCGACGGTGACGGAATCGAGATGCGGGTCCGAGGCCGATCCGGCCACGCTGACCTGGCCGTCACCGAGAATTGCCGTGGCGCCGGGGGAGTCCACCGTCAGCACCGGAGGCGAGGCATCACGTTCGACGGTCACGCTGGCTGTCGCCGTGTTGCCGGCGGCATCGAGCGCCGTCACTGTCAGCTCGTGGCTGCCGTCCGCCGTCAGCGGCACCGAGGCCTGGAAGGAGGCGCCGGCAAGTGCCGCGGTGGCGCCGTTGACCTTGACCGATTGCAGGTGAGCGTCGTCCGCCGTGCCGGTGACCATGGTGCTGGACTCGGCGGTCAAGGTCCCATCGGCAGGAGCGCCGATGGCAATGGAGGGAGCGGTGGTGTCCAGGATGAGGGTCAGGGTCGTGGAGGCCGTGTTGCCGGCAGGGTCCGTGGCCTCGATGAGAATGGCGTTGTCACCTTCGCTCAGGGAAACGCCCGTCGCGGTGAATGCACCGGAAGTCACAACGGCCGGTTGACCGGCGACGGTTACCGTAACGGCATCGTCGGCCGTGCCGGTGATGGTCTGCGGCGTCGCGGCGGTTACCGTACCGTCTGCGGGCGTGATGCCCGCCAGCACCGGCGGCGTCGTGTCGATGGTGAAGGTACGGTCAAGGCTCGCCTGGTTTCCCGCCGCATCCTGGGCGTTCACGGAGAGCAGGTAGGTGCCCTCGGCATCCACCTGGCTGCCCGAGGTGAAGGGCTGACCGTTGAGGGTGATGGTCGTCGTCAGCTCGGTGGCATCGGTGACCGTGACCACGGGTGTCACCGGCTGGTTGGTCACCAGCCCGTCGGGAAGGGGCGCCCCGCCGGCGGTGACTTCGATGACCGGCGGCTGAGTGTCCAGGGTGACGCCGCGGCTGACCGTGGTCGCGTGGCCGAGGGTGTCGGTGGCGACCACGTCGACCTGAGCCGTCCCCTCGGCAAGGGTGATCTGGCCGGAGAACGAGCCGTCGCCCGCGGGAGTCAACGGAGCGTCGTTGACGGTCAGTGTGTCCAGGTGGGCGTCGGAGACGGTCCCGGTGACGCTGAGAACGGCGAAGCGGGTAACCAACCCCTCCTCGGGGGCGGTCACGGTAAGCGCCGGCGCCTGGGTGTCGCGATCGTAGGTCAGGTCGAGCGTCGTCGTGTTGCCGACCTGATCGACGGCCTGGATGGAGACCGGGTTCGGGCCCTCCACGGGCAGGGGGACGCCGGCGACAGTGAAGTCGCGCCACGTGCCGGCGGGAGCGGCCAGCGTACCGGCCACGCCGGCAGCGGTGACTGCCGTGGTGTCGGCTGAGACCTGTCCCGCGATGTCCACCGTTATCAGATCGAGAACGCTGCCGGACGCCGGGATCACGCCCTGGATCTGGGGTGGCGTCAGGTCGACGGTGAAGCTGACGTTGGCGGTCGCCGTGTTGCCGGCCTCGTCAGTGGCCGTCACAACAAGGCCGTGATCACCCTCCGTACCGTAGGGCGCGCCCAGGGTGTAGGCCGTGCCGTCCACAGTGGCCGTGGTGGTGACCTGGGTGTCGTCCTGCGTCTGCGCCGTGAAGACGGCCGGACGGCCCAGGAGCACGGGGGGGTTGATCTCCACACCCGATTCGTAGACGGTGATCACCGGCGGCTGATCGTCGAGCACGACGGTGATAGACGCCGAGGAAGCGTGGCCGAGCAAATCCGTTGCAGTGGCCGCGATGAGGTTCGAGCCCGGCGTGAGGGGCACGGTGGCCGTCCACTGGCCTCCGGCAAGCGTCGCCGGTACGCCGTTGACCGCCACGGCGGCGAGGTGTGCGTCGGCGGCCGTCCCTGTCACCTGCACGGTGGCCTGGCCGGTGATGGTGCCGGTGGCCGGCGCCGTGATCGCAATCGTCGGTGGTGTCGTGTCGAGCTCCAGTTGGAGCGTCGCGTCCGTGGTATGCCCCACGCGGTCCACCGCCTGGAGAGCGACGGTGTTCCCGCCCTCGACCAGCGAAACCGGTGCCGAGGTGAAGCTCCGCCAATCGCCATCGGGATCGCCCAGGGTCGCCGGTGCGCCGGCCACCGTCACCTGCTGTGCATCGGCGCTCACCTGGCCGCTGACCACAACGGCCGAGTCGCCCACGATGGCGCCCTCCGCCGGGCTCAATGCAGAGAACGACGGCGGTGTCAGATCAATGCCGAAACTCTTGGAGCTATCGGCCCCCCGCCCGGCAAGGTCGGTCACCTGAACCGAGATGTCGTGCAGGCCCTCCACGGCAAACGACTCTCCCAGATTGTAGCCGCCGCCGTCGATCTGGGCTGTCGTGCTGGTGCTTCCCACGGCTCCTGTGACGGCCGCCGTGAAGGTCGTCTCCCGGCCGAACCACTGGCCGTCCGGGAAGGAGGTTCCGGACTCGAGAATGTCCACCGCCAACGGCTGGAGGGCCACGTAGGCGAGGTCATACAGGACCGCGTCGAATTCGTGGCCCCGCAGAGCTAACCCACCGCCTTCCGGAATGATCTGGGCAATACCCAGTAGCCAATCCGAGCCGTCGATGTGCAAGAATCCGACCCAAACCCGGAATGGGAAGAACTGGAAAAGATACACGAACGGCACCTGCACCTCGCCCGTTGACCAGTCTCCCAGCTGGGAATCCGAAGAGATCCACGAAAGGGTGTGCTCACAACCGGGATCCTCATCTTCCTGCCCGTCACCGTCCTCGTCCCCCCACCCCGGCGGATCCTCGTCGAAAAGCCCGTCACAGTCGTTGTCAATGGGGCTCAGGCTGAGAAATGCCTCGGAATCCGCAACTTCCGGCGCCGTGCCGTAATAGTTGTACCGGAACCGGTTGCAACCCGGCGTGGAAGATTCCATTGTTCTTCTGAAACGTCCGACCTCCCGCTCATCGGCATACCGGCTGACGTCTTCCTTCCCCGTTGTGAGTGGCTTCGCCTCGACCTCGCCGGTTGTGGCGGTGATACCACCCTTCGCCGCAGGGCTCAGGTTGAGTGGCCAACTCGGCGCCCTCCCTGTCCCCGTACCGCCTGCGCCCGTGTTCCCCAACAACAGCTCCAGGCTCAGCTGCTCGACACGGCGTTCTCCCGTACCCGCCGTCCAGACGCCCACCTGAAAGTCCCGGCCGTACTCTTCTGCCGGCTCGCTGGCCGTCACCAGAGGGCTGCCAGGACCAGCCTTCTCGTCACCCCAAGCAAAGACTTTCCACTCCCGCATACCTTTCGAGCTCGAAACATCCACCTCGATCCAGAACCAGCTTCCCGGCGCCGGAGCAAAGCTCGAGGTCGATCGATCAATGCCTTTCCACCCCTCAGAGGATCGCGAAAGATCGACCGACAAACCTGTCTTCCCGGAAACCGTTCCGGCGATGTACCACTCTCCCTTTGGCGTCACGAGGGCGAGACCGATCAGTCCGTCGGCACTGTCCGTGTAGAACCGGCCCTTGAAGTGGAAGCTCCCCCGGCCCGAACCAGGCACCGCCCACACCTGGAAGGCACCGGTTTGGGGCGCCGGATGCTCAACCGATGCCGCTCCCGCCACGCTGCCAACTCTCGCCTTGACACCAAGGCCAAGCCTTCCGTCTGCTCCCCGGACCGACTGAAACACCGTGACGTTGGCGGCGTGCAGGCTGCCACCCCTGAGCCGCAGCTCCCGAGGCACGGGTGGTCCGGCAGTCCACGCCGGGGCCGTGAGGGTCAGAGCCAGGACCATGCACCCCAAAGTGCGAGCGGTTGCATTCAGACGGCCCACCGGAAACTTCATCGAGAGCTCCTCCATCCTCATCAGTTGGCTCCGCAAGTGCAGATGTCCACGGGCACGGGCAGAACTCCCGCCTCACTCAATGCATAGAGCCGCGCATCGCAGGGCGAGGGAATCGGTGAGTTCTCACGGAAGTCACGAATGTCGGAGCAGGACTCCGCAACTGGACTGGAGTTGAAATAGGCCTTTGCAGCGAGGGTCAGCCGGCGAACATCGCCCAGGTCGCCCACCCAGCTGACGGGCCACGAGCCGTTGGCGCCACCGGTGCTTGTGTCGACTTCCAGCACGCCGGCGTCAAACCCGGCGGCCACCAGCACCCGGATGCCGGTGGCGCACTCGCCCACCCAAATGTCCCGGGGGTATCCGGGCAGAGGCGCGGAGCTGAGCACGCCGGCGGCGATGTCCGAACGATCGTAGAGGTCCAGGCCGTGGCCGCGCCGCACGACCCACAGGCTGTCCAGGTCAGCATCGGTGGGGGCGTAATGGAACGTTCCTCCATCCATGGCAACCCGCGCGCCACCACCGTCGTCCGGCAGGTCCCACGATCCGAGGATATCAATCGTCGGCAACGCCGCGGCATCGACCTCGATCAGGCGATCGGGGCCGTTGGACAGCAGCCAGAGGTGGTTTGCCGGATCGAGGTACATGTCAACCACGCGGCCGGCGCCGTCCGCAAGAGTCGTAGCGGCCGTTGCAATGACCGGGTTGTACGGATCCTGGAGGTCGATGACGGCCACCTGGAGACCATCGTCCGCCGCCACCACCACGTGGTCCGGGCTGACGGGGAAGGCCGTGCCGCTGGCGCCGGTGAACGGCGTTACCGAGAGCGGCGCCGAGGGATTCTCAGGATCCGTCAGGATGATCAGCGAGAACTGGTCGCCCGACACGAAGAGCCGGTCCGGCATGGCGATCCCTGCGGTGAGCTGACGGATGTTGTTGAGCGGGATGTCGTACCACGCCCAGGGATCGCCCTTGGACCAGCGGATCCTCACGCGGCCGTCGCCGGTTCGGGCCAACGCCCGCCATCCGGTGCCCGCCGCCGCAAGGTCCGCGGCGCAGGCGTGGATCCCCGACTCGCAGTGCGGGTCGAAGAAAGCGGGGCCGAGGTTGAGGTCGGCTTGGAGGTCGAG
>JAADFK010000221.1 GCA_013152925.1 Acidobacteriota bacterium | reverse complement strand
CCCTGCGGCCCTCGGCAGCCCATGCCCGGCCTGCCGCGAGGCAAGCGTTGGCAGGAGGGTCTGCGCTGGGGCCCGGGACCCCGGCGCCCGGCCGTGCCCCTCCCGGGCGCGGCGGCGTGAGCCGGTGAGTTCCCCACCGAGCGGGTGCCGCCTCGCCCCCGCTCTGCCATCCCGTGGTGCCATGCCCCGCTCTGTCATCCCGGGGGAGTGTCTTCACACCGCCAGCTCTGTCATCCCGGGGGAATGTCTTCGCCCCCCCGCTCTGCCATCCCAAGGGAGTGTCTTCGCCCCGCCAGCTCTGTCATCCCAAGGGAGTGTCTTCACCCCGCCAGCTCTGTCATCCCGGGGGAATGTCTTCGCCCCCCCGCTCTGTCATCCCAAGGGAGTGTCTTCACCCCTCCAACTCTGTCATCCCAAGGGAGTGTCTTCGCCCCGCCAGCTCTGTCATCCCGAGGGAGCGTCTTCGCCCCCCCGCTCTATCATCCCAAGGGAGCGTCTTCGCCCCTCCAGCTCTGTCATCCCGAGGGAGTGAGCGAAGCGAACGAGTCGAGGGATCTCCCGGGCGAGAGATGCACATCCTGGCGGGGGAGCCTTCGGTGGCTCTCGGGAATCCTGGGAGCTCATTCGCCGTACGAAGCTCGCCCGCGTCCTGTGCGGCTGAAGGAGAGAGCCTCGGTCTTCTCGACACGCAGGTGGCGTGTTCCGGCGGGAGGATCCTCCTCCTGACCGGCATGGGAGCCCGTTCGCTCTGCAGACGTTGCGCCGGCTCTCCCGGGAGATCGGGGAGAATGGTGGGGGGCGATGAGGCGCCCAGCGGCGCCGGCGCCGTGGAAGGTCCCGGCGCCTTCATCTGTTCTTCGTCGTCAGGAGTACACTGGGTTGCTGAAGGAGCTGGGAGGGACGAGGAACATGGTACATGTCAGGAAGACCAAGGGAACCATCGGGATCTTGACGGGTGGGGGAGACGTTCCAGGGCTCAACCCGGCGATCCGCGCCGTGACGGTTCGGGCCATCCGCGAGGGCTACCGCGTCCAGGGTATCCGGCGTGGGTGGGCCGGGCTGGTGGAGATGGACCGTGACGACCGGAAGGGCCTGGTGGACCATGTGATGGAGCTCAACGAGGAGGTGGTCAACAAGATCGCCCGGACGGGCGGGACCTTCCTCCACACCTCCAGGACGCGGCCGAGCCGGGTCCCCAAGGACAATATCCCGGAGCATCTCAAGGATCGCTTCACCGAGGAGCTCAACGACCTCACCGACGAGGTGCTCGCCAACCTCGAATTCCTGGGTATCGACACCCTGATCCCCATCGGTGGTGACGACACCCTCTCGTACGCCGTGCACCTCCACGAAAAGGGCGTTCCCATCGTGGCCATCCCCAAGACCATGGACAACGACGTGCCCGGAACGGACTACTGCATCGGATTCTCCACCTGCGTCACGCGGACCATCGAGATGACCCACGCCCTGAGGACCAGCGCGGGAAGCCATGAGCGCTTCCTGATCATCGAGGTGTTCGGCCGCTATGCGGGCTTCACCGCGTTGCTTCCCGCCATGGCCGGCGCCTCCCACCGTTGTGTGATCCCGGAATACACCTTCGACATCGAGCACCTCTGCGAGCTGCTCTCGGCGGATCGTGCCAGCAACCCCAGCCGCTACAGCGTCGTCCTGGTTTCCGAGGGGGCGACCTTCACCGGCATGGACGAGATGGTGTTCGAGGACCAGGCCAGGGACATGTACGGCCACAAGAAGCTCGGCGGCGTCGGCGACCGGATCGCCCGGCTCCTCAGGGAGTCGTCACCGAAGTTCAACAAGGGACGGCGGGTCAACATCATCAGCCAGCGCCTGGGCTACCTGGTGCGCTGCGGCGATCCCGACGCCATGGACTCCATCGTCCCCATGGCCTTCGGGAACCTGGCCATGGACCTGATTCTCGACGGGGTCTCCGGCCGCCTGGTCAATATCCGGAACGGCCGCTACGACAACGTACCGATCGACGTGGTGACGAGCCGGAAGAAGCTCGTGGATGTCAAGAAGTTCTACAACACGGAACGTTTGCGGCCGCTCTACAGCCGTTTCGACGGCGCTCCCGTTTTCATCATGACTTCCGACTACTGATCCGGAGGACCTGCGGGAGAGGCGGGAGCCGGAGGGTTTCCGCCGTCCCCGCCGGCGTGGGCGCCGGCGGATACCTGGGAGCTGGCGGTTCCGGGAAGGAACATATCGACGTAGGCCGAGATGGGGGAAACCGCGCCGCCGAGGGCCGTCATGGCCAGGCCGGCGCCCAGCATCCGTCCGCCGTTGACCAGGCCGGTGCGCCCGATCATGGACTCTTCCGCCGCCATGGCGTAGAGCAAGCGGGTCATGGGATCGTTCCAGAGGGCCATGCGGACCGCCCGGTCGTAGCTGAGATCGAGAATCCGCACGGGCTTGAGAAGCTCCGGGTGCCGCGACAGGAGCAGCCTGAAGGAGTGGCTGGAAAAATCGTGATGCGGCCTCCCGGTGGAGATGGGGGCCGGTTCCGAGGCAGGTGACGTTCCCGCTTGCTCCGGCGTCTGTGCGGCCAGCGGCGGTACCACGAACAGCGCGGCGATCAGTGCCGGTACGGCCATGCGTCCTTGAAAGCCCATCATCGTGCCTCCCCGTCAGGATCCTACCAGAGAAGACGGCGGAGGGCGCGGCGCGCGGCAATGCTGGACAGATGGCGCTGCTCATGTACAATGTGCGTCCCGGTGTGTCCGGGGTAAGGAACTACGGCATCTGTGAACCATTCGAGAGAAACCAGAACGAACCCCATCATCATTACAATCGATGGTCCTGCCGGAGCGGGCAAGTCGACGGTGGCCCGCATGCTGGCTGAGCGCCTCGGCCTGCCCTACCTGGATACGGGCGCCATGTACCGCGCCGCCGGCATCCTGGCCGAGCGCGAGGGGATCGTGCCACCCTACGCATCGGGGGACGGCGAACGGATCGCCTCCCTCCTGGATGAGCACGATCTCAGCTTCGATGCCCGTCCCGAGGGTTTCCGGGTCGTGCTGGATGGTGAGGATCTCGGGGAGGCCATCCGCGGTCTGCGGGCGTCGTCGCTGGCCTCGGCCGTTTCCGCCCTGAGCGCCGTGCGGCGGGCACTGGTCCCGCTGCAACGGAAAGCCGGCGAGGCCGCCGGCGGGGTCGCCGAGGGGCGGGACGTGGGCTCGGTGGTCTTTCCCGGTGCGACGCTCAAGGTCTTCCTGACCGCCAGCCCCGAGGTGCGGGCCCGCCGCCGCCTGAAGGACCTTGAGGAGCGGGGAGAGAGCAGCTCTCTGGAGGAGGTCCTGAAGCGTCAGCGGGAGAGGGATCTCCGGGACACGACCCGTGCCGACTCGCCCCTGATGGTCCCGCCAGGGGCCCTTGTTCTCGATTCGACCGGGCTCTCCCCGGAGCAGGTCGTGGCGCGAATCCTGGCCCGAATGGCCGATCTTGGGATCTCGCTTCTTGACAGCACTCAACGCGACCCCGTAAAGTCGCGCAACGACGGAAGATTGGCGCGCGAAGACCGTGCGTCCATCGAGGAGGAACGGATTTGAACACGGAGCCAGGAACGAACGGAACCAACGAACAGGACAAGGACCCGATGGAGTCGATGGACCAGCTCTCCATGGAGCAACTGGTGGAGTCGTCTTTCCACGAGGTCAAGGAGGGCGAGGTCGTCCGCGGAACGGTGGTGGCCATCACCAATGACGAGGTCATGGTGGATGTGGGCTTCAAGTCCGAGGGCGTCATGTCCCTCTCGGAGTGCACCGATCGCGAGACGGGGGAGCTTAACGTCGAGATCGGCCAGGAGATCGAGGTCTACGTGGCCCGGATCGACGAGATGGAGGGGGTCGTACGGCTGTCGCGGGAACGCGCCGCCAAGCTCAAGACCTGGACCTCCATCGAGCAGGCGTGGAAAAACGGGGAAATGGTCAAGGGCCGTGTCCTCGAGCGCGTCAAGGGCGGTTTGGCGGTCGACATCGGCGTGCGGGCCTTCCTGCCCGGCTCCCTGGTGGACCTTCGTCTCAACCGTCGCCTCGAGGACTACATCGGCGAGGAGATCGAGGCCCAGATCATCAGCTTCGACCGCAGGCGGTCCAACGTCGTCCTCTCCCGGAAGGCCATCCTCGAGGAGGCCCAGAAGGAGGCCAAGGAAGCCACCATGGCCGAGCTGGAGGAGGGCAAGCTGGTCACCGGCACGGTGAAGAACATCACCGACTACGGTGTCTTCATCGACCTCGGCGGTCTGGACGGCCTGCTCCACATCACGGACATTTCGTGGGGCCGCGTCGGCCATCCCAGCGAGTACTTCAAGGTCGGAGACGAGGTGGACGTTGTGGTCCTCCGCTTCGACCGGGAGCGCGAGAGGGTGTCCCTGGGGTACAAGCAGCGCTTCGAGGATCCCTGGGTCCTGGTGCCCGAAAAGTATCCCCTGGGCAAGCGTGTCCAGGGCAAGGTGGTCAGCATCGTCGAGTACGGTGCCTTCGTCGAGCTCGAGGAGGGCGTCGAGGGGCTGATCCACGTCAGCGAGATGTCCTGGACCAAGAAGATCAAGAATCCGCGCTCGGTTCTCGAGGTCGGTGACGAGGTCGAGGTGGTCGTTTCCGAGGTGGACCCGGAGAAGCGCCGGCTCTCCCTCTCGCTTCGCGCCACGGAGCCCAACCCCTGGGAAGAGGTGGCCGAGAAGTACCACGTGGGCAGCAAGATCCGCGGCACGGTCCGGAACCTGACGGATTTCGGCGCCTTCGTGGAGATCGTGCCCGGTGTGGACGGCCTGGTTCACATATCGGACATGTCCTGGACGCGCCGCATCAACCACCCCTCGGAGGTCGTGCAGAAGGGCCAGGAGGTGGATGCCGTCATCTCGGCCATCGACGTGGTCAATCAGCGGATCTCACTGTCCATGAAGGATCTCCTCCCCAACGAGTGGGAGGAGTACGCCAACACCCATGGCGTGGGCGACATCGTTTCCGGCAAGGTCACCAATGTCACTGATTTCGGTGTGTTCATCGAGCTGTCGCCGGGCGTGGAAGGCCTCTGCCACGTCTCCGAGATCGACCGCGGAAGCGGCCTCGAGCTCAACGAGATGTTCAGCACGGACCAGGCGGTGCGGTGCCGGATTCTGAGGATCGACTGGAACGAAAACCGGATCGGCCTGTCCATGCACGGTGTCGAGCAGGAGGGTGCCGAGGATGAGCTCGTTGCGGCCACCGAGGCCGCCAGCGGCGAGACCGCCATGGCCGCCGCCCTCAAGGCCAGCGGCCTGATGGCCGATGAGGCCCAGGAGACCGGGGAAGCCTCCGGAGCCGGGGCCGGTGAGACCGAGCTGCCCCAGGATGCCGCCGCGGCGGAAGAACCGGCCGAAGAAGCTGCAGCCCAGGAGCCGGTGGAGCAGGAGCCGGTGAACGAGGAAGCGGCCGCCGGGGAAACGGCTGCCGAGGAGGCGGAGGTCGCGGAAGCTGCGGAGCCCGAGGCCGTGCCGGAGGAGCCCGAAGCCGCCGGGGCGCCGGACGAGGCGCCGGAGACCGTCGAGACGGCGGACGCCGAGATTCCGGCAGAGGATGGCGCCGGGACGGAGGGCGAAGCCGATGCAGCCGGTGCCGGGGCTCCGACGGCGGACGATGCTCCGAAGGCCGACGCCTGATGGTACTCGGCCGGTTCGAAGGTGCGGGCCGGCCATCTTGTATTGGTAGTCTGGAGACTGGAGGAGGAAGGCCATGACCACGATGACAAAGGCGGATCTTGTCGACCATGTTGCCACGAACGTGGATCTTCCGAAGAAGCAGGCGGATGAGGTGGTCCAGACCGTCCTGGACGGTATCATCTCGGCCTTGCAGAGCGGCGACAAGGTCGAGCTGCGCGGCTTCGGATCGTTCCGCGTGCGGCAGCGCGATGCGCGGATCGGCCGGAATCCCAAGACCGGTGACAAGGTGCAGGTTCCGCCAAAGCGGATTCCATACTTCAAGCCCGGGAAGCACCTCCGGGAAGAGTTGCTGAACAAGTAGTCACGTGGGAGATGAAGGCTCTCTTCGCCCCATGGCGGCTCGAGTACGTCTCCTCGGCCGATCACAAGGTCGAGGGGCAGTGCATCTTCTGCCGTGCGTGGGAATCGACCGATGACCGGGACACCCTGACGCTGTGGCGTGGCAAGGGGTGCTTCGCCCTGCTGAACCGGTACCCCTACACCTCCGGACATGCCATGGTGGCCCCGGTCGCGCACGTGGCCGAGCTGCGCGACCTGGACGGCGCGACCATGGCGGAGATGATGGAGGCGGCGCGGGCCCTGATCGAGGCACTGAGATCCGTCTACGCGCCCCACGGCTTCAACCTGGGGATGAATATCGGCGAGGCCGCCGGAGCGGGAATCAAGGAACATCTCCACCTCCACGTGGTGCCGCGGTGGATGGCCGATACGAACTTCATCTCGGTGGTGGGGGATGTTCGGATCATCCCGGAAGATCTGGGCGTGACCTGGGACAAGGTCGGCCGGGCCCTCAAGGCCCAGGGATGGGAGTAAACGCATGGTACGGGGGTCGAAGCGAGCCGACGGCAAGGTGGAACGGGAGGAACGCATCGAGAAGGTGCCCGCAGCTCCCATGGGTCTGCTGGCGTTGGCCTGGCTCGTGCCCGGTCTCGGTCACCTGATCCTTGGCCGGCGGGTCCGGGCGGCGGTGTTCGCCGGTGTCATCCTGGCCTGCTGGGTAACCGGCCTGCTGCTGCACGGCGAGCTGGCCGTCCCGCGCACCGGATCTCCCTTCTCGTACCTGGCCTTTCTCGCCTGCCTCGGCCAGGGCGCGCCGTACATCCTCGGCCGCCTGCTGCACCTGGGGCTCGGTGATCCCATGTCGGCGGGGTTCGGTTATGGCAACACCTTCCTGGTGACGGCCGGGCTGATGAACCTCCTGACGGTCCTCGACGTCTCCGACATCGCGCGCGGAATGAAGGACTGAGCCATGGACCACGCATTCCTGATGTTCTGGCACGCCTTCCTGGTGGCGGTATTCTTCGCCTTCCTGTGGCGGAACGACGGCCGCGAGCGGAAGCGGCTCTTCTTCAAGATATTCGGCATCATGGTTGCAGTTGGACTGGTTGTCGGTTGGCTGATGTACCCCTTCCCCTGAGCGGACGGGGTCCCGATCCGGCGAGCGCCTCCACAGTGGGGGCCAGTGTGCGATGGGCGGTGACCTGCCTGTACGGAGCCCTGCTGATCGTTCTGGCGGTCATTCCCTCGCCGGCGCCGTACGTGGCGCCCGGCGTCTCGGACAGCGTGTTGCACGCCGCTGGCTACGGTGTGCTCGCAATCCTCGTGGCCTGGGCGGTCCGGCCGTCCCTGGCCCAGGTGATCGCCGCCGGTCTCGCGGGAGTGGCCGGAGGGGTGAGCCTCGGCATCGTGACGGAGCTGCTTCAGGGGTTGGTCCCATGGCGGAGCTCCGAGCTCCGGGACATTGGCTCGGACCTGACGGGCGCCCTCATTGGCGCCGCGCTGTGGCTGGCGGCGTCCTGGCTCATGGACCTGGGCCGCCGCCGGAGGGCCGGGCCGTGAGCGGCGGCCCGGAGCTCCTGGTGGTCGCCGGCGAGGTCTCCGGCGACATCCACGCGGGCAACCTGCTCGCAGCTCTCCGTCCCATGGTGCCCGGCCTCCACGCCTTCGGCATCGGCGGCGACCGCCTGGAGGCCGCCGGCCTCGAGCTCCTGGCCCACACCAGCGAGCTGGCTCACATGGGGCTGACCGAGGTGCTCCGCGAGCTGCCCCGCATCCGCCGCCTGATGCACCGGGTGGCGGCCGAGGCCGTCGACAGGCGCCCCGGCGCCGCCGTCCTCGTCGACTCTCCGGACTTCAACCTGCGCCTGGCCAGACGCCTGGGCCGGGCCGGCATTCCCGTCATCCTCTACGTCTCGCCCCAGCTCTGGGCGTGGCGGCGCGGCCGTGTGCGGGTCGTCCGCCGGGTGGCCCGCCGGGTCCTGTGCATCCTGCCCTTCGAAGTGGGCTTCTACGAGCAGCACGGCGTCGAGGCCCTCTACGTGGGCCATCCGCTGGTGGACGACCTTCACCGGGAGGGGCTGCTGGAACACCGTCCCGACAGGGCTCGCGGGCGGCTCGCCCTGCTCCCCGGATCGCGGGCCATGGAGGTCCGCCAGCTCCTCCCGGTGATGCTGGATGCCCTCGCGCTGCTGCCGCCGGACGCGGTCCGGGAGGCGATCGTGGTGGTCGCTGCCGGCATGGAGGCCGAAGTGGGGGCGATCCTCGCCCGGGCGCCGGCGGACGCCAGGCTGCGCACGGTGCGGGGGGAGGGCAGGCGGCGGGAGCTCGCCATCGCGCAGATGGCGTGGACCGCCTCCGGCACGGCGACCCTGGAGTGCGCCCTGCTGGACGTGCCCATGATCGTCGGCTACCGCCTGGGCGGGCTCTCCTACCTCCTGGCGAAGCTCCTGGTCCGTGTGCCGCACATCGCTCTCGTCAACCTCATCGCCGGCGAACGGGCGGCCCCCGAGCTGATCCAGAACGACTGGAACCCCGGGCGCCTCGCCGCCGAGACGCGGGCCGTGCTCGGCCACGGCCTGGAGCGCCAGCACGGGCTGCTCGACGTAGTGCGCCGCCGGCTGGGCGGACCCGGCGCCTCGGAGCGCGCCGCCCGGGCCGTGGCGGCCCACCTGGCGTCACGGTCGGCCCCGGAGCCGGGGGGAGGGAGCCCGTGAGCAAGCCGCTGCCCTGGTCCGACACCTGTTTCGTCTGTGGCGAGAAGAACCCCTGCGGCCTCCACGGCCGCTTCGAGGAGGTGGACGGCGAGGTCCACCTGCGGATCGTCATCGACCCCTGCCACGACGGCTACCCCGGCGTCGTCCACGGCGGCGTCGTCTCCGCCATGCTCGACGAGACCATCGGCTGGGCCTGCTCCGTGACCGTCCACCGCCTCTGCATGACCCGCGAGCTGACCGTCCGGTTCCGGCGCTCCGTCCCCTCCAACCGTCCCCTCCTCGTCCGCGGCTGGATGACCGGCGAGAGGGGCCGCCTCCTGCTGGCCGCCGGCCGGATCGAGGACGGGGAGGGCAACGTCCTGGCCAGGGCCCGGGGCACCTTCTATGCCCTCGACGAGGAGCAGAGCCGTCGCGTCCTCGAGCAGCTCAGGCTTGAGGACCGCCTCGCCCGCCCCGGCGACATCTGAGCGTCCAGGTCACGCCTCCCGGGATCACGCCCACCGCCCGCGCAGGGGTGCACCCCCGGCCACCGGCACACGACGCTCCGCTCCAAAGCCCGACGGCGCGCAGCGAGCCCAGGGGAAGCTCGTGCCGCTGCGGCACCGTTCTCCTGCTGGCGTGATGAGGGAGAGATCATCGACGCGTGGGCGCGGAAGACAATGAGGAGGAAGGGACGCAGGCGCCGAGGCGCCGAGATGCGGATGGAGAGATGAAGGGGGCCTTCGGCCCCGGGGCGTCCGTATCGGGCTCTTGCTCTGCGTCTTCGCGCCGGGGCATCTTCGCGTTCCTTCGAGGACGAACATGGCACAATGGAAGACAGAGCTCCACCCAGGCCTGTTACGATGGTGAACAACGAGGGGAGCCCCATGTTGGGATAACGCATTACAACCCTGACGGAATCTGCCGGTACCGGGGGAAGCCGATCCTGATCGCTCGCCTCCCGGGAAGCCGCTGGTGGATCACATCGCTGGATGTGCCGGACCGGGCTGATTCCGGACCGGAGTGGCGAGGTCAGCAGCATGGAGAACGGCGGTGACGCAGCCGTACTACGCCCACACCCTGCCCGGAAAGCCTCCAGAAACGTGGCAGCTCCTCGAGGACCATCTGCGGAATGTTGCCCATCTGGCCGCAAGGTTCGCCAAACCGTTCGGCGCGGAGGAGTGGGGATACATCGCCGGGTTGTGGCACGACCTGGGGAAGTGCTCCCGGGCGTTTCAGCGGTACCTCTGTCTGGAGACCGGGGCCGATTATCATGTGATCGAGTCGAACGAAACTCTGACCAATGTTGCCGGAAAGATCGATCACACCAGTGCCGGCGCCCGGCACGCCGTGGAGGTTGCTCCGGCGCTCGGGCACCTGCTCGCCTATGGTATCGCCGGGCATCACGCTGGGCTGCACGATGCCATCGCCGACGGTGCGTGTCTCGAAAAGCGTTTGAAGAAGCGAGTCGAGCCCTGGGAGCACGGGCCGATTCAGATCAAAGACAGCGCGATTCCGGACGTTCCCCGTTTCTTGGCAGAGGCTTTGGACCGCCGGGCCACGCACGGAGACGAGGTGGCCTTCTCATTCGCCTTCTTCGTGCGGATGCTCTTCTCGTGCCTCGTGGACGCCGATTTCCTGGACACCGAGGCATTCATGGAGCCGGAGAGAGCCCGTTCGCGACCTCGGTGGCCGGACAACATCCTGGAGACGATGGAAGAGGCGCTCGGCCGGTTCGTTGGAAGCCTCGAGGCGATCGACGGATCACCGGTGGCCGGGCGGCGGCGGGAGGTGCGGGAAGCCTGTCTGCGAGCCGCTGGCGAGCCCCCGGGACTGTTCTCCTTGACGGTGCCCACTGGCGGCGGCAAGACGCTTTCCTCGCTCGCTTTCGCGCTCCGGCACGCCCGGGAGCACGGTCTCGAACGGGTCGTCTGCGTCATCCCGTTCACCAGCATCATCGAGCAGAACGCCGAGGTCTTCCGGAGTGTCTTTGAGCCGCTCGTCGCCGGGGGGATGGCGGATCCCGTGCTGGAGCACCACAGCGCTCTCGACGTCGGGAAGGAAACGCTGGAAAGCCGCCTTGCCGCCGAGAACTGGGACGCGCCGCTGGTCGTGACGACCTCGGTCCAGCTCTACGAGTCGCTCTTTGCCAACCGGACGAGCCGGTGCCGCAAGCTCCACAACCTGGCCCGGTCCGTCATCATTCTCGACGAGGCGCAGAAGCTGCCGGTGGACTTCCTGCGGCCGTGTCTTCTCGCAGTGCGCGAGCTGGCGGCGAATTACCGCTCGACGGTGGTTCTGTGCACCGCCACCCAGCCGGCCGTCACACTGCGTGACGACTTCCCCATCGGGTTGGAGGAGGTCCGGGAGATCGTTCCGGACCCACCTGCCCTGTACCGGGCGCTCAAGAGGGTCGAGGTGGTGGACCTGGGCCGGCAGACCGACGGGGAGCTGGCGGGTCGGATTACCGGCCACGAGCAGGTGCTCTGCATCGTCAACACCCGTCGTCATGCCCGGGAGCTGTTCGAGAGCCTGGGGAACGCGGAGGGGACGTTTCACCTCAGCGCCGCCATGTGCCCCGAGCACCGGAGCGTGGTCCTCGCCAGAGTCCGCCGGAAGCTCGAACGGGGCGAGCCGTGCCGCGTGATCTCCACCCAGCTCGTGGAGGCCGGCGTGGATGTGGACTTCCCCGTGGTCTACCGTTCCCTCGCCGGGCTGGACTCCATCGCCCAGGCGGCGGGACGCTGCAACCGGAACGGGCGTTTGGATCGTGGGACGACCTTCCTCTTCCGTTCCGAGCATGAGCGTTCCGAGGCGTTTCTCCGCGACACGGCCAACGCCACCGTCGAGATCCTCGGCGGCGAGGACCACCAGGCGCTGTACGAGGACCTGCTCTCGCTTGAAGCCGTCGAGCACTACTTCCGCCTCTACTACTGGAGCCAGCAGGATCGTTGGGACAGCAAGAAGATCCTGTCCGATCTCAAGCTCGTCAACAGCCGGGAGCTGCCGTTCCAGTTCGCGTACCGCTCCATCGCGGGCCGCTTCCGCCTGATCGAGACCCACGGCGAGACGGTGATCGTTCCGTGGGGGGAGCGTGGCGCAGTGCTCGTGGCGGAGCTTCGTGACGCATGGGGGTTGCCGGACCGGAGCGTGCTCCGGGCGTTGCAGCGCTACACGGTCCAGGTACCGTCCCGCCTGTACCAGCGCCACCTGGGATCGTCCATCGAGCTGGTCCACGACCGGTACCCGGTCCTGGCCAGCCCCGAGCTTTTCTACGACGAGCGCCTCGGTCTCGTCCTCGATCGCGAGGAATTCGAGACCGAGGTGTTCATGACTTGAGAGGAGGTGACATGGGCTACGGCATTCGGCTGGAGGTGTGGGGCGATTACGCCTCGTTCAACAGGCCCGAGATGAAGGTCGAACGGGTCTCCTACGACGTGATGACTCCGAGCGCGGCCCGCGGCATCCTGGAGGCCATCTACTGGAAGCCGCAGCTCCGGTGGGTGATCGACCGGATCCGGGTGCTCGCGCCGATTCGCTTCACCCACGTGCGCCGGAACGAGATCTCGGAGAAGGTCTCCGCACGAAACGTCCGGACTGCCATGCGGACGGGGAAGGGGAACCTTGCCATCGCCGTCGAGGCGCATCGGCAGCAGCGGGCGGCCATGATCCTGCGCGACGTCCGCTACGGCATCGAGGCCCATCTCGAGGTCCTCGACCCCTCCGAGCGCGACGGCTCGGTGCTGGCCCACCCGGAGGCCAAGCACCTGGAGACCTTCAAGCGGAGGGCAAAGCGGGGGCAGTGCTTCCACCACCCCTACCTGGGATGCCGGGAGTTCCCGAGCTTCCGGCTGCCGGGCGGCGACGAGGCGTTCCCGGGATGCCCGGAGGAGCTCCGCGGCGACCGCGACCTCGGCTTCATGCTGTGGGACGTGGTGTTCCACGAGGATCCCGAGGGGAAGGTCGTCGAGAGCCACCGCGGCCGGCGGCTGCGGGCCGAGCCGCGTTTCTTCCGTGCCCGCATGGTGGACGGCGTCGTCGACGTGCCGCCACCGGCCGAGACGAGGGGGTGAGGGATGATCCTTCAGGCACTTCACGAGCTCTACGATCGTCTCGACAAAGATCCATCTTACGAATTACCCCGATTTGGATGGGCAACAAAACAGATCAGTTTCACGATCGTTCTAACTCCGGATGGTAACCTCTTCGAGATTCTAGACTCTCGGGTTCAACAAGAAGGGATCCATCGCACATCTTCAGTTGCGGTGCCATTCTCTGGTCAACGTACCTCGGGTGTAAGACCATATTTTCTTTGTGACAACACGGAATACATGCTCGGGTTTTGCCAAGAAGATCGGGACTTGGCGAAGGTTCGTGAGCGTTTTGAGCTCTTCAGAACTAGTCACCTAAAGGTCGAGGACGAAATCCCCAGTCCAACGTACAAGGCAGTTTGTAGATTCTTGCGGGAGTGGATTCCGGACCGATGCAAGGATTTTTCATTGCTGGGCGAGGTGAGTACAGGATTTGGCACATTCCGGATTCGTGGCGAGACCCGGTACGTCCACGAAGATCCGGTGATCAAAGACTGGTGGGATCGCCGGACCCAAACCGACGCCGAGAGGATGAAACAGTGGTGGGATACCAACAAATCAGCCGGCAAGGAAGAGACTGTCATGGGCCAATGCCTCATCACCGGAGCGAGGGCTCCAATTGCCCAGATCCACGACCTCAAGGTCAAGGGCGTAAGAGGTAAGGAACAGGGCGATGGAGTTATAGTGGGTTTCAACAGATCCTCCTATTGTTCTTACGGTTTCGAGCAAAGCTACAACGCCCCGGTTTCTGTGGAAGCTGCGCGCCGTTATGTTACGGCGCTCAACTCGTTACTGGATGGACCCATGCGGAGCAAACATCGGGTCGAGGTTGGGTGTACGACAATCGCCTTCTGGACGGAACAGCCGACAGTGGCAGAAGACGTCTTCGCGGCCTTCGCGCTCCACGGTTCGGCCGCCGTCGAGCAGGCACAGGACGAGACGCTTCGCAGCAAGCTTGAGACGTTTTTTCGTGCCCTGCGTTCGGGCCGAGAGGCCTATGGTGAGCTGGCCGTTGAACCAGATAATACGCAGTTCTTCGTTTTGGGCCTCAGTAGACCGACCAAGGCTAGGATCGCCGTGCGTTTCTTTCAACGAACGACAGTCTCGAAGCTCATTGAAGCCTTGAGAACACACTTTCGAGATATCGAGGTTGAGTGTCGACCAACCTGGGGTCAAAGTTCTCATCAACGATTTGATTTCCCAGCCATTAGAACCCTGTTAGATGAGACGGTGGTTTGGAGAGGAAAGAATCAACGAAGTACTGGTGCCTCCCCTCGAAATGAATATGAATGGCTAAACTGGAATGAACCCGAAGTGCGATCGCGCCGAGCCGAGCCAAATCGAGTAGAGATTGTGCCAGGTTTGGAGGCCAGAGTCTTCGAGAGCATCATTAACATCCGAAACTATCCCCACGCACTGTTCGCCACCACCTTACGAAGGGTAGTGATCGACCGCATCGTCAACTACCCCAGGGCCTGCATCATCAAGGGCTACCTGGTTCGAAACCTTGGAAGGGAGGTCCCCGTGAGTCTCGACACGTCACGTCCGGAACCCGCGTACCGTCTGGGCCGGCTCTTCGCCGCCCTGGAGAAGACCCAGCAGGATGCCCTCGGCGGCAACCTCAACGCCACCATCCGCGACCGGTTCTACAGCTCGGCCTCGGCGACGCCGGCCGCCGTCTTCCCACGGTTGCTGAGAACCTACCAGCACCACCTGTCCAAGCTGGACGGTGGGCACAAGGTCAACCGCGAGAAGCTGGTCCGGGAGATCCTCGATCCGCTCCAGGGCT
>JAADFK010000220.1 GCA_013152925.1 Acidobacteriota bacterium | reverse complement strand
CCGCCGAGCTGGCGCCCTCGCACCGTCGCCTCCCCGAGGAGCGGCCGGGACGCGGCGCTCGCCGCCCAACCGAGCGCCCGGAGGGTCCGCACGGCGGCGCCGACGGCTGTCCCGTTGTTGGCCAGGATGACCGTCCGGCACCGTTCCCACCAGCCCTCCGAAGCCGGTTGCGGCCGCGCGGCGAGGAAGTGGAGCACCGCGCGCGGCACCCTTGCGGCGACGCCGTAGGACTCCAGCACCCGGAGCGCGTCTCGCGGTCCTGTCGGTGAGGGCACGGTGGGGCCGGAGGCGATGTCGGGCAGGGGATCGCCGATGACGTCGGACAGCACGGCGGTGCGGACCGGGGCCGGTTGTGCGGCCCGGGCCAGCCCACCGCCGCCGCCGGCCAGCAGCTCCCGGCGAACCGTGTTGACGGCGCCGATGTGGGCGCCGGCGCGCAGCAGGAGGCGGGTGGTTTCAAGGATGTCGGCGAGCTCGAGGCCGGGCGCCGGGGCGGCCATGAGCGCCGAGCCGCCGCCCGAGAGCAGGACCACCAGGAGGTCGTCCGTTCCCAGGGCGGCGGCACGGTCGAGGAGCTCCCGGGCGGCCGCCTCTCCGGCGGCATCGGGGTAGGGATGGGCGCCGCGGCGCACGACGGCAGCCGCCTCGACCGCCGGCGGAACCGGCACCCCGTGGGCGGTCAGGACGAAGAGCTCCTCCTCGCCCGGCGGACGAACCTCAAGCCAGGCGGCGGCCAGGCCCGGGGCCGCCTTGCCCACGGCCGCCGTCAGGCGTCTGCCGCGCACGGACGGCAGATCCATGCCGGCCAGGAGGATGTTGCCGCCGTGCCGATTTACGGCGCGGGGCAACAGGGTTTCGGGCCGGACGGCCTCCACGGCCTTCCGGAAGGCGGTGAGGGCGGCTTCGCGAAGCTCGGAGGTGCTCACACCCCAAGTGTAACCCCGAGCCCGGCGTTGTGGGCTCAGCGCCGGAGGGCCTCCTCGAGCAGGCGGCCGGCGATCTCCATGTACTGGTCCTCGGTGACGATCCCCACCAGATGGCCATTCTTGACCACGGGGAGGCAGCTGATGCGATGCCGCCGCATGGTCTCGATGGCCTCCAGGGTCGGAGCTTCCGGCGAGACCGTGATGGGGTTCGGCTGCATGACCTCCCGGATGGGAAGCGGCCCGTCGGTCTCGTCCGGGTTGTAGGTGCCGACGAGCGCCAGGAGGGATCGCCGGGTGACGATCCCCACCAGACGGTTGGCCTCGTCCTCCACCAGCACGTGGCGCACCCGGTTCCACTCCATCAACTGGGCCACCAGCTCCACCGGCTCGTCCTCACTGACGGTGATCAGGTCGGTCTTCATGTACTGCTCGACCTTGAGGAAGTTGTGCTTCCACCCCCCGGCCTCCTCCAGCCGGGCCAGCTCCCAGCGATGCCCGGGCAATCCCGTCTCCTGCCGCGCCGCCATGGCCGCCGTCAGCGCGCAGAGCCGTTCGGCCTGGGGGCCCTTGGCCCCCATCCCGGCGTAGGAGGAGAGCAGCCACTGAGCCCCGGTCCGGCCGGACTCCACCCGTTCCCGGACGATGCCCAGGTACCGGTCGGCGTCACCGGCGTCGATCCCGGAGGCCTCGAGCCCGCGCCGGGCCAGGGGAATCAGCTGATCGAGAAGGAGCTCGCGGGCCGGGTAGACCTCGCCGCCGATCCATACCTGTTGCGAGTTGATACCGTGCTGTGCGGCGGCGAAGAAGTTGGTCTGTACATCCTCGAAACGCATCTGTGTGGCGATGTCCCCGTGCTCGGCCAGGAGTCCGCTGACCAGACCGAACCACAGCGCGGCGTTGGCCACCTCGTCCTGTACGGTTGGACCGGAGGGGAGCGCCCGGTTCTCGATGCGAAGGTGGGCCGCGCCATCCTCGCCGATGCCGTAGCAAACACGGTTCCACCGGTAGACCGTGCTGTTGTGGAGGCGAAGGGCCGCCAGGTCGGGGATCCGCCCCTGGTCCAGGGCGTGCAGCGGGTTTTCCTCGATGGCGGTGGAGAGGATGGCCCGGAAGCGGGCGATGTCCTCGCGAAAGATCTCCAGCACCGAGGAACGCACCCACTGGCGGCCGAAGCTGACCCTCGGCGCCTGCTCGCGGAGGTGGGGCGCCGAGCGCCG
Organism: Acidobacteriota bacterium; assembly: GCA_013152925.1. Classification (GTDB taxonomy): domain Bacteria; phylum Acidobacteriota; class Thermoanaerobaculia; order Thermoanaerobaculales; family Sulfomarinibacteraceae; genus JAADFK01. Next base: position 10,849 of record JAADFK010000220.1, on the reverse strand, counting down.
GGTGTCGATCGACTGCTGGAACAGCGCCACCCGGGTTTCCTGCCACAGGCGCTTGCCGAAGAGCAGCGGCGAGTTGGCCACCGCCGCCAGCGTCGGCCCGGCCGCCGCCTGGGCGGCGTTGTACATGGGTGCGAAGCGGTCGGGATCCACCTGGAAGTGCACCTGGAACGAGGTGTTGCAGGCCTCCACCATGATGCTGTCGTGGCGGAAGGCCAGCTCGTCGATACCGTGGATCTGGAACTCGTAATCCCCGCCGCGAAGCCGCGTCATGGCATCATTGAGGGCGAAGTACCGGGGGTTGGGCGTCATGTTCTCCAGGCCGAGCTCGGACTTGGTCAGCGTGGGGAGGATCCCGGTCAGGACCGGCCGGGCGCCGCGGCGGGCGGCGGCCTCGCGGGCCCGGTCCAGCAGCTCGCTCAGTTGCGACTCCATGAGGCCAAGGCAACTGCCGCCGAAGGGCAGCGGGTCCAGGTTGAATTCCAGGTTGAACAGCGCCAGCTCCGGTGTGAAGTGGCGATCTCCCAGCTCCTCGAGAACCTCCACGGCCAGCGGCGCCGGGCGCCACGTGTCGTCCACCAGGAAGAGCTCCTGCTCGGCACCGATGCGGCGCGCGCCGGACTCGATCAGGCCCTCCTCCAACATCCGCTCCATGGCGCGGACGTCGCGGAGGAGATGCTTGAGGAAGTGGCGAAGCTCGGCCACCTCGGTTTTCGATCGAACGTTCTGTTCGCCCATGACCGCCGTCCCTTCGTCCAACGGGGGTGTTCGCTTGAGCGCATTCTACAGCGTTCTCTCACGCCCCGTGATCTCGGGGTGTGGAGCGGTCAATATTTGATACGCCATCGCTCATATTTGGTGAACCCAGACTTGACAAACAACGACTCAAGTCCCATATTGGTACCAGCAGCCGCAGGCTGCGTTTTCCGCCCCGGCGTCACCACCGTTCCGCGACCGCTCGCGGTGCGCCCGGCGCAGGGCGGAGGCAAGGAGGCAAATTGATGAGCACCAACAACAACTACACCGTCAAGGCGACGGAGGCCATTCAGGAGTCGTTCAAGCTGGCCGCCGCGCGGGGCAACCCGGAGACGATACCGTCCCACCTGCTCCTTGCGCTGCTCCAGCAGGAGGGGGGACTGGCGCCGCGGCTCGCGGAGAAGGTCGGCGTCGCCGCGTCCCAGCTGATCCAGGATGTCCTGGAGGACCTGGAGCGGCTGCCGTCGGCCCAGGGGGCTGCCGAACCCCATCCCTCCCGGGATTTCCGGGAGGTGCTGGACCAGGCGACCAAGCTGGCGCCCCAGTTCCAGGACGAGTACATCTCCGTGGAGCACCTGATGATGGCCCTGGCCAGCGTGCCCGCCTCCTCGGCGGCACAGTTGATGGCGCGGCACGGTCTCACCCGTGATGCGCTGCTCCAGGCGATCCAGGAGCTGCGCGGCTCCCACCGCGTGACCGACGACAACCCGGAGGCCCGCTACGAGGCCCTGAAGAACTACGGACGGGACCTCACCGAGATGGCCCGCGCTGGCAAGCTCGATCCGGTCATCGGCCGGGACGACGAGATCCGGCGGGTCATGCAGGTGTTGACGCGGCGGACCAAGAACAACCCGGTCCTGATCGGCGAGCCCGGCGTGGGCAAGACCGCCGTTGTGGAGGGGCTGGCCCAGCGCATCGCCTCGGGAGACGTGCCCGAGCTCCTGAAGAACCGGCGCATCGTTGCCCTGGACATGGGCGCCCTGATCGCCGGCGCCAAGTACCGCGGCGAGTTCGAGGACCGGCTCAAGGCGGTGCTCAAGGAGGTGGTGGACTCGGCTGGAGAGGTCATCCTCTTCATCGACGAGATGCACACCCTGGTGGGCGCGGGAGCAGCCGAGGGGGCCGTGGACGCCGCCAACCTCCTCAAGCCGGCCCTGGCCCGGGGCGAGCTGCGCTGCGTCGGGGCCACGACGCTCGCCGAGTACCGCAAGCACATCGAGAAGGACGCGGCCCTGGAGCGGCGCTTCCAGCCGGTCATGGTGGAGGAGCCGTCGGTGGAGGACACCATCGCCATCCTTCGCGGCCTCAAGGAGAAGTACGAGGTCCACCACGGTGTGCGGATCACCGACGGGGCCATCGTCGCCGCGGCCACCCTCTCGCACCGCTACATCACCGACCGCCACCTGCCGGACAAGGCCATCGACCTGATCGACGAGGCGGCCTCCCGCTTGCGGATCGAGATCGACTCCCTGCCCACGGAGATCGACGTGCTCGAGCGGCGGGCCGTGCAGCTGGAGATCGAACGCCACGCCCTGGCCAACGAGGACGACACGGCCTCCCGGGAGCGCCGGCAGGCCATCGAGGCCGAGCTGGCGGAGATCCAGGAGAAGGTCTCGGCCATGAAGGCCCAGTGGCAGCAGGAGAAGGAGCTGATCGGCACGATCCGGGAGCTCAAGCGCCAGATCGACGAGGCCCGCGAGGCCGCCGAGCGTGCCGAGCGCGATGGGGAGCTCGAGAGGGCCGCGCAGCTCCGTTACGGCCGGCTCGTCGAGCTCAACCAGCAGCTGGAGACCGCCAGCGAGGAGCTGGCCCGGCACCACCGGGAGCACGGCTCCATGCTCTCCGAGGAGGTCACCGAGGAGGACATCGCCCGGGTGGTGTCCCGCTGGACCGGGATCCCGGTCGCCAAGCTGCTCGAGGGTGAGAAGGCCAAGCTCCTGACCATGGAGGACCGGCTGCGCCAGCGGGTGATCGGCCAGGATGACGCCATCGCCGCCGTGGCCGCCGCCGTGCGCCGTGCGCGGGCCGGGCTCAAGGACCCCAACCGCCCCATCGGCTCCTTCCTCTTCCTGGGGCCCACGGGCGTTGGCAAGACCGAGCTGGCGCGGGCCCTGGCCGAGTTCCTCTTCGACGACGAGAAGGCCATGATCCGGCTCGACATGTCCGAGTACATGGAGAAGCACTCGGTGGCCCGGATGATCGGGGCGCCCCCCGGCTACGTGGGCCACGACGAGGGAGGCCAGTTGACCGAGGCGGTCCGGCGGCGGCCGTACTCGGTCATCCTGCTGGACGAGGTGGAGAAGGCCCACCCGGACGTGTTCAACATCCTCCTCCAGATCCTGGACGACGGCCGCCTGACCGACAGCAAGGGCCGGACCGTGGACTTCCGGAACACCGTCATCGTCATGACCTCCAACATCGCCTCGCACGTGATCCAGGAGCTGGGCGAGGCCCAGCGCGAAGAGATGAAGGCCCGCGTGGAGGCCGAGCTCAAGACGCACTTCCGGCCGGAGCTCCTCAACCGGATCGACGAGGTGCTGATCTTCCACAGGCTCGGCGCGGAGCACATGAAGGCCATCACGAGGATCCAGCTCGACCGGCTCAACCGGCTGCTCGAGCCGAGGAGGATCCGCATCGAGGCCTCGGACGCCGCCCTGGAGCTGCTGTCCCGCGAGGGTTACGATCCCGACTTCGGCGCGAGACCCCTCAAGCGCGCCATCCAGCGCCTGGTGCAGGACCCGCTGTCCACCATGGTCCTCGCGGGCGACGTGGTCGAGGGTGACACGGTTCATCTGGACGTCCGGGAGGGCCAGCTGGTCCTCGAGCCGCGGCACGCCGAGGAAGACTAGCCCCCGGTCCCATCGAGGAACCTGGAGGGAAGCGGCGTCGTTCCCGAGGCGGAAACGAGCCCGGATCGTTCACGAGGGTTCGTGCCGAGGGCGCGAGAGGCCGTGTCCGGCGGTGGTCTCGCACGAGCCGGGAGTGAAGGCGTGTTTCGACCGCGTCGGGCGGGAGAGTCGACACCACGCCGCCAGCTGCGGCACATCGCGCCGTGCAGCAGGAGGCTCGTGAACAATCCGGGCCAGGGAAGAGCGCCTCCCTTCATCGGCTGCTGCCGACCCGGGGGCCGCGGCCGGTCCGCGGCCCCCGGCCCTTTCTGGCAGGGGGCAGCCGGTGGTCGCACGGCCGCCGCGCCGGCGCAGCGAGTAGAATGGAGGCGTGCGACGTACCATCTCCCTGCTCGCGGCCGTTCTGGCGGTTTCGATCACCGCTTCCTGGCTCCCGGCGCAGGACCTGGACGCCCGGATCACACCTCCTTCGGCGCTGGCCGACCACGCCTTCCGCTTTCCGCGCGGAGCGTTGATAGCCCACGCCTTGGGAGGCATCGACGGCCACACGTACACGAACTCCGTCGAGGCGCTCCAGCACAACCTGGAGATCGGCGCGCGGTACTTCGAGGTCGATCTCTCGTTCACGGCGGACGGTGACCTGGTCTGCTTCCATACGGGCCACGAGAAACACGTGGGCCTGGACCGGCCTGTCTCCCAGGTCAGCACCGCCGAGTTCCTCAAGCACCGCTACGATGGTCTCTACACGTTGATGGACCTGGAAACCCTGCTCCGGATCGTCGACGGGTACCCCGGGGTCTACATCATCACCGACACCAAGAACGACTTCCCAACCTCGCTCGAAAAGATCGTCCAGGTGGCGGAGGCCGTGGACCCGGCACTTCTGCGGAGGATCGTGCCCCAGTTCTACACCTCGGACCAGTGGCTCGAGGTGGCGTGGCTCGAGGCGCTCCACGGCTCCTTCGCCACGGTGATCTTCACCCTCTATCGTACGAACATCGGCGACGACGAGCTTCTCCAGGTGGTCACGGCGCGCAACGTTCCGGTGGTCACCATGAGCCGTGACCGGTACAACGAAGGTCTCGTCAAACGGCTTGCCGCCGTCCACGTGGACTCGTTCGTACACACGGTCAATGGTCTGGACGATGTGAGCGCGTACCTTCGGCGAGGTGTCAGGGGCCTGTACACCGACTGGTTCTTCAGCTGGGGCACAGGAGGTCCTCCGGGACCGGCCCCCGCCCCTCGCGGGCCGGTCCACCGGGCACTCCCGGTGCGCCGGAGCGTCCCATGAAGAACCGGGAGATGGCCACCCTGCTCGTGCGGGAGGGGTTGCTCTCGGAGGAGAGGGCCCACCAGGCCGTGGAGGAGGCAGAGCTCTCCGGCTACCGGGTCGATACCCTGTGCCTGGTGAGGAGCTGGGTGGTGGAGGAGGCGCTGCTCAAGGCGGTGGGCCGGGCCTTCAACAGCCGCACGGCGGATCGCAGCGTCCTCGCCAACGTTCCGCCAAGGGTGCTGGGTCTCGTGCCGGCGCGCGTGGCCGAGCGCTTTCGGGTGGTGCCCTTCCGCCTCGAGGCCAAGACGCTGTCGGTGGCGGGCCTGGACCCCGCCGACCTGCTCGTGGAGGACGAGCTGCGCCTCCTGACGGGCTGCGCCATCCGCAGCCACGCCGCCCTGGAGGTGCGTCTCCACGAGGCGCTGGCCGAGGCCTACGGCGTGCCGCTGCCGCCGGTCATGAAGAGCTGGCTGGAGAGGGCCCGGCCGGCGTCCCGGCTCGACCCTGATCCTTCCACCCGGCCCGTGGCACGGCCCAGGTCCACCGGCCGCCGGCCGGTGGACGAGCGCTCCTCCGGGAACCAGAGCGCTGGCGGGAAGCCCGAAGAGCCGGCGGTCCCCGAGGAGCTGGAGCTTTCCAGCGAGGAGCTGGGCCAGTTTCCCGGGCTCGCCGATCTGGCGGTGGGCGCGGGCGTGCCGGCCGGGGGAGCTCCGGGGTCCGGGATCCCGCAGGGGGAGCAGGGACCGGCGGCGTCCACCCCGCCGCCCCGCCAGGCACCGGTGGATGACCGCGGGCTGGATCCCGAGGAACGGCTGGCCGCGGCGTCCATCGCCCTGGGCAAGGCGGAGATGCGCGACGACATCGCGGACGTTCTCCTGGCCTTCTGCCGCCCGTATTTCCAGCGTCGTGCCCTCTTCATTCTCCGCCGGGACACCATCGTCGGCTGGCGGGGCGAGGGCGAGGGTGTCGATGAGAGCATCCTTCGAGCCGTGCAGGTTCCCGTGGCCGCACCCTCGGTCTTCCAGGCCCTGGTTCATGGAACGGCCTTCTGGCTGGGGCCGCTGGCCTCCATGCCGCACAATCTGGAGCTGGCGCTGGGATTGGGGGGCGAGCCCACCGGCGGCTGCACGGTGTTCCCGATCCGCCTCAAGGGCCGGGTGGTCTGCTTCCTCTGGGGGGACAACCTTGATGCCGGTCTCCGCTCGGTACCGTTGCCACAGCTGCGGCGCCTGGTGGCCAAGGCCGGCCTGGCCTTCGAGACCTACATCCTCCGGGCGAAGATCCGCTCCATGTGAAACGGTGACCGGTATTTCGACCGACAACAAACGGGGCCGAAGCCCCGTTTCCTGCTCATCCTCATGCTCCATCCACCTCCACCAATCCGGAGGTGGGCCTATTGCCACGCTGGGCAAGAGGGCGGTCGGAGGCCTACTTCTCGACGCGCTCGCGGAGCGTCTTGCCGGGCTTGAAGTACACGTAGTGCTTCGCCGGAATCGTGATCGTTGCACCCGTGGCGGGGTTGCGGCCCGTGCGGGCGGCGCGCTGCCGGGTGGCGAACGTGCCGAAGCCGGGAACCGTCACCTTGCGGCCGGCGTCGAGCTCGGTGGCGATGATGCCCTTGCCGGGCTGCGCCGAAAAGATCACATCGAGAACCTCGGCGGCCTTCCCCTGGCTCAGGCCTGCCTTTTTCGCCAATTTCACCGCCATCTCAGTCTTGTTCATGGAATCCTCCTTTGCGTTGCGGTCACTGCATTATCAGGGCCTGCGGGAGGCGCTGTCAAGTGTCAATTTTGTGTCCTGGAACACACCGGGCGGGTTTCCCACACAAGGAGCGCCTTCGTGTCGTCCCCGGATCAGGCTGTGGATTCCCTCGTGGCGCGCGCCGGAGCATGCATCCCGAAAAAGCCCCGCGTTTCCCGGAGGTTGCCGAAGAACCGCCCGTTCCCGTCCCAGCAGAGCCCTGTTTCCCCCCTGCTTTCTCGATGGAAACGGTCTAGGCTAGGGGGGAAGGAGGTTTCCATGGATCTTCGATTGCGCGGCAAGCGGGCCCTGGTGACAGGTTCTTCCAGAGGCATCGGACGCGCCATTGCGCTGTCCCTCGCCGACTTCAAGGTCGACGTCGCCATCAACTATCTCCGGCACCGGGAGCGGGCCGAGGCAACGGCGCGGGAGATTGAGGCTCGCGGGGCCAAGTCCCTCGTGCTCAAGGGAAACGTGGCCAACCCGGAGCACGTGCAGCGGATGTTTGCCGCCATTGGGGAGTCGTGGGGCGGCCTGGACATCCTCGTGTCCAACGCGGCCTCGGGCGTGCTTCGCCCGGCCACCGAGCTCAGCCTGCACCACTTCCACTGGACCATGGATATCAACGCGGCGGCGCTCCTGCCACTGGTCCAGGAGCTGATCAAGCTGCCACCCGAGGGGGACCAGACGGTGGTCGCCGTCTCGTCCCTGGGCGCCATCCGTGCCATCCCCAACTACACCGCCGTCGGCGCCTCCAAGGCTGCCCTCGAGTCCATGGTCCGCCACCTGGCCCTTGAGCTGGCCCCCCGCGGCGTGCGGGTCAACGCCGTCTCGGCCGGCACCGTGGACACCGACGCCCTGACCCACTTCCCCAACCGGGCGGAGATTCTGGACGCCGCGCGCGAGCGCACGCCAGCCGGCCGGCTGCTCGATCCCCAGGACGTGGCCAACGTCGTCGTCTTCCTCTGCACCGAGTATGCTTCCATGATTCACGGCCAGACCCTCGTGGTGGACGGCGGTTACTCCATCCTCGGCTGATTCGCCGGCCCAGCCGCAACGTCCTGCTGGATGGCTCTCCGGGGAGGATGAGGGGCAGGTGTGGTCCCGAGCTCCGGAACGCCCGACACGCTTCATTGAAGAGCCCGTCATACTGGTACTGACGCGACCCGGGTGTAGGGAAAGCGGTGAGACATCACGTGATGCCGGCCGCGGTGTGCAGCGGAGCCATGCCCACCCGGCAGTGCAGACGGGTCAGGTCCCGCTTCCCCGGAGCACCGGGGGCAGATACCGGCGGTACGGCTGGAGCTTCAACGAGCCCCACACCTGGTACGAAGAGCCGGCGTCGCATCAAGGACCGGAACCGGCGCTTTCCCTGGTACCATGGAACTGGCAAGAACCGGAGTGCAATTGAAATTGAAGAGGACAATACTTCACACGGTGGTGTGCCTCCTCGTGGCGTCCGCGACGGTCCCGGCCTGGGCGGCCAGCCAGGGGAAGCCTCCAAGCGCTCGGGAGCTCGCCCGCCAAGCCAATGAAAAATGGCGGCTCGACCATGATGCGGATGGTGCCCTCAAACTCTTCAACCGGGCGGTCGAAACCGCGCCCGGCGATGGGTGGGTGCTCCTTCAGCGAGCAGGGTTCTACGAGGCCGTCGCCGGAATGGTTGTCGGGGACCAGGTTGAAGCCATCAGGCGCGCGGCCCGAGCCGACTACCACTTTGTCGCAACATCGAACCCCAATAGCGTCGAGGCAGGAGTCGCGCGCGATGGCCTTGCTCGCCTGGACGGACGCAACTGGTTTCCCGGACCGGACGTCACCTGCCCCGAAGACGCCGACAGCGCGTTCGCGAACGCGGAAGCGCTGTTTGCCAGTGGACGGTTCGAGGAGTCGCTGTCGTCCTATGCCACCGCTGCCGAGAAATGTCCGGACAGCAGCACGATCTGGATGAGTTTCGCCGATGCCTACTTCCAAACCGGACGGCTGGAAGACGCTGAGAGGATCTTCCGGAAGGCGCTGGCGGTGAACCCATGGGATCGGGCGTCGCACCGGTTTCTCGTGGAAACGGAGTACAAGCTCGGGCATCCCGGGGAAGCTCTCCGGCAGGCGGCGCTCGCGGTGGTCTCCGACCCGGGCTACGAAGCAGCCTGGGCCACCCTCCGGAACATCGCCCTCGGGAACGGCCGCGCCTACCTGCGGGTCTATGGGGAAAAAACCGCCGTCACCAGGGAAAAGCCGGGGGCGGACGGCAAACCAAGGATCACCATCACCATCCCGCGAAGCCTGCTGGGGGCATCATCCGGCGATAAGAGTCACGATTCCGAGGCCGGCGGGGACACCACGGAGTCCGGGGGGGCCGTCTCCACCACGACCGCGTTGAGCGACGCCTCCTGCTGGCTGGTCTACGGCGGGGCCAAGGCGTTGCTTCTGGGTGAAGGCCCGAAGGGCCGGAAGGATGCGCGCAATCCGACACCGTTCCAGCAAGAACGCCATGCCGTGGAGAGCGTTCTGGGAGACTTCGAGCCCAACGACGGTGCCCCGTTCTGGTCGATGATGGCCCGGGCCCGGTCAGCCGGTTTCATGGACGAGGCGATCTATGTGCACTTGCTCGACCGGCAGCTCGTCCCGGAATACAAGGAGTTTCGTGCGCAGCACCTGCGACGCCTCGTCCAGTATCTCCTGACGGTTGTCGTTCCAAAACGTACCGCAGGGAGCTGACGCACCGGTCGCCCGCTGTCGTGGTCGTCCATGGGGCTGTGCCAGGCTTAGCTATATAGCGATTTAGGCTCCGAAGTCGAGTAGGATAGATCGCCCCGGCAACAAACACCCTTGGCCGGCTCGGCATCTTCGCCTCCCCCACGAGGGAACCCCAACATCGCTAAATGGCTAAGCCTGGCACCGAATCGCCGGCCGCAAAGGGTCACTCCGGGAGTGACCGCGGCGTGAAACCGGAGGGTTTCATGGGGTTCCCGCGCCGGGGGCGGGTGATGCCGGCGCCACACTCCCCCCGTCCCGCATTTCCTGCCGCCGGCCGATCAATTCGGACCACTCCACCGTTCGGCAAGGACGCGCGAGCCAAAGGGTATCCCCCATCACGGCGATGGTGGACGGCGCCAACCCGTCGGGCAAGGCCCAGAGGTTCCACCGGTTGGTTTGATCGTCGAGAACCGCAAGCCGGATCGTCTGGGTGCTCCCGGAACGAAAGAGCACGGCGAGGTCGTCGTCGTGGGCCGTCACCGAGAGGATCTGAGGCCGGAACCGGGCGAGACCCTGGGCACGTACGCCCAGCGGGTGGTCGGCAAGTGCGGCTTCGAAACGCACCTTCTCCTCGGCCGAGAAACCGCTCCGGACAACATCGGGAACCTGCCCCTTCCAGAGGGTGCTTCCCGAACGCGAGAGCAACGTCACGGCGCCGTCGTAGCGGTTGACGAACCACAGCTTCCGGTCACGGCGCACCGCCACGAGGCCGCTCGCCCACCGCCGTTGTTCGGAATGACCCATGACAAAGTGCTTGGATCCTTTCGCCGCCGCCCTCTGCCGGGCCTCCTCCTTCAACGACCGGTTTTCCTCCGGCACCCAGTCCGGCAGCTTTACGGTCAGAAGATCGTCCCACCGTTGCATACCGGGATCGTAGGATCGAAGGTAGACGAAAGGCTTTCCAATATCCTCCGCATCGCGGAGCGGCGGGATGAGCCCCACGAGGATCTCTCCCCGGCGAATCGCCAGTGCCGGCGGAAAACCCTCCACGGCAATCTCGTCGACCAGCCGGCCGTTCTCGTACAGAACCAGCCGTGGCGGCCGAAAGGCGAACAGGACCAACATGCCGTCCCGGGAGGAAAACGCCACCGGTGCCAACAACCGGCCCGCCCCGGTGGGTAGCTCCAGCTTCCAGCGGTCCACGTGACGCCCATCGAAGATCCATTCCTCTCCGCGGAAAATCGAGACGAGCACAACCTGGCGCCCGTCGCCGGCCAGAAGCGGTTTGCCGCTGGCACAGATGCCCCGAACGGCTTTAGGCGGTTGCCCCAGCACGAGCTGAGGAACGGCCTCCCCGGCCTTCTCCCCGGCAGCGGTGCCCGGATCAGAAGGCGCGGCAAACACCTCGCACACCACAACGAGGATGTAAGCAGTGAAGACGCCTGTGGTGCGCATGCCTACGCCCCTACGGCTGGATCCGGGTCGCAACAATCTTCGTAAACCGTTGTCACGTAGCTCCATGAGCCCTCCTCGTTGACCC
>JAADFK010000219.1 GCA_013152925.1 Acidobacteriota bacterium | reverse complement strand
GCCGGGGCGACAGAGACGATGGAACCGGGACCGGCGAGGTCCTCGTTGCCAACGATGGAATGCAATTGGTACTCCATGGCTCGATTGTACCCCGGGAACCGGCCAGCATCCGAGCTCAAGGACCGGGCTGCTTGAAGTGGACGGTCAGATGGTAGAGGACGGGGATCGGCTTGCCGTGGAGGCGGGCGGGCTGGAAGCGCCAATCCTTCAGGGCGAGCAGCGCGGCCACGTCGGCGGTGGTGACCCCGGAGGACATCAGCAGTACGGGATCCTCCAGTCTCCCGTCGGTGCGGATCACGCACTCGGCGACGACCCATCCACTGAACCGGTTTCCCGCGGCCGCCCGCGGAAAGAGTGGGGGAGGTGTATCCAACTTCCTTGGCTCCTCGACCTGAGGGTTCTCGGCCTCCGAGAGCTGCGGAACGTCCGCCCGGGCGCCCCAGTCGGGGCCCTCCCCGACCCGATGCTCGACCAGGAAGCGCTCGGCGTCGGCGAAGTTGCCGAACTTCTTGCTGCTCAGCTCCGGCAGGACGTCCTGCGCCACCTCCCAGTACCACAGGGCATCGCGGGTGCGACCCAACCGGTACTCGGCGATGGAACGGAAGAGCAGTGTGTAGCCGAAGAACCTCGGCGCGAAGGAGTTGTCGATCAGGTGATTCATGAAGTCATGGGTCAGCTTCTCGCACTGCTTCCTGGCACGGCGGTTGGACCGCCGGGTGTTCTCCTGAAGCTCCTCGTACACGGTGGCCAGGCGTTTGTTGTACCGGTCCAGGATCTTGAACCCCTTCTCGATCCGATGCCGGTCCGGCGACTTCCCGCCCCCGGCCGCCGCGCCGGGCAGGCCCACGGCCAGCGCCAGAAGAAGCACCGCAGCGACCGTTCCGAAGGACCGCATGACGGTTCCGATCGTACCCGATCGACCGGGGCCGGATCCACCTGCGCCAGGCAAATCGCGGAGCGATCCGGCGTTTCCGATGCCCGAAAGCGGCGCGTGACCCGGCTCACCGGCGAAGCGAGGCGGGGACCACGTGTCCCAGCGTGCTCCTGACCTGCTCGATGGTTCGTTCCATGTCGCGGCGGCCCAGCTCGATGGCGCGGGAGACGCGATTCCACTCCATGGTCCAGCGGCCGACGGGGAGGGTCTCGGAGGGCGTCAGCACCACCAGGCGCTCCGGGCGATCCCAGGCCGCCAGCTGCCGCGCGAGCTCGGCCCGGCCGTTGGGCGAACAGGCGGCCACCCAGATCTCGTCGAAGCGGCCCGGCGCCACCGTGTCCAGGGGGACCCGGCCCGTCAGGCCACCGTCCAGGTAGCGGGCTCCGTCGATGGCGACGGCCGCCCGCCCGCCGTTGACCCAGGGGATGAAGGCGGTGGCCCGCAGCAGGAGACCCAGGCGCGCCGTGTCCGCGGCCCCTCCCGCGTCGAGAACCTCCCGCCCGAGCTTCGGCCGGAGCGCGGAGCCGCCGGTGATGCGGGACGCCACCACGAGCACCTCCTCCCGCGCCTTCAAGACGGCGCCCAGGTCCATGGTTTTCAGGGTGATGGTCTGGATCAGCTGATCCACGGTCCGGCGCCGGCCCCGGGCCAGCCAGGGATGGAGGGCGATCCGCCAACGGTCGGCCTGCCGCCAGGAGTCGGTCAGCGCCTTGGCGTCGCCGGCCGCGAACCAGGCGGCGGCGATGCCGCCGGCCGAGACGCCGCCGAGAAGCTCGAAACGGATCCCCGCCGCCTGGATCGGCTGGAGGAAGCCGGCGTACCAGGCACCACGGTTGCCGCCCGACGCCATCAGCAGGCAGCGGTGGGTCACGGGAGCCTGTCGAAGCCCACGGGCTCGTCGAGGTTTTCCCGCCAACTGTGCCGCTGCCAAAGTGCGTAGACCACCCAAGCGACACCCATGACGAGGAACAGTACGCCGTGGAGGCGCCGGCGGTGAGCTCGACGATGCCGAACACCACGTAGACGCCCCCGAGAACCACGAAGAGCACCACCTGGTTCCGGCGTTTCATGCGCTGGCTCCGGACCATCGTCCAGTTGAAGGCCAGCGCCGCCCCCACCACGACCAGCGGAACGAGGAGTGCGAGAATCAGCAGCCCTTCCAGCGAATGTGGCACGATCGGCCTCCAGCTCAGTCCGGATCCGTGGCGTCCCGGCTCATCTCGCCTCCCGGTGAAGGTGGACCGCCGCCGCCTGGGCCGAGGGCATGAGGATCAGCTCCCGGACGTTGGCGTGGGGCGGCCGCGTGGCGCAGAAGAGGACGGCCTCGGCCACGTCCTCGGGCCGGAGCGCCGCGAAGCCCTCGTAGACCGCCCGGGCCCGGGCCTCGTCCCCGTGGAACCGCACTGCGGAGAACTCGGTCTCCACCATGCCGGGGTCCACCGAGGAGACCCGGACACCCGTGCCAAGGAGGTCGATCCCCATGGCCCGCGTCAGCGCCGCCACGGCATGCTTGGTGGCGCAGTAGACGTTGCCCGACGGGTAGACCTCGTGGCCGGCGATGGAGCCGATGTTGATCACGTGGCCGGCCCCCCGCCGGACCATCCCGGGAAGGACGGCCCGCGTGACGTTGAGGAGACCACGGACGTTGGTGTCGATCATCTCGTCCCAGTCGCAGGGGTCGCCCTCGTGGATGGGTGCGAGCCCCCGGGCCAGGCCGGCATTGTTGACCAGGATGTCAATGGCGGCCCATCCACCGTCCAGGGTCCCGAAGAAGCTCTCGACGGCCCGGCGATCCCGGACGTCGAGCACGGTATCCAGCACTTCGACGCCGTGGCGTTCCCGTATCTCCGCCGCCAGCTCCGCCAGGCGCTCTCCACGCCTCGCCAGCAGGAGGCACCGTGCGCCCTCCGCCGCGAAGGCCTTTCCACAGGCCCGTCCGATTCCCGCCGAAGCACCCGTGATGACGACGGTCTTGCCTTCGATCTTCATGCCTTGCCTCCCCGATCAGCCAATATGCTTCTCTCGTACCGCTACGGCAAGGATCTGGGGCGGATCGGGCGAAGGATCACCCTGGCAGGTGCTCCGTCGGACCCCACCAGCGGCAGGGGCAGGGCCACCATGTGGTAGAGACCCGGCGGCGCCCCCTCCAGGAGCAACCCCTCGATCCACGCCATCCCCGAGCCGGCCAGGGCGTGGTGTGCTTCGAGCGTTTTCGAGGCCAGCGGATCCACCGAGGGCGTGTCGAGGCCCACCAGTGACACCCCACACCCCGCCAGGAAGCGGACCAGCCCCGCGTCGAGCCCGCGGAAGCTCCCATCGATGATCCGGGAGCTCGCCGGGAAGCTCCCCGTTGCGAAGAGGATCCGCGGCGCCCGGGGACGCCACCCCTCGGGGAGCTCGCGCCGCCGCACCCTGGGACCCCGACCGGAAACGACAACCACCTCGGCGGGGCCGATCAGCCGCTCCAGGGGAATGGCGTCCACCGGCACGCCCCCACCTCCAAGATGAAACGGAGCGTCCAGGTGGGTTCCAACGTGACACGTGCTGGAGAGAGAGCCGATCACCACGCCCTCCTCGTGCCGCTGACGGAGCTCGAAGGGCACGTCGCCAGGCCACACGGGGATCCCCGCCACCAGCGGCCGGCTGACGTCGATCCATGGGCCCGCCCACGCTGTATCCTCCCACCCCACCGACCCTGCCATGCTTCGCTCCCCGTCGTTCGTGCCGTCCGGTCTCCGGCCCTTCCGGCTGGCCCGGATTCAACCTTCGGTCCCGGCCTCGATCCCCCTCGCCGCGGCGATTTGACGGCGGATCCGCCGCACGAAGTCTTCCGGATCGAGGATCGGTTTCGTCACGTAGTCGTTGGCGCCCGAGGCGAAGAGAAACCGCGGAGCGTCCCCTCGCATGGCGTGGGCGCTGAGCAGGACAACCGGAAAACCCTCGCCCCCGTCGAGCTGCCGGATCCGCCGCGTCAGCTCGATGCCGTCCACTTTCTCTCCGCCCACACGGGTCCGCCCAAGGGAGATATCCATCACGGCGGCTGCGACCCCGCCGCCACCCACCAGCTCGAGCACTCGGTTCCCCTCCTCGGTCACGACGACCTCGAAGCCACCGACATCCCTGAGAATCGCCTCGATCAGGACGGCGTTGGCCGGATCGTCCTCGACCACAAGAACGGTGTCCACCATATCCAGGCCTCCCGGCGCCCACACGAATGACCACCAACCGACCGCGCACATGCTACCACGCTGATACGGGCTCCGGAGCCGGATCACACGCCCACCGCACGCCCCATTCATCGCCGGGAGACGATCCACCGAAGCACCACACGAGATCGCAATGCGGGCAAGGCCGGACCTCCCGGAGCATCAGCCCTCACCTTCTGCCTGCGAGGTCACCAACGTCCGCCGCGAGCGACCCGCCCATCACGCCGACACGACCACCCACCGGCTCCTGCGGCCGGCGGGAGGCGGGCCGGCCCGAGGAGGGATCGGCCGTACGGCCACCCCGACGAGAACGGCGGCGTACTGGTCCACGAGAGGGCCTTCCTGCGCCTTCCATACAGGGTGGAATGGGATTCCATCTCTCGCCCGGGAGATCCCTCCACTTCGCGGTGCTTCGCACCGCTCCGGTCGGGATGACAGGATGGGACAGGCGCATCGCACCGCTCCGGTCGGGATGACAGGATGGGACAGGCGCATCGCACCGTTCCGTTCGGGATGACAGGATGGAATGGCGGCGCCGGCCGGGGTGGCGGGATGGGATGACTGCTCCGGCCGGGGTGAGAGGATGGGGTGTGGCGTCAATGCCCCCCAAGGGACATCCCTTTCCTTTCATCCCGACCGAGGGAGCGAAGCGATCGGGTGGAGGGATCCCGTCGACACCGATGGGTCCCTCCCAGGGCCGGTGTGTCCACCGGTGGCGGGCCGACCCCTCGACTCCGCCGTGCAGCCCTCCGCTTGGCCGGGGTGGCGGGATGGGACAGGCGCATCGCACCGTTCCGTTCGGGATGACAGGATGGAATGATCGCTCCGGCAGGGGTGGCGGGATGGGATGACTGCTCCGGCCGGGGTGAGAGGATGGGGTGTGGCGTCAATGCCCCCCCAAGGGACATCCCTTTCCTGTCATCCCGACCGAGGGAGCGAAGCGATCGGGTGGAGGGATCCCGTCGACACCGATGCGTCCCTCCCAGGGCCGGTGTGTCCACCGGTGGCGGGCCGAACCCTCGACTCCGCCGTGCAGCCCTCCGCTTGGCCGGGGTGACAGGAGCGAAGACCCGGCGCGCTCGCCATGACAGAGAGGGTGGGGACCAGGCTCCCTCGGCATGACAGGGGAATACAAGGGGAGGGGACCGGGCATCCGCCGCCGTCGTGCCGCGAGCGCGGCCGGGTGCCGGGGAACGGTCGAATGCCCAATTCTCTAGGGAGATTCCTCGGCTTCGTCCAGGACAACGGGGGTGGCTGTCTGGTCAGCCGGAGCCGAGACCTGCGTTGTCGAGGGTGTTGACGATATCCTCGGGGCGGGCGCCGGCCTTGCGGGCCACGGTAATGCCCCAGCGAACGTCGTCGAGACCATCGACCGCGTGGGCGTCCGGATTGATGATGATCCGCACACCGAGCTCCAACGCCCGGCGGGTCATCCTCCAGTCGAGATCGAGCCGGTGCGCGTTCGCGTTGATCTCGACCATGACACCCCGGCCGGCACACTCGGCCAGGATCCGCTCCAGGTCCACCTCGTACGGAGGCCGGGCCAGGAGGAGCCGCCCGGTGGGATGCCCGAGCACCCGGCATGCCGGGCACCGCACCGCCGAGAGAATTCGTTCGGTCTGTGCCTCCTTCGAAAGCCGGAATCCTCCGTGCACCGAGGCCACCACGTAGTCCAGCCCCTCCTCGGTTCCCTCCGGCACGTCCAACCGGCCATCGCTCAGGATGTCCGCCTCGATTCCCTTGAGGAGCCTCATCTCCGGGTGCCCTTCGTTCCAGGCCTCGATCCGCTCCCACTGATCCCGCAACCTGCGAGCGTCCAGGCCGTTGGCGTAGTGGGCCGCCGGGGAGTGGTCGGCGAGCCCCAGGTACGACCAACCCCGGGCCACGGCGGCCGCCGCCATTGCCTCCACCGAGGCCGTGCCGTCCGAATAGGTCGTGTGGTTGTGGAGAGCGCCCCGGAGATCCTCGAGGCGCACCAGCCGGGGGAGGCCGCCGGAGGCCGCCCGCTCGATCTCCCCCTCCCCCTCCCGGAGCTCCGGCGGGATCCACACGCATCCCAGGCGCGCATAGATCTCCTCCTCGCCGGCCCCGGCCACATCTTCGCCCTCAGAACGAAGTCCACGGCGGCTCAGCTGGAAACCTCCCGCGGCCGCACGTCGCTCCAACTCCCCAAGGTGCGCCTCGCTGCCCGTGGCGTACAGCAGCTCCGCGCCGAACACCGCCGGCTCCGCGATCAGGAGCCGCACGGGCGGGCCGGCCCCGCCCTCCACCCGCCACCAGCCAGGAGCCTCGTCGCGGCTCAACGGCATGAGCCGAGCCAGCTCGGCGGCCGTTGTCTCTCCCGCCGCCGACACAACGAGCTCGATTCCCGCCACGATCTCGCAACCCCGCCGCAGCTCTCCGGCCGGCTGAACGTCGAGGACCGTCGACGCCCCCTCGACAATCTGCAACACCTCGCGGGCGCGGGACCAGGCGGCGTCCATGAGCCACCGCCCGCTGGCCTCCAGCAGGAAGCCAGCCGCCTCCAGCAGCCTGCCCTGGGTGGCGGGTCCGAAGCCGGGCAGCTCCACGAGCCGGTTCTCGAGGCAGGCGTACTGGAGCTCGCCCGGGGTCGTGACCCCCAGCTCCTGCCACAGCGTGCGGACCCTCTTCGGTCCCAACCCTCGAACCTCCAGCAGATCGAGAACCCCCGGCGGCGTTCGCTCCATCAGCTCCGCGAGGATGGCGGGGTGGCGCCCTTCCACGAGCTCTGCCAGGACGCCCGCCGTCCCCTTGCCGATCCCGCGAATGTGCTGAATCTCTCCACTGCGGACCTGTGCCTCCAGGTCACCCTCCAGGCGCTCCACGGCCCGGGCTGCGCTGGCGAAGGCACGGATTCGGAAGGGATTCTCCCCGTGCACTTCCAGCAACTGCGCGATCCTGCGCAACGCCTTCGCCGCCTGTTTCCTGTCAACGCTCATCAAACCTCCGTCCGGCCCGGTCTGCTTCCCGGATCCTGCTACCATGGTATATTCGCATTGCCCACATGGGACTGTTGCACCGATTTCGCTCGAGCCTGACCTACCCCATCGTCGCCACGTTGGTCCTTGTGACGGTTGTGCCCGTGGTCGCTGTCGGCTGGCTCTTCGCCGCCAGCAACCGCGAGCACCTGATGACCCTGGAAAAGCAGTTCCTGACCCGTCAGGCCGTGGGGCTGGCGCGGGAGGTTTCCTTGTTCTTCGAGCGGCACGAGACGCAGCTCGCCAGCACGGCCAACGCGTTGTCGGCCGGACGGCCCATCCGGCCGGAGGCTTTCACGACTCTCGTGGAGGAGACCGCCGGAGCAGATCCGGCTCTCATCGAGCTCCAGGCGGTGGACACCTCGGACGAGGGAGGCTTCGCCAGGGCCCGGAATCTCCCGGCGGAAACCGTTGCAGCCCTGGAGAGGCTGACCGCAGATGCTCGAAAACAGGCGCTGGACGGCCGGGTGATCCGCCTCGACCACGTGGCCGTCCCCCGGCGACCCGCCGGTGTTTCGATCTTCGCCTTCCCGCTGGAATCCAAGCGTTGGGGCCGTTGGGGAGCTCTGGTGGGAGTGATCGACCTGGGGGGCCTGAGCTCGCGCCTCCACGATAACGCGTTGGCCGGCCTGTTCATCACCATCGTCGACGGCCGAGGCACGCCGGTCCTGGCCTCGGACCCCGAGCTGCTCGAGAGCGAGCCGGAACGTTCCCCGCTCGTCAGGGACTTCTTGAGAAGGCCCCTCCGCCTGACTCGCACCTACTCCCGTTCCATCAAGGGCACGAGCGACGAGCTCCTCGGGTCCATCGCCCCGGTGGACACGCCGCCGTGGGGCGTCCTCGTCGAGCGGCCAACCCGCTTCGCCTTCTCCACGGTCCGGGCCATGCAGCATCGCACCCTCGTGGCGACCGCCATTGCCGCCGCCGCGGCCTTCGGCCTCGGTCTCCTCTTCAGCGGGTACCTGGTCCGCCCCCTCCAGAAGCTGGCCGTGGTCACCTCCGAGGTAGCCGAAGGAAACCTGGCGGTGCGGGCCGACATCAGCGGCGACAACGAGATCGGTCACCTGGCGGAGAACTTCAACAACATGGCCGGGAGCATCGAGGCCCTGGTCCGCCGCCTGCGCCAGGCCCTGCGCCAGAACCAGGAGCTCTTCTTCGAGACCACCCGCACCCTGGCCGCCGCCATCGACGCCAAGGACCCCTACACCAGGGGCCATTCCGAACGGGTCAGCTCCTACTCCATGGCGATCGCCAAACACCTGGGCCTGGACAGCGAGGCGGTCTTCAGGGTACGGATCGGTGCCATTCTCCACGACGTCGGCAAGCTGGGAATCCGCGACGCCATCCTGAAAAAGCCAGCCGGACTGACCGCCGAGGAGTACGCGGAGATGCGAAAGCACCCGGAGATCGGTTCCCAGATCATGGCCCCCATCCGCATGCTCAAGGACATCATCCCCGGCATCCGGAACCACCACGAAACCTGGGACGGCAAGGGCTATCCCGACCATCTGGCCGGTGAGCAGATTCCGTTGATCGCACGGATCATCTGCGTGGCGGACACCTTCGATGCCATGACCACCGACCGGCCGTACCAGAGGGCCATGGAGCTGGACGACGTCATCTCAAGGCTCCGTTCCATGGCGGGAACGCGCTTCGATCCCAAGGTCGTCGAGGCCTTCGTTGCGGCCGTCGAGGCCAGGGACATCACACCACCGGTTTCCAGACAACCAAGGGCACAGGAGATCTCATGAAACGCTTGACGTTGGCCTTCCTCGTTCCCATATTGCTGGCAGCGGGTTGCTCCAGCACCAGCTCCACGCGGTCGGCCCGGGCCGAGGCCAAGGCCCAGAGGGAATCGGAGGCCGCCAACCCCATCTACCCCTTCACCCTGATGCGGCAGGGCTCGGTGGCCCTGCAGCAGGGTGAATACGACCATGCGCTGAAGCTGTTCAAAGAGGCCGCCTCGCTGCAGCCCAAGAACGCCACGGTCTTCAACATGCTCGGTCTCTGCTACTTCAGAAAGCGGGATTATCCCGAGGCCCTGAAGGCGTTCACCAAGTCCCTGGAGCTCGTCCCGACCTTCTCCGACGCCAGAAACAACCGGGGCGCCACCTACCTGGCCATCGGCCAGTACAGCCTGGCGGAGGTGGACTTCCTCGCGGTCCTCGCGGACAACACCTACCCGCACCACTGGGAGGTTTACTACAACCTCGGGATGACCTACCTGCGGCGGGGCAACGTGGCCGCCGCCGAAGAGAGCTTCATGAAGGCGATCACCTCCTCGGCCCCGGTGTTCCGGGCCTACCTTCGCCTGGCGGAGATCCGGCAGCAGCTCGGCGACACGAAAGGCGCGATCAGCTACCTCCAGGAGGCGCGGCTCAAGTTTCCGGAGCGCGTCGAAGCGTCCCTGGCCCTGGGCCGCCTCCTGGTCGACCTGGGCCGCAAGGACGAAGCCAAGCAGTACCTGCAAGAGGTGATCGACGGGCAACCCCACTCGGCCGCGGCACGTGAGGCACAGGATATGCTCGAGGGGATGTGATGCCCTTCAACTACCTGTTGACCAACCTCCTCGTCGACATCCCGAACGCGGTCGGCGCGGTGTTTCTCGATGAGGAGGGAGAGACCATCGAATGCGTCACGCGCCACGCCCAGCCCTACGAAATGAAGGTCGAGGGTGCCTACCACAGTATCTTCATGCGTCGCTTCCGTGACGCCGTGGCCCGCGGCAATTCCGCCGGCCTCCGCCGCTACGCCATGGTCTTTGACCAGCTGGTCACGTTGACCGAGATCCTGCCGGACGGCTACTATGTTGTGCTCGTGATGGACCGGAACGGCTCGCAGGCCGTGGCGCGTCACCACCTCCGGAACGCGGCACGCATCATCGCCCGCGAGCTCGCCTGAGCCATCCGCCCTCACTGGGCGCTCGGAGGTTCCATGGCCCGGAGCATGCTGCAAAAGCTCAAACGGGGTCTCTTCATGACCCACACGGAGTTCCTCGAGAAGGTCGGGGACGCCCTCAGGCGGACCGGCCCCGTGGAGCCCGTTCACATCGATCGCCTGGAAGAGGCCCTGATCGCCGCCGACACCGGCGTCGAGCTGTCCCTCCGCCTGGCCGAGGAGCTCCGGAACCGGGTCCGCAAGGGCACCCTTGAGGACGCCGCGGAGCTGCGGCCCGCCGTCCGGGAACAGCTGCTGGAGCTCCTGCGGGCGGCCGAGGCGGCGAGCGTTCCCCGGGGCGGCGGCCCGCCGCGGGTCACCCTGCTCGTCGGTGTCAACGGGACCGGCAAGACAACCACCGCCGCCAAGCTGGCCAAACGGCTCAAGGAGTCCGGACGGAGCGTCCTGCTGGCGGCTGCCGACACCTTCCGCGCCGCAGCCGTCGAGCAGCTCAAGGTCTGGGGTGAGCGTGTGGGTGCCCCCGTGGTCCATCAGGCCGAAGGCGCCGACCCTGCCGCCGTCGTCTTCGACGCCTTAGCCGCCGCCCGCGCCCGGGGAATCGACGAGGTTCTCGTGGACACGGCCGGCCGGCTCCACACCCACGCCAACCTGATGAAGGAGCTGGAGAAGGTACGGAAGGTGGCGGGGCGGGAGGTTCCCGGTGCGCCCCACGAGGTCCTGCTGGTCCTCGACGCCACCACGGGGTCCAACGGCATCGAGCAGGCCGAACGCTTCGGCGCCACGGCCGGTGTCGACGGCGTCGTGCTGACCAAGCTCGACGGGACCGCCAAGGGGGGCGTGGTCCTGGCCATCGCCGACCGCCTCAAGCTGCCGGTCCGCTGGGTGGGCGTCGGCGAGGGGATCGACGACCTTCTCCCCTTCGACGCCGAGGGCTTCGTCGCCGCGCTCCTCGACACGGCCGGCTGAGCGGGCGGGCCGTGAACGGCGGGCCACTTCCCGACAACGGGTCCATCGAGCCGGATGACCGGCGCTGGATGCGGCGCGCCCTCGAGCTCGCCGCCAGGGGCCGCTTCGGGGCCTCGCCCAACCCCATGGTCGGCGCGGTCGTCCTCGACGCGCAGGGAAAACCGGCGGGCGAGGGATGGCACGCACTCTACGGGGGCCCCCACGCGGAGATCGCAGCCCTCGAGCAGGCCGGCAGCCGCGCCCGGGGAGGCACCCTCTACGTGACCCTGGAGCCCTGCAATCACCACGGCAAGACGCCGCCCTGTACCGAGGCGATCCTGCGGGCCGGACTTTCCCGCGTCGTGGTTGCCCAAGCCGATCCCAACCCGGTGGCCGCCGGCGGCATCGAGAAGCTCCGGCGGGAAGGGGTCCGGGTCAACCAGGGGATCCTGGCCGCCGAGTCCGAACGCCTCAACCGGCGCTGGCTGACATGGCTCCGCCGGGGGCGGCCCTGGGTCACCCTCAAGGCCGCCACCAGCCTCGATGGGCGGATCGCCACCCGGGCCGGCGAATCCAAGTGGATCACCGGTGAGCCCGCGCGGCGGCGGGGGCTCGAGCTCCGGGAGGAGCACGACGCCATTCTCGTCGGCATCGGCACCGTGCTCGCCGACGACCCCCGCCTGACACGACGCCTGGGGCGCAATCCCGGCTCGCCCTGGTACCGCATCGTCTTGGATTCGACGCTCCGGACTCCCCCGGAATCGGCCCTCGTCACGCTCTCTCCCCGGTCGACGTTGATCGTCCACACGGAACGGGCCCGGCCCGAGCGCAGGCGGCGCCTGGAGGCCGCCGGCGTCGGGTTGGTCGAGCTCCCCGCCGGTGCCAGCGGGCGTCCCACGCTCCAGGAGCTGTTGCCCATCCTGGCCGCGCTTCCGGTCAGCTCCCTCCTCGTGGAGGGAGGCGCCGAGGTCCACGGCAGCTTCGTCGACGCCGGCATGGTGGACGAGATGATTCTCTTCGTCGCCCCGGTGATTCTCGGCGGCAACTCGGCTCCCGTGGCCATCGGCGGGAAGGGTTGTGCTCACCTCGCAGAGGCGTATAGAATGGACATCGAAGATGTGTCCCGAGTCGGGTCAGACCTGGAAATCAGGGCCGTTCGCCGGGGGTAGCTGTCCATGTTCACTGGGTTGATCGAAAGCACCGGTACGGTTCGCCGCGTCACCCCCCGTGGCGCCGGGTACCGGCTCCAGCTGGAGGTTCGCTGGCCGGACGGCCGCCCTCCACTGCAAGGGGACAGCGTGGCCGTCAACGGGGCCTGCCTGACTGTGCTCGAACCCTCGGGCGAAGGCTTCGCAGCCGATCTCTCCCCGGAGACCGTTCGACGCACCCTGCTCTCACACCTGCGATCCGGCCAGACCGTCAACCTGGAGCGGGCCCTGCGGTTCGGAGGCCGCCTCGGGGGTCATCTGGTCCAGGGGCACGTGGACGGCGTCGTCCGTCTTCTCCAGGTGCGCAACGAGGGAAGCTTTCAGCGGTGGCGGCTCTCGCTACCTCCCGAGCTGGCGCCCGAGGTGGCCGCCAAGGGCAGCGTGACCCTGGACGGCGTCTCCCTGACGGTCGCTTCCACCGGCCCCAGACACTTCGAGGTCGCACTGATTCCGGAGACCCTCCGGGCAACCACCCTGGGATCGGCGACGCCGGGCCGGGAGCTTCACCTGGAGACCGATGTCCTGGCAAAGTACGTGCGGCGTTCTCTCGAGCACCCGGGAACCTCGGGCAAGGCGCTGGAGGAGATCTTCGGGGGAGGGCACCGTGCGGCGGATTGAACCCGCCTTCCCCGACCTCTTCCCGGTGACCCATGTCATGCGGCCCGGATACCTGGCCGGGAAGACCGTCAGCCTCGATCCCATCCGCATGGGAGTGGTCTGGCAGGACGCATCCCGCAGGATCCTCCCGGCGGCGTTCCGGAGGCCGCGCGAACCCGTGCAGGCCATGGTCTTCGGCCGCGTGGCCCTGCAAAAGCCCGAGGCTCTCCAGGCCCTCCTCGAGGACGGCAGCTCGGTTCTGCTCGTCCTGGACGACGCCGGGCTCAAGCCCGGCGACCTCGGGCTGCACGGGGGGCCCGCCGACGGCCAACTCCTGCCGGCGCTCCCGGTCCTGCCGCCCCCCCTGGCCGACTCCATGCCCATTCCCCGGGGGTGGAAGCGCTTCACCTGGGGCGCCGTCCTCGGCCTGTTTCCATTTCCCGGCGCCGCCGCCGAGCTGGAACGCCGCTTGCAACGGCTGCACGGCGCCGGGGCCAGCTTCGTGGTCGCCGCGCCGTTGCTGCTGACACCCAAGGACCGGCACCGGATTCTCGACGGCTGTGACGGCAACGGCATGGAGGATCAGCTGGAGAACTGCCTCTTCCACGCGGACGTCTCGCGCGGTCTTCACGCCCTGGAGCGGCGGGCGGGTATCGTCATCCGGGAGCTGGGAATGGAACCGGTCATCCCGGGCATGGTGCCCGAGGGACGCCACCCGCGCGCCGTTCACACCGCGTCGCTCCTCCGGTTGTGGGCGCGGCGCCTGGACCAGTCCCACGAGGAGAGCTCGTGGGGCTGGCGCCTGCGCCGCGCCGCCGCCGCGCTCGAGCGCGTCCCCCACGATCCCCAGATTCTGGCCGCCGAGGGCAACCTCCGGGTCATCCCGGGTTTCGACCAGTGGGTCGAGCAGTTCACGCTCTCCCTGTGGAGCGGCGGAGAGCCCCTCGAAGGCGCCTGGCGCCGGTGGACCAGCCAGGGCAACGGAACGTGAACCCCACGGCCTGGCGTCTCCTCCCAGACGAAACACACCACGGCGCTCGCCACATGGCCCTGGACGTGGCCGCCCTCGGGGAAGCGGCCGAACCGCAGGGCCGCGCTTCCCTCCGCCTGTACGTCTGGCGGCCACCCTGCCTGAGCCTGGGCCGCCACCAGCCCGCCGAGGCCGCCGACCTCGAGTTCTGCCGGCGCGCCGAAATCGACGTGATCCGGCGGCCCACTGGCGGCCGCGCCCTGCTCCACCAGCTGGAGCTGACCTATTCGGTCGTGGCACCGCTGGGTGTCGCCCCCCTGCCGTCAGCTGTCCAGGACGCCTACCGGACCCTTTGCGGCGTCCTGGTCGAGGCCTGCCATGCCCTGGGCGTCGCCGCCGAGCTGAGCCCGGGCGAGGTCAACCTCTCCCTCCCAGGCCCCCGGACCACGGTCCCGTGTTTCAGGACTCCCGCCGGCGGCGAGGTCGTCGTTGCCGGGCGAAAGCTCATCGGCTCCGCCATGCGCGTCCATCGCGGCCACATCCTCCAGCACGGCGCCATCCTCCTGGACTGGGACAGCTACCTCCAGGCCGGCGCCATGGGCCTTCCCGACGACACCACCCTCCGCCCCCACATCACCACGCTGAGCGCCGAGCTCGGCGCTGCCCCGCCGGTGGAGCGGGTCAAGCAGGCCCTCCTCTCCGCATTCGAATCCACCCTGGGACTTACTCTCGAGCCCGCCACATGGAGCCCGGCCGAGCTCCGCCGGGCCCGCGAGCTCGAGCCCTCCTTCGTCGTCCAGACCGCACGGAGTGGTCACCAATGGAGCTGATGCACGGGGTGCCCACCTCCGCACCCAGGACAGCGGGAGGGGGTTCGCCTGTAACAGCGCACTCGATGCTGCCAAGAGATCCCTCGACTCCGCCGCTTCGCGGCTCCGCTCGGGATGACATGGGGGGGGAGCAGCGTGCCTGCACCGCTGGCCCGGGGTGACACGGGGGCGGGAGCCGCTGGCCTGCACCGCTCCGGTCAGGATGACGTGGGGGGGGGAGCGGCGTGCCTGCACCGCCGACCCGCAAGAGGACGTTCCTGCGCGATCCCTTCCCATACAAGGGAGGATGGGATTGTCTCTCTCGCCCGGGAGATCCCTCCACTTCGCGGTGCGTCGCACCGCTCCGGTCGGGATGA
>JAADFK010000218.1 GCA_013152925.1 Acidobacteriota bacterium | reverse complement strand
CCCCGATTGCGATGGAGCGCGGGTTGCGCTTCGCGATTCGGGAGGGCGGCCGCACGGTGGGCGCCGGTTCCATCACCGAGATCCTGGAGTAGGTCATGGCGAGCGAGAAAATTCGTATCCGGCTCAAGGCATTCGACTACAGGCTTCTGGACCAGTCTGCATCCGAGATTGTGGACACGGCCCAGCGGACCGGGGCCCGCATTTCAGGTCCCATTCCGCTGCCGACCCACATCCAGCGGTTCACCGTTCTCCGGTCGCCGCACGTGGACAAGAAGTCCAGGGAGCAGTTCGAGATCCGTACCCACAAGCGGCTGCTCGACATCCTGGAGCCGACCCAGCAAACCATCGACGCGCTGATGAAGCTCGAGCTGCCCGCCGGGGTGGACGTCGAGATCAAGGCGTACGGGGCGAGGTGAGGCGATCATGGTCAAGGGAATCCTCGGCAAAAAGATCGGCATGACCCAGATCTTCGACGAAGATGGCCGGGTCATCCCCGTGACGGTGGTGCAGGCCGGGCCCTGCGTCGTCGTCCAGCGGAAAACGTCGGAATCGGACGGGTACGAGGCCGCGCAGATCGGTCTCGTGGAATCCCGTCCCATGCGCAAGGCCAACAGGCCCCGCAGCGGGCATTTCGCCAAGGCGGGCATCCCGCCGACGCGTTACCTGGCGGAGGTCCCGCTGGAGGCCGGCGACGAGGCCGCTCCCGGTGACGCCGTGCTCGTGGAGATCTTCCAGGAGAACGACACGGTGCACGTCAACGGCATCTCCAAGGGGCGTGGTTTCCAAGGCGTCATCAAGCGTCATGGCTTCGGTGGCGGCCGTGCGACTCACGGCTCCATGTTCCATCGGGCGCCCGGCTCCATCGGTCAGGCGGCGTACCCCGCCAAGGTGTTTGCAGGACAGAAGATGCCGGGCCAGATGGGCAACAAGCGGGTGACCGTCAAGAATGTGCGGGTGGTCAAGGTCGACCCCGAGCGGAACCTCCTCTTCCTCAAGGGTGGCGTTCCCGGGGCTCGGAACAGCTACGTGCGCATCGTCAAGGTCTCGTGAGGGGAGGGGTGGGATCATGAAGTTGGACGTCAAGAACTGGGACAACGAGGTCGTCGGCTCCGTGGAGCTGCCCGACAGCGTGTTTGCCCGCGAGGTGCGCGAGCACCTGGTGTGGGAAGTGGTTCGGGCTTACCTGGCCAGCCGCCGGCGTGGAACCCACAAGGCCAAGACCCGTGGTGAGGTCAAGGGCTCGGGGATCAAACCCTGGAAGCAGAAGCACACGGGCCGTGCCCGGGCCGGAGACCGTCGGTCCCCCCTGTGGCGGCACGGCGGGGTCGTTCACGGTCCCCGGCCGCGGGCCTACACGCTCAAGGTCAACAAGAAGGCGCGCCGGGCCGCGCTGGCCGGTGTGCTTTCGCAACGGGCCGCCGAGGGGCGTCTCGTGGTGCTCGACAGCATGGAGCTGCCGGAGCCGCGGACCAAGGCCTTCGTCGAGCATCTGGAGAAACTGGGCCTTGGCGGCGAGAAGGTGCTGCTGGTGGACGGGGTCGAGAACCTCAACCTCTACCTGGCCAGCCGGAACCGTCCGGAGGTCGACACCCTCGATGCGCGTTCTCTCAACGCCTACGAGGTGCTCAACCATCGCTGGATCGTTGCCTCCAAGGATTCCGTCGAGACGTTGGCGGAGGTGCTGTCATGAAGGCGCGTGAGATCATCCTCAGGCCGCTGATCACCGAGAAGACCACCCTCATGCAGGAGCGTGAGAACACGGTCTGTTTCGAGGTCGATCGCCGGGCCAACAAGATCGAGATCCGCAAGGCGGTCGAGGAGCTCTTCGACGTCAACGTCGTTGAGGTCCGCGTTGCCAATCGCAAGGGGAAACCCACCAAGCGTTACGGCCGGACGGTGGGACATCGTCCGACGGTGCGCAAGGCGTACGTCAAGCTTGCTCCGGGGTCCAAGACCCCAGAGTTCTTCGAAGGTATCTGAGGAGGCCGGGATGGGTATCAAGCAGTTCAAGCCCACGTCTCCCGGGCGGCGTTTCGTCTCGGTGCTCGATTACGCCGAGCTGACGGTGAACAAGCCGTTCAAGAAGCTGACCGAGGGCAAGAAACGCTCGTCAGGACGAAACAACGACGGTCACGTGACCTCCCGTCACCGTGGCCGTGGCCACAAGCGCCGCTACCGGATCATCGACTTCAAGCGGGACAAGTTCGAGGTTCCCGCGAAGGTGGCCACGGTCGAGTACGACCCCAACCGCTCCGCCTTCATCGCGCTGCTGCACTACGCTGACGGCGAGAAGCGCTACATCCTGGCCCCTGTCGGGATCAAGGTCGGCGACACGGTGGTTGCCGGCGACAAGGTGGATGTGCGGCCCGGCAACGCCATGCCCCTTGGGAGCATCCCCCTGGGCACGCTGGTGCACAACGTGGAGCTTCAGCCCGGAAAAGGTGGCCAGATGGTCCGTTCGGCCGGCGCCTCGGCCCAGATCATGGCCAAGGAGGGCAAGTACACGACGCTCAGGCTGCCCTCGGGCGAGATGCGGATGGTCCTTTCCCGCTGCATCGCCACGATCGGCCAGGTGGGTAATGTCGAACACTCGAACATCACCATCGGCAAGGCGGGGCGCTCGCGTTGGCTGGGTATCCGCCCGCAGACTCGTGGTACGGCCATGAACCCGGTGGATCACCCCCACGGCGGCGGCGAGGGCCGCAACAAGGGCCGCCACCCCGTTTCTCCCTGGGGCTGGCCCACCAAGGGTGCCAAGACGCGCCGGCGCAAGGCTTCTGACAAGCTGATCGTGTCGCGGCGGAACCGGAAGTAGGAGGAGAAGATGGCACGTTCAATCCGCAAGGGACCGTTTGTCGACGACCACCTGATGAAGAAGGTGGAGGCGTCCATGGCGTCGGGCGACAAGCGTGTGATCAAGACCTGGTCCCGCCGCTCGACCCTGACGCCGGCCATGGTCGGCATGACCATCGCCGTGCATAACGGGCACAAGTTCGTTCCCGTGTACGTCACCGAGAACATGGTCGGTCACAAGCTGGGTGAGTTCGCACCGACCCGGACCTACCGCGGCCATACCGGCGGCAAGAAGGATCGCGGCCGTTAGGCAGGAGGTCATGATGGAAGCTCGAGCGAAACTCCGCTATTATCGTTCCTCGCCGCGAAAGGTCCGGCTGGTGGCCGACATGGTTCGCGGTCAGCAGGTGACCCGGGCTCTGAGCACCTTGCAGCTGACCGACAAGTACGCGGCGCGCGATCTCGAGAAGCTGGTCCGGTCGGCGCTGGCCAACCTGGAGCAGTCCAACCCGGGTGTTGATGAGGGCAAGGTCTTCGTCACGAAGATTACGGTGGACCAGGGGCCCAGCCTCAAGAGAGGCCGGCCCGCGTCGAAGTGGGTGCGCTGGCACCGGATCCTCAAACGCATGTGTCACATCACCGTCGAGCTCGGGGTACGGGAAGGCTAAGGAGGAAGACTGTGGGACAGAAAACGCACCCGTACGGGTTCAGGCTTGGCTACAACAACACGTGGCGTTCCCGCTGGTACGCCGACAAGAAGAGCTACGCCGAGCTCTTGCATGAGGATCTGCGCCTGAGGGCCGAGCTGAAGCAGCGGCTGGCCAACGCCGCCGTCAGCTCCGTCGACATCGAGAGGACGGCCAACAAGCTCCGGGTCAACATCCTCTCCGGCCGTCCCGGCATCATCATCGGCCGCAAGGGCGCCGAGGTGGACAAGCTCCGCGACGACCTGATGCGCCGGTATGGCCAGGACATTCATATCAACATCCAGGAGATCCAGCGCCCCGAGGTGGATGCCCAGCTGATCGCGGAGAACGTCGCCCGCCAGCTGGTCCGCCGCGTGGCCTTCCGGCGCGCCATGCGCCGTGCCCAGGAGAACGCCCTGCGCTTCGGCGCCCAGGGAATCAAGATCAAGTGCTCCGGACGGCTCAACGGTGCCGAGATCGCCCGATCCGAGTGGTACCAGCAGGGCCGTCTGCCGCTCCACACCCTCAAGGCGGACATCGACTACGGCTTCGCCGAGGCCTTCACGACCTACGGTGTCATCGGTGTCAAGGTGTGGGTCTATCGCGGCGAGCGGCACCGTGCCCGCGGCTTCCGCCGCCACCTGTAGGGAGGTAGTACGCCATGTTGATGCCGAAGAAGGTCAAGTACAGGAAGCAGCAGCGCGGCCGGCGCCGTGGTGTGGCCCTTCGGGGCTCCACCATCTCCTTCGGTGACTATGCCCTGCAGGCCATGGAGGTCGGTTGGATCACGGCACGCCAGATCGAGGCCGCCCGTGTGGCCATGACCCGTCACGTCAAGCGTGGCGGCAAGATCTGGATCCGGATCTTCCCGGACAAGCCCGTGACAAAGAAGCCCCTGGAAACCCGCATGGGTAAGGGGAAGGGGAATCCGGAGATGTGGGTCGCCGTGGTCAAGCCGGCGAGAATCCTCTACGAGATGGAGGGCGTTCCCGAGGACGTGGCCCGTGAGGCCATGCGCCTGGCAGCCCACAAGTTGCCCATCAAGACGAGGTTCATCACCAGGGGAGAGTTGGCATGAAGGCGCAACAGCTACGCGAACAATCCGTTGAGGAGCTCGAGAGGACGCTGAGCGACCTGGAGGAGCAACTCTTCAAGCTCCGATTCCAGAAGTCCACCGGTCAGATCGAGAACCCGATCAAGATCCGCGAGGTCCGCAGGGACATCGCCCGCGTGCTGACCGTCCTGAACGAGCTGAGCACCGAGGAGAAGGCAGGATGACCAGGCAAACGCAAGAAAAGGGATCGCGGAAGTCCACCAAAGTGGGTGTCGTGACATCGAACGCCGCCGACAAGACCATCGTGGTCAAGGTGGAGAACTTCGTCATGCACCCCCTCTACCGCCGTTTCGTGCGGTCAACGTCCAAGTTCATGGCCCATGACGAGGAGAACTCCTGCAACGTGGGCGATCGCGTGCTGATCGAAGAGTGTCGCCCGCTGTCGCGCCGCAAGCGGTGGCGGGTTCGCAAGATCGTCGAGCGGGCGCAGTAGGGGAGGTTGAGCCATGATCCAGATGGGAACCATGCTCAAGGTGGCGGACAACTCCGGCGCGCGCAAGCTGATGGCCATCCGCCAGCTCGGCGGATCGGCGGCGCCGCGGTACGCCGGGATCGGCGACATCATCGTCTGCTCCGTCAAGGAGGCCGCCCCGGAGTCCGATATCAAGAAGGGGACCGTCGTTCGGGCGGTCGTGGTCCGCACGCGGGCCAGGACACGGCGGAAGGACGGCTCGTACATCAGTTTCGACGAAAACGCGGCGGTGTTGATCAACCCGCAAAAGGAGCCGTTGGGCACCCGCGTGTTTGGGCCGGTGGCCCGTGAGCTGAGGGAACGGCGATTCATGAAGATCGTCTCGCTGGCTCCCGAGGTGCTGTAGGAGGATGCCATGGCGAATTTGAAGATCAAGAAAGACGACCTGGTTGAGGTGATCTCCGGCAAGGACCGGGGAAGTCGTGGCAAGGTCCTGCGGGTGGACCGGAAGAAGGGCCGTGTGGTGGTGGAAGGCGTCAACTTCTGCAAGCGCCACACCCGCCCCAACCCCCAGAAGAACATCCAGGGCGGTATCGTCGAGCGCGAGGCTGCCCTGGACATCTCGAACGTCATGGTCGTCTCGCCCGAGAGCGGGCGGGCGACACGAGTCGGATACACGATCCTCGACGATGGCCACAAGGTTCGCGTGGCCAAGGTCGACGGCGCGATTCTCGACCGTTAGGAGGGACGATGGCGCGCTTGTTTGATACGTACCAGAAGGAGGTGTTCCCGCAGCTGCAAAAGGAGCTTGGCCTGGCCAATCCCATGCAGGTACCACGGATCACCAAGATAACGTGTAACATCGGCGTCGGTGAGGCGTCGCGCAACGCCAAGCTGCTGGACACGGCGGCCGAGCAGATGGCCAACATAACCGGGCAGAAGCCCGTCATCCGGAAGGCCCGGAAGTCCATCGCGGCGTTCAAGTTGCGCGAGGGGATGCCGGTCGGGGTCAAGGTGACCCTGCGCCGCACGAGGATGTACGAGTTTCTCGACCGGCTGATCAACATCGCCCTGCCGCGCGTGCGCGACTTTCGCGGAATCAGCACCACGTCCTTCGATGGGCGCGGCAACTACACCCTCGGGGTCCGGGATATCCTGATTTTCCCCGAGGTGGATTACCAGAAGGTCGAAGGAACCGTCGGCATGAACATCACCATCACCACAAGTGCACCCAGCGACGACCAGGCACGGGCCCTGCTCGCCGCCATGGGCATGCCGTTCCAGCGTCGATAGGAGGAGCCGTGACACGCAAGGCATTGATGGCCAAAGCAGCCAGGAAACCAAAGTTCAAGGTCCGTCAGCGGAACCGGTGCCGCATCTGTGGCCGGCCGCGTGGCTACATGCGCAAGTTCCAGCTGTGTCGCCTGTGCTTCCGCAAGCTCGCGCTGGAGGGGTACCTCCCCGGCGTGACCAAGGCCAGCTGGTAGGGGAGGGATGAAGCCATGAGCATGACAGATCCCATCGCCGACATGCTGACGCGCCTGCGGAACGCCACCATGGTGCGGCACGACCGGACCGATGTTCCGGCGTCCAAGATGAAGCTGGAGATCGCCAAGATCCTCAAGCAGGAAGGGTACATCCGTACTTTCAAGATCCTGGAGGAGGGCGCCCAGGGCGTGCTTCGCATCTATCTCAAGTACTCCAACGACGGCGAGCCGGTGATCCACGGCATCCAGCGGGTCTCCAAGCCCGGCCTCAGGGTCTACCGCGGCGTCGAAGAGCTCCCCAAGGTTCGCAACGGTCTCGGTGTCGCCGTCGTCTCCACGAGTCGCGGCGTGGTGACCGACGACCAGGCCCGGCGTCTCGGCGTGGGCGGCGAAATCCTGTGTGAGATCTGGTAGGGGGGAATCATGTCGCGAATCGGAAAAACACCGATCCCGGTACCCAAGGGCACCGATATTCACGTCGGCAACGGCGTCGTGCAGGTCAAGGGTCCCAAGGGACAGCTCCTGGTCAACCTTGTTCCGGGGATCACGGCCAAGGTCGAGGACGGTATCCTCACCCTCGATCGCCAGGACGACGAGCGGCAGAGCCGGGCCAACCATGGCCTGTGCCGCGCTCTCCTGGCCAACGCCGTCGCCGGTGTCACCAAGGGCTGGACGAAGGAGCTGGAGATCATCGGGATCGGCTACAGGGTAGAGAAGAAGGGGCGTAGCGTGGCGTTCAGCCTGGGCTACTCCCACACCATCGATTTCCCGGAGCCCGAGGGCATCACGATCGATGTGGACCCGAAGGCCAACCGCGTCAAAGTCTCCGGCATCGACCGGCAGCAGGTCGGCCAGGTGGCTGCAGAGATCCGCTCGCTCAGGCCCCCGGAGCCGTACAAGGGCAAGGGGATCCGCTACGTGGGCGAGCACGTGCGCCGCAAGGCCGGCAAGCAGGGAGCGAAGGCATGAAGGGCAACCGAGATCGCAAGCAGCGCAGAAACTGGATCAAGCGGCGGTATCGCCACACCGTGCACGGTACGGCCGAGCGTCCCCGTTTGGCCGTGTACCACAGCCTCCGGCATGTCTATGCCCAGGTCATCGACGATGACAAGGGCGTCACCATCGTGTCCGCTTCGACCCTGGAAAAGCCCATCTCCGGCGACCTGGAGAATTCCGGCAACACCAAGGCGGCGGAGGTCGTGGGGCGGATCGTGGCGGAGCGTGCCAAGGAGCACGGCGTCGAGAAAGTGGTTTTCGATCGCGGCGGTTTCCCGTACCACGGTGTGGTGCGCTCCGTCGCCGAGGCGGCCCGCGAGGCCGGCCTGAAGTTCTAGGGGATCCAGATGAGGCAACAAGAGTCAGAGTTCGTCGAGACCGTCGTTCACATCAACCGCGTCGCCAAGGTGGTCAAGGGCGGCAAGAACTTCTCGTTCTCCGCCGTGGTCGTCGCCGGTGACGGGAGCGGGCGCGTCGGCTACGGGACCGGCAAGGCGCGCGAGGTGCCGGCGGCCATTCAGAAGGCCGCCGAGCAGGCCAAGCGCGAGATGATCTCGGTTCCCATGGTTGGCGGCACGGTTCCCCACAAGATCTGGGGACGTTGGGGCGCCACGAAGGTCCTGCTCAGGCCGGCCGCGCCCGGTACCGGCGTCATCGCCGGCGGCGGCGTGCGCGCCGTCATGGAGTCCGCCGGCGTGCAGGACGTCCTGACCAAGATCGTCGGCAGCCGCAACCCCTTCAACGTGGTGCGAGCGACCTTCGACGCCCTGACGAACCTGATGACCCAGGAGCGTGTCCGCCGCCTTCGTGGGCTCGAGCCGCTGACCCAGGCGGCGCCCCCAGAGGCCCCGGAGGCCGAGGTGGAGCCGGAGGCCGGAGCGGCTCCCGCGGAGACCCCGGTGGCCGAGCCCGCGGAGAAGCTCACGGCGGCGGACGACGCGGCAGCTGAGGAGGCTGAAGGCTGATGACCCCGCGAAAGAAGAAGACCAAGCAGCTGAAGATCACCCAGGTGAGGAGCCAGATCGGGTGCAAGGGGCACCACAAGAAGGTGCTCGCCGGGCTCGGGCTGGGCCGCATCGGGCGGACCGTCGTCCGCCCGGACACCCCCAGCATCCGTGGCATGGTCAACCTGATTCCCCACCTCGTTTCGGTCGAGGAAACGGAGGCCTGACATGGAGCTTCATGACCTTCATCCAGCACCGGGCGCCAAGCGCTCACGCAAGCGCGTCGGCCGGGGCCCGGGCTCGGGCACCGGCAAGACGGCGGGCCGTGGCCACAAGGGCCAGAAGTCGCGCAGCGGGTACTCCCGGCGTTTCGGCTTCGAGGGTGGGCAGATGCCCCTGGTGCGGCGTATTCCCAAGCGCGGCTTCACCAATATTTTCCGCGTGGAGTATCAGGTGATCAATGTCCGTGATCTCGAGGCCGTCTTCGACGACGGCGCGGAGGTCACGGTGGAATCCATGGCGGCCAAGGGCCTGGTCCGCGTGGGCAAGGGCCCCGTCAAGGTCCTGGCCAACGGAGATCTCAAGAAGAAGCTGATCGTGCAAGCCGACAAGTTTTCCAAGGCCGCGCTGGCCAAGATCGAAGCTGCGGGCGGCAGCTGTGAGGTGGTAGCGTCGTGATCGAAAGCTTCCGCAACATCTTTGTCATTCCCGACCTCAGGAAGCGGATCATCTTCACCTTCCTGCTGCTGGCGGTGTACCGGTTGGGAGCCTTCATTCCCACGCCGGGCGTCGACCCGCAGGCCATCGCGGAGTTTACCGAGGCGGCCAAGGGGACGGTGTTGGGCTTCCTCAACCTGTTCTCCGGCGGCGCCCTGGGCCGGATGACCGTCTTCGCCCTGGGAATCATGCCGTACATTTCGGCGTCGATCATCCTTGAGCTGTTGACCGTCGTGTGGCCCTACCTGGAGAAGCTGAAGAAGGAGGGCGAGCTGGGCCGTCGGAAGATCACCCAGTACACCCGGTACGGCACGGTCGTCCTGTCCGTCATCCAGTCTCTCGGTATCTCCTTCTTCCTGGAGAGGACCACGGCGCCCGGCGGTGCGGCCCTGGTGCCCAGTCCCGGCTGGGGTTTCCGGCTGATGACGGTGTTGACCCTGACCACGGGGACGGCCTTCGTCATGTGGCTCGGTGAGCAGATCACTGAACGTGGCGTCGGCAACGGCATCTCGTTGATCATCTTCGCCGGCATCGTGGTGGGCTTGCCCCAGGCTATCATGAACACGGTCACCGACATCAAGACCGGCTCCATGAGCATCCTGACGGCGGCGGTCCTGGTGATCTTCATGGTGCTGGTGGTGGCCGCGATCGTCTACATGGAACGGGCGCAACGGCGGATCCCCATCCAGTACGCCAAGCGCGTGGTGGGACGGCGCGTCTACGGCGGGCAGAGCACCTACCTCCCGCTGCGCCTCAACACCGGCGGCGTCATTCCGGTGATCTTCGCCGCCTCGATCATGTCGTTCCCGCAGACCATCGGGCAGATGATCCAGAATCCATGGTTGAAGCAGATCACCGCGGCCCTGGCGTGGGGTCAGCCGCTGTACAACCTGATCTACTTCCTGTCCATCATCTTCTTCTGCTACTTCTACACGTCGATCATCTTCAACCCCGAGGACACGGCGGAGAACATGCAGAAGTTCGGCGGGTTCATCCCGGGCATCCGGCCGGGACGGCGGACCGCCGAATACATCGACAAGAGCCTGACCCGGATCACCCTGGTCGGGGCCCTTTACCTGGCCCTGGTGGCCATCCTGCCGCAGATCCTCATCTCGGGCTTCAAGGTGGCGACGATTCCCTTCATCGGGGCGTCCCTGGATGCCGTGCTCCCGCGGTGGTTCACCGAGGGTCTCGGCGTGCATTTCTACTTCGGCGGAACCTCGCTGCTGATCGTGGTCGGTGTTGCCATGGATACGGTGCAACAGATCGAGTCCCAGCTGGTCATGCGCCACTATGACGGCTTCATGCGGCGGGGACGGCTTCGCGGGAGGAAAGGATGAGCATGTACCGCAGCCTCAACCTGGTCATGTTGGGCCCCCCGGGGTCCGGCAAGGGCACCCAGGCGAAGTTCCTGTCCGAGCGGTATCGCATCCCCCACGTGTCCACCGGCGACATGTTGCGGGAGGAGGTCCGGAACAGGACCACCCTCGGCCTCAAGGCCAAGGAGATCATGGACCAGGGCGGCCTGGTCTCCGACGAGATCGTCTCTGCCATGATCCTCAAACGTCTCGACCAGGAGGACTGCGCGCGCGGCGTCATCCTGGACGGCTACCCCCGTACGGTTGAACAGGCCCACGTTCTGGACGGCATTCTGGCCGAGCTCGGCCGCGCGCTGGAACGGGTCATTCTGGTGGACGTGCCCGACGAGGAGATTGTCCGCCGTCTCGGCGGCCGCCGCTCCTGCCCGAAATGCGGCAAGGTGTACCACCTGATCTACAGCCCGCCGGCCGATGGTGTCCACTGTGACGTTTGCGGTATCGAGCTGGTGCAGCGGGACGACGACAAGGAAGAGGTCATCCGGCAGCGGCTGATCCAGTATCACGAAAAGACCCAGCCCCTGGTGGAGCTCTACGAACAACGCGGGCTGCTGGTCGAGATCGACGGCTCGCAGGACATGGAGGCCGTCACGGCGGCCATTGTCGACGCGATCGGCGCGTCGGCTGATCAATGATCTTTCTCAAATCGGAGAGCGAGCTCGAGATTCTGCACCAGGCCAACGCCCTGGTGCACCGGGCGCTCCAGGCGGTTCGCGAGGCGGCCGAGCCGGGGGTGAGCACGGCCGATCTCGACAAGCTCGCGGAGGACCTGATCCGCCAGGGTGGTGGCACGCCGGCGTTCAAGGGATACCGTGGCTACCCGGCCACCCTGTGCACCTCGGTGAATGACGAGATCGTCCACGGTATTCCCAGCCGCAAGGTGCGTCTGAAGGCTGGCGACCTGCTCAGCGTGGATTGCGGGGCGGTCGTCGAGGGGTACTACGGCGACGCCGCCATCTCCTTCGGTGTCGGCGAGGTCTCGCCGGTGGCCCAGCGGCTGATGCAGGTCACCAGGGAGTGCCTCGAGGATGCCGTGGAGCAGGTCCGCCCCGGCAAGCGTCTGGGGGATATCGGTGCGGCGGTCCAGCAGCGGGCCGAGGGCGCGGGATTCGGTGTGGTCCGCGACTTCGTCGGTCACGGTGTGGGCCGCTCACTCCATGAGGATCCCCAGGTGCCCAATTACGGGAAGCCGGGAACCGGGCTCGTGTTGCGGCCTGGCCTGGTGGTGGCCATCGAACCGATGATCACCGAAGGGTCCTGGCGGGTCCGTGTTGATCGGGACGGCTGGACAGCACGGACGGAAGACGGTAAACTCTCAGCCCATTTTGAGTACTCGGTGGCCGTGACCGAGAAGGGTCCCCGAGTGCTCGGTCGCAAGGAGTGACGATGGCAAAGGAAGAAGCAATCGAAGTGGTTGCGACGGTGGTCGAACCCCTGCCCAACGCCATGTTCCGCGTGGAGCTGGAAAACGGGCACGAGGTGCTGGCTCACATTTCGGGAAAGATGCGCAAGCACTTCATCCGCATTCTTCCGGGAGACAAGGTGCTGGTCGAGCTTTCGCCCTACGATCTCAAGCGGGGGCGGATCGTGTACCGATACAAATAGTCAAGGGAGGCGGCGATGAAAGTTCGTCCGTCGGTTCGCAAAATGTGTGCAAAGTGCAAGATCATCCGCCGCAAGGGTGTTGTCCGGGTGATTTGCGAGAACCCAAAACACAAGCAACGGCAAGGTTGACCGGGGAGGTTTCAGGTGGCTCGAATTGCAGGTGTTGATCTTCCGGCCAACAAGCGCGTGGAGATCGGTCTGACGTACATCTACGGAATTGGCCGTTCGCGGGCCAGGGAAATCCTGGCCAAGGCCGAAGTGGCCGAGGGTATCAAGGTCAAGGATCTTTCGGAAGACGAGGTGCTTCGTCTCCAACGCGTTCTTCAGGACGAGGGACGGGTGGAGGGCGACCTCCGCAAGGAAGTGGCGATGAACATCAAGCGTCTCATCGAAATCGGATCGTACCGGGGCATCCGCCACCGTCGCGGTCTGCCCGTCCGGGGTCAACGGACCCACACGAACGCCCGCACCCGGAAGGGGCCGCGGCGTGCGGCTGTGGCCAGCAAGAAGAAAGTCGGCAAGAAGTAAGAGCGAGGAGCGCTGAGATGGCAAAGGACCGAAAGGGCGGGAGGAAGCCCCGCCGCGAACGTAAGAACATTCCCCACGCCGTGGCGCATATCCACGCCACGTTCAACAACACGATTGTGACCTTCACGGATCCCAACGGAGCCTCCATCTGCTGGTCGTCCGGCGGCCGCAACGGCTACAAGGGTTCGCGGAAGGGGACGCCCTACGCCGCCCAGCTGGCGGCTCGTGCCGCCGCCGAGCAGGCGCAGGAAAACGGCGTCCGCAGCGTGGATATCCGGGTCAAGGGGCCCGGTCCCGGCCGCGAGTCGGCCATCCGCGCCGTGGCGGCCTCCGGTCTCGATATCCGGAGCATCCGCGACGTGACCCCCATTCCCCACAACGGCTGCCGCCCACCCAAGCGGCGCCGGGTCTGACGGCAAGGAGAGAGCAACGTGGCACGCTACAGAGGCCCAGTTTGTCGTTTGTGTCGCCGGGAGGGTATGAAGCTCTTCCTCAAGGGCGAGCGCTGTTTCAAGGAAAAATGCGCCATCGAGCGCCGGAACGCCCCCCCGGGGCAGCACGGAGCGCGGCGCCGCAAGGTCCAGAACTACGCCATCCAGCTGCGCGAGAAGCAGAAGCTCCGCCGGGTGTATGGCCTGCTCGAGGGGCAGTTCCACCGGACCTTCGTCGAGGCGGCCCGCCGCCGCGGCGTCACCGGTGAGAACCTCCTCCAGCTGCTGGAGATCCGCCTGGACAACGTTGTCTACTCGTTGGGTTTCGCGACCTCCAGGAACCAGGCCCGCCAGCTGGTACGCCATGGCCATATCCAGGTCGATGGCCGCCGGGTCAACGTGCCGTCATTCCGGGTGAAGCCCGGCATGGAGATCTCCGTGTTGGAAAAGACCCGGAAGAACGACCAGATTCGTGAGGCGATGGAGTTCGCGCAGGGCCGTGGTATCCCACCGTGGCTGGAGCTCGATATGGACAACTTCACCGGCAAGGTGGTGGAGATGCCCACTCGCGAGGATGTCAGGATTCCGATCCAGGAGCAGCTCATCGTCGAGCTGTACTCGCGGTAAGGGGGGCCCATGATCTGGAGCGAGTTCGTTCGACCCGAGAGGGTAGAGATTGACGGTGAGAGCCGGAGCGAGACCTTCGGCCGGTTTTTCGCGCAGCCCTTCGAGCGGGGTTGGGGATCGACGGTGGGCAACGCCCTCAGGCGGGCCCTGCTGTCCTCCATCCCCGGGGCCGCCGTGACGGCGGTCAAGATCGAGGGGGCGGATCACGAGTTTTCCGCCGTTCCCGGGGTCGTGGAGGATGTCACGGACATCATCCTCAACCTCAAGAACGTGCCCTTCGTTCTCCACGGCGACGAGCCGGTCTTCCTGTCGCTCCACGCCGAGGGCGCCGGCGAGATCACGGCCGGGCAGTTCGCCATGCCCCACAACGTCGAGGTGACGGACCCCGGGATGCACATCGCGACCCTGTCGGCGGACGGTGTGCTGGACATGGTGGTTCGTGTGGCCAAGGGGCGGGGTTACGTGCCGGCGGAGGAGAACCAGGACGAGGAGCTGGACGTCGGGTTCATCCCGGTGGATTCTGCGCATTCTCCGGTTCGCCGCGCCAACTACCGGGTCGAGATGGCCCGGTTTGGCCGGATGACCAACTACGAGCGCCTGGTGGTCGAGATCTGGACCAACGGCACGATCACGCCGGAGGATGCGCTGACCCATGCTGCTCGCCTGGTACAGGGCCACATGGACATCTTCACCCAGGCTGCCGAGGAGGAGACCGCTTCCGCCGGCGACGGTGCCGCCGGGAAGGTTTCCGCCGAGGAGGAGAGCGAGAGCGTCCTCGACCGGGAGATCGAGAGCCTGGAGCTGTCCATCCGTTCCCTCAATTGCCTCAAGAACGCCAATATCAAGTGCCTCAGGGACCTCGTGACCAAGACCGAGAAGGACATGGTGGAGATCCGCAACTTCGGCGAGAAGTCGCTCAAGGAAGTGCGGGAGAAGCTGGAAGCCATGGGCCTCGGTTTCGGCATGAAGCTGGACCTCTGAGACGACGGGAGACGAGGTCATGCGACATCGCGTACGTGGACGAAAGCTCGGGCGGACGACCGCCCATCGCAAGGCGCTGTTCCGGAACCAGCTGACCGCCCTGTTCACCCATGAGCGGATCATCACCACCGTGGCCAAGGCCAAGGAGCTCCGGCCCATCGCCGAGCGCATGGTGACCCTGGCGCGGACGGGAACGCTCCCCGCCCGCCGGCGGGTGTTGACGATGGTTCCAGACAAGATCGTGGTGCGGCGTCTCTTCGACGAGATCGCGCCGCGCTTCATGGACCGCAACGGCGGCTACACCCGTATCGTCCGGCTGGGAAACCGCCGGGGAGACGGCGCCGAGCTGGCCCTGATCGAGTTCGTGGACTACGTGCCCTCGGCCAAGGGCGAGGGTGGCGGCGAGAAGAAGGCCTCGTTGATGGACCGTGCCCGTGGAATGTTCGGCGGCCGCAAGGATGGCGCCCCGGAGGGACCGGCCGAGACCGAGACCGTCGAGGTTGCCGAGGAGGAACCGGCCGGGGAGATCGCGGCCGAAGCGGCCGAGGCAGCGCCGGCCGACGAGCCGGCCAGGGAAACGAAGCCCAAGCGGACGAGGAAGCGCGCCACGAAGAAGGCGAAGGCTCCCGCCGAGGAAGCCACTCCCGAAGCGTCCACCGCCCAGGCGGCGTCCGAGTCCGAAGAGCCGGCTGCCGCGGAGGCCGAGGAGACTTCCGAGAAGGAGTGACCCTTTCCCCGACCTCAAAACGCACCGCCGCCGCACCTCAGGGTGCGGCGGTTTCCGTTGCTTCGGAATCCTCCGCCGTGGGCGCTTCCCCTTCGTGCAGGCTGACCAGCTCGTCGAAGGTCACCGGATCGAGGAGCTCCCGCTGGACCCGCCGGGCGGAGCCAAGAATCTCGACCAGCCGGTCCACCACCTCGGGGTGACAGCCGGGTGGCGGCGTGCCCTGGAGCGGCCAGATCCTCTCCACGGCCTCCCCCAGGGTCAACCGCCCGGATTCGATGATCGGCAGGTACGACTCCCGCTCGCCGCCGGTCACGGCGACCAGCCCGGCGTCAACCAGTTTCTGGAGGTGGCGGCCCGTGGTCCTGTCGGCCGTGCCCAGGACCTCCGAAAGGGCGTGGAGCGTTGGCGGCTCTCCGTGCAACCGAACGTGCCGGTAGCAGGCGAGCAGGAGCAGGATCGGCGTCAGCACGGCGTCGGGCTCGCCCCCCCGCGTCCGGGCCCGCTCGCGCATCAGGGCGCCGAGGTTCTGGGAGACGTACGAGGCTTCGGCCCCGACAACGACCAGCACCCAGAAGGCAAAGAGAGAAATCAGGAAGAAGACGACGAGCGCCAGGGACCCGTAGATGAGGTTGATGTTGGGGAAGGCGCGGATATAGGCGACGAAGGCGGAACGCAACACCTGGAGCGCCACCGTGGCGGTCACCCCGCCGGTGACGGCGGCGCCGACCCGCACCGGTGTGTGTGGGGCCAGCAGGTAGACCATGGTGAAGCCGACGAAGGGTATGGCGAGGCGCGTGAGGCCCAGCACCAGGGCGGCGTCCGGGGCCCAGGGCTGATGGCCCAGCCAGAAGAGGAAGGTCGTTCCCAGGCCCATGACCACGGGGCCCCAGAACAGGACCATGGTGAACGAGAAGATCCGCATGGTGACACTGCGCCGGGAGGGGGAACGCCAGACGTCGTTGAGCATCTCCTCCACCAGCAGGAAGAGCCGGAATCCAAGGACGACGAAGATCAGGAACCCGATGCCCCCAAGGGTGCGGGCCCGCTGGATGAACTCCGTCAGGGTCTTCGCCACCGCGTCCGGAGAGTAGGGCAGAACGATGCTGAAGATCCGGACGATGTCCTCGGTGTGGGAGGAGAAGAAGGAGCGGGAGAGCGAGGCGACGACGGCCAGGAGCGGCACAAGGGCCAGGAGGGTGATGTAGGCCAGCGCGGCGGAGCGGTCGACCCCGCGGTCCCGGAAGAACCCGCGGGCCGTGAACCAGGCCCACCACCCCAGGCGGCTGATCAGCGGTTGACGACGATCTCGTCCCCGATCTCGGGGATTGTCGGCTCCCATCCATACTCCTGACGCAGCAATTCGGCGAAGGCCTGCTGCGAACCGTACTCACCGTGGATCAGGCAGACGGTCGAGGGATCCCGCTCGCGGCGGCTCAGCCACAGCACGAGCTCCTCGCGGTCAGCATGGGCCGAGAAAGTCCCGAGCGATTCGATGTGTGCCCTGACCGGGATCCACTGGCCGTGGATCTTGATTTTCTTCTCCCCCTCCACCAGGCGGCGGCCCTTGGTCCCCCTGGCCTGGTAGCCGACGAAGATCACCGTGTTGGCGGGGTCGGGGAGG
The DNA here is from genome assembly GCA_013152925.1 of Acidobacteriota bacterium. GTDB lineage: Bacteria > Acidobacteriota > Thermoanaerobaculia > Thermoanaerobaculales > Sulfomarinibacteraceae > JAADFK01. The sequence goes on along the minus strand of JAADFK010000218.1, from coordinate 26,269 downwards.
CGGAGCTTGAGGTGGTGGAGGATCCGGCCGCCCGTCGCCATGCCCGAGGCGGAAATGATGATGGCCGGCCCCGGAACGCCGTTGAGCTTCTTGGACTCCGCCGAGCTCGGCGTCACCTTGAGGTTCGGCGGAAAGATGGGATTCTCGTCACGATCGTAGTACTCCCGCATCTCGGCGTCGTGCTCGGAGACGAAACGGGCGTACATGGCCGTCGCCTCGATACCCATGGGACTGTCCAGGAAGATCGGCATCCCGGGGATGTCGCCGCTTTCCATCAACTCGTGGAGGATGTACAGGATCTCCTGGGTACGGTCGACGGCGAAGGCCGGGATCAGGATGACCCCGCCGCGCCGGACCGCCGCCGTGATGACCTCCGTCAGCAGCTCGTACGGGTCCCTGGGGTCGTGACGCCGGTCGCCGTAGGTGGTCTCGACGAAGAGCACGTCGGAGCCGGGGTACGACTCCGGCTCCTTGAGAATCGGGACGCCGTAGCGCCCAACATCGCCGGAGAAGTAGACCGAGCGCCGTGCACCGCCGGAGACCTTGGTCTGAACCTCCACCGAGGCGGCGCCCAGAATGTGCCCCTGGCGCCGGTACCGGAAGCGGACGCCGGGGTTGAGCTCGATCCACTCGTGGAACGGGGCCGGCTCGAGGAGCCGCAGGGCCGCCTTGGCGTCGGCCATGCGGAAGAGCGGCAGCGCCGGCGTGTGCTTGGAGTACCCCTCCTTGTTGGCGTAGCGCGCCTCCTCTTCCTGGAGGTGGGCGGCGTCGGGAAGCAGCACACGGAGCAGCGCCCGGGTGGGCGGCGTGCAGTAGATCGGTCCCCGGAAACCCTGGCGAACCAGCCGCGGCAGGTAGCCCGAGTGATCGATGTGGGCGTGGGTCAGAACGACCGCTCCAAGCTGGCGCGCGGAGAAGGGCAGGGGAGCCCAGTTCCGCCGCCGGTTCTCGGCGGGCCCCTGGAACAGGCCGCAGTCGAGCAGCGTCGAGAAGTTCCTCCACTGGAGGAGATACTTGGAGCCCGTCACACAGCGCCCGGCCCCGAGAACGGTGATCTTCATGCCCAACCTCCGGCGATCATCCTACCCCATCCGCCGCGGGAAGGCCCCTCACGGACGTTGGGCCCGCAGGGTTTCGACGGCGGAGGCCAGCTCGACCGCAATGGGGTGGCCGGGCAGACGGTGGCATACCACCCGGCTGAGCTCGCCGAAGTAGAGCAGCTGCCGCTCGGGAGGGGCGTTGAAGCGGTCCCAGACCGTGGGAGCCGCGTCCGCGGCTTCCAGATCGGCGATCAGGGAGAGCAGGTTGTGAAGGGCGTCGGCCGCCTTGATCAGGACCACGTCCCTGTGGGCGGTCGCCAGGTGCTCCAGCTGCTCGGCCTTGCGATGTTCCCAGCTCTCGGCGGCGGGCCGGTCCCGTTCCTTGTCCTCGGTGACTGCCAGCACCAGGGCCAGGACCCGCTCACCGGCCGCGTGGCGGATTGCCGTCTCGCCGCCGGCCTCCGGGACATCTTCCAGCAGATCGTGCAGCAGGCCAGCGGCGATGACGCCGGACTCCGCCCCGGCGCGGGCCAGGATGGTCGCCGTGCCCACCAGGTGGGTGATGTAGGGGATGCACCCCTCGGCCAGGGCATCCGGGCCACCGTCGCAGTCCTCGCCGCCCGGGGAACGCTTGCGGAACTGGTGGTAGTGGGCCCGCGCGGCGAGGCGCACCGCCGCTTCCAGTACCGGCGGCCAGAGAGTGGAAAGGCTCGCGAGCTCATCGTTCATCGTGCCTTCAATTGTACCGGAGACTGGCGGCAGCCCGTGTTGGGACTACAATCGGATCATGGAGAACGAGGCATCCTCCGCCGGCGGTGGACGGCCGGGGTGGTGGGCTCTGCTGGGAGTGGCCGTGCTGATCCTGGGCGTGCTGCTCGAAGAGCTCGGGACGCGCTTCGGCCGGCTGTACCTGACGCCGCTGGCTTGGACCGGCGTCATCCTGGTGGTCGACGGGCTTCTGGACGCCTCCGGGCGTTCGTGGCTGCGGAACCGGCCGGGGCGGTTGGCGGTTGCAGCGGCGATCTCCGTGCCCTCGTGGCTGCTCTTCGAGTGGTACGATCGGCCGCGCTTCTGGGATCCCGGAGGCCCCGAGCTGTGGTGGCACTACCACGGTCTGCCGCCATGGCCCGAACGCGGGATCGGCTACCTCTGGGCCTTCGCCACCATCACCCCGGCCCTCCTGTTGCTGGCCGCCCTCTTCGAGCCGGTGGCGGCCCGCTGGGTGGGACGGGGTGAGGGAGGACGGATGCCCTCCGAGCTGGGATGGTCCCTGTCAGCCGTGGGACTGGTGCTGGCGGCGATTCCCATGCTCTGGCCCTCGCCCTACTTCGCCGCCGATGTCTGGATCGCCTGGGTGCTGCTTCTCGACCCGATCAACCGGGCGCGGGGGCGGCCCAGCATGATCGGCGCGCTGGAGGCGGGTACCAGGGCGAGACCGGTGGCCTGGCTGATGGCGGGCCTGGCCGCGGGCGTTCTCTGGGAGTCCATCAACTGGGTGGCGGGGGCCCGCTGGACCTACACCGTACCATTCGGCGGCGGGCTCAAGCTCTTCGAGATGCCGGTGCTGGGCTTCCTCGGCTTCGCCCCGTTCGCCCTGGAAAGCTTCGCCATCTGGGCGTTCCTCGGGGGCCGCACCAGCGATCTTTGAACCGGTGAGCCAGCGTGCGTGATGCCGGGCACCCCCGGGCCGGCCCGGGGCGCCGGAGGGTATGGCGGGATGGGGTAGACTCGCACCGGAACCGGAAGCAGGAGGTGCTCATGTTCCGTCGTTTGATCCTCGTTCTCGTCCTCGTCACGGCGGCTGTCCCCGTCTCGGCCCAGTTCGTCGCTCCCGGCGGTACCATCCCCGTGGTCGCCAACCTCCCCGGCAAGAAGGGGACCTTCTGGCGCTCGGACGTTTCCATCCTCAACGTCAGCGGTGAGGACACCACGGTCCAGATGGTGCTCTACCCCGAGATCCGCGACGGCGAGCCGACCTTCGAGACCAAGACCAGCGACCCGATCCCCGTTCCGGCCGACCAGCAGCTCGTCCTGACCAACATCGTACAGTCCAAGTTCGGCCTGCTGGACAGGAAGGGCGCCCTGATGATCTTCTCCATCGACGGCAAGCCCCTCGTGCTCTCGTCGCGGACCTATACCAGTGGCGACACGGGCAGCTACGGCCAGGATGTCAACTCGGTCGTCGTGTCGGACAGGGCCTGGGTCAGCGGCGTCGAGAACGACAGCCTCTTCCGCACGAACGTCGGCATCTTCTGGCCGTGGGACCAGAGCGTGCAGTTCACGGTGACTGTCTACGACTCCCAGGGCAACGAGGCGGGGAGCGGGACCTTCAACTTCTCCCGGTCCGGCCTCCAGCAACGGGGCGTCGACACCTTGGGCGTCGGGGACACCCTGACCGGGGGCTGGGTTCTCATCACGTGCTCGGATTCGCAGTCCTTGTGGTACGCCTACGGTACCACCGTCGACCAGTCCAGCGGCGACTCCGTCTACCGCGCCGCCCAGGGGTACCAGGTCAAGTGAGCTCGCCTCCCTCACGGGAATCATGGCGGCTGACGGCCGCGGCCGCTCTGCTGTTGCTCCTGAGCGTCACGTGGGCCTGCGGCCCCGGGCCGGACCGGGAGCGCGGGGAGACGGCCTCCACGAGCCTGCTTCCCGGCAACGGGCCTCTGCCCGGGTGGCGAAGCGAGGGCCCTGTTGAGACGGTCACCGCCGGCGGTCTCTACGATCGCATCGACGGCGGTGCGGAGGTCTTCCTCCAGGAGGGCTTTGAGCGTCTCCTGGTGCGGGACTACACCGACGGCGCGGAGGAGATCGAGGCGCAGCTCTTCCTGCTTGGGACCTCCGGGGGAGCCCGCAAAGTCTGGGAGCGGCAGGGCCGTACGGGCGGCACGATGAAGGGCCTGCCGGGTCCGGTAAGCGTGGACCGGTACCAGCTGGTGGCCCTCCTGGACCGGTGCTACCTCGTGGTCGACAACCTCTCCGGAGGAGAAACCGCACGGGCGGCCATGGAGGCGTTGGCCCGGGAAGTGGCCATGGAGACGACGGAGGTCTGCGGCGGCTGAGCCGGCGCAGGCGTGCGAGGCGGGCCAGGCCTGAGCCCGGGGCCGCCGTATGGCGGCGGTACAAGGGGGAGTCAAGCTCGAAGTTGGTGAGCATCCTGGTGGCCGAGAGGAGCTCGAGTCGCGCGTGGTGTCGTGGATGACGTCATGGTGATCCTCACGAACCTGGCATGTGCGCCGGCTCCGGAGCGCTTATCCTGCCGGACCTCGTCAGCAGGCGGCCGGCGCCCCAGCGGTGCTCGAAGGGGAACAGGCGTGGGGCGGCGCCGCCCTTGGGCGGGACGAAGGACATGGCGCGCTCGGCGAAGGCCGTGATGGAGAGGGCGGGGTTGACGCCGAGGTTGGCGGGGATCACCGAGCCGTCGCACACCAGCAGGTTCCGGTAGCCGAAGGCGCGGTTTTCGAGGTCGATCGCCCCCTCCCCGGGGTTCCGGCCCATGCAGCAGCCGCCGAGGATGTGCGCGGTGGTGGGCCGGTTGAGCAGCACCTCGCCGGTCATGTTGCCGGGGATGGCGTCCATGCGCCGTGCCAGGCGGCGGGCGAAGTCGTTGGCGATGGGGATCCACGTTGGAATCGTGCTGCCATTCTCCAGCTCCGAGCTCAGGCGGTGCCCAAAGGGCGGCATCGCGCGGCGGCGGACGCTCAGGCGCAGGCTGCTCTCCAGGTCCTGCATCACCACCAGGATGACGGAGCGCCGCGCGAACCCCAGGGGAACCGCCACCCGGAGGTAGTCCACGGGATGCCGCAGGATCTGGCCGAGCCAGCGCAGGGGCCGCGGGATCTTCCCGCCGCCATCGGTCAGGATGGTGGCCATCAACCCCATGGCGTCGGAGCCGGCGGGGTACCGGTCCGCCTGGATTTGCGTGTGCTCGTCGGGAAAGACGCTGGACGAGGCGGCGATGCCGCGGGAGTAGTCGGCATTGAAGTCCCGCGCCATGACACCGACGATGGTCTCGCTGTTGGTGCGCACCCCGCTGCCCAGCCGAGCCGAGAGCCGTGGCAGCCGTCCGTCCTGCCGGAGCCTGCCCAGGAGCCGCACCGTTCCCAGCACTCCTGCGGCCACGACGATCCCGCCGGCCCGGATCCGCTGCACCGGCCGCCGAAACGTGCCGCGCACCGGCCGCACGCTCAGCTCGTAGCCATCGCCGCCGTCCTCCGACAGGGGTCGAATGTCCATCACCTCCGTCTCCGCCACCACCCGCGCCCCGAGGCGCTCCGCGAAGTACAGGTAGTTCCGGTCCAGGGTGTTCTTGGCGCCCACCCGGCAGCCGATGAAACATCCCCCGCAGAAGTTGCACCCCGTTCGCTCCGGTCCCTCACCTCCGAAATACGGATCGGGGACCGTGCAGCCTTCCTCTCCGAAGAACACCCCGACCGGGCTGGGGGCGAAGCTCTCCTCGCGCCCGTACTCGGCCGCCGTTCGCCGCAGCAGCTCATCCGGTTCGAAGAGCCTGGGGTTCTCGACCACGCCGAGCATCCGCCGGGCCAGCTCGAACCACGGCATCAGCTGGTCCCTGCCGCCCATCTCCCGGATCGGCTCCCGCTCGAAGAACGGCTCCAGGGGCACGAAGAGCGTGTTGCCGTACACCAGGCTGCCCCCGCCGACGCCGGCACCCCCAAGCACCGTCACGTGGCGAAGGAGATCGATCCGCTGGATCCCGTAGCAGCCGAGCGCCGGCGCCCACCAGAAACGGCGCGCGTCCCAGCTGCTCACCGGCAGGTCCTCCGGCGCGAAGCGCCGGCCCGCCTCGAAGACCGTCACGCGGTATCCCTTCTGGGCCAGCCGCATGGCGGCGACGCTCCCCCCGAAGCCCGACCCCACCACGGCCCAGTCCACATCCAATGAGACCCTCACCACGCCTCCTTCACCGGAACCGCCCTGCTCGCCAGTGTACCGCCGTCACGGCGCATTCACAGTCCTTCGCGGTGGCGGCGCCGGGCTTCCCGGGCGCCTGGCTGAGCGTGGGGAGCGGCAGGGAGACTCTCGCGGAAAACGGGTGGCAGGCCGTCACCCGGTCGAAGAGGAGCCCCACGACCGCTCGCCGATCTCGCCGGGGAGCCGTGCCCCGAGGCGCCGGGCGAGCCTCGTGACGGGGCCCGGGTCTGGGGGGCCGGCGCCCTTCACCCGCCCCCAACGGCCGGGTCTACGGCGGGCTCCCACCTCCAGCGGAAATGACCGAGAATCCGCCAGCGGTGCAGGCAGTCCGAGGCCTCGGGGTGTCCCGAAAAGTGGGCCGTCCGCGGAAAGTGGTGGTAGACCAGGGGATTTCCCGACCTCCCCAACTCTCCCGAGATCACACCGATGTGATCGGGACGCTCCGACCCCCGGAGCGACCATACGACGATGTCGCCGGCCCGCCAGTCGCCCTCCGCCGGGAGCTCCTCGGCGAACCGCCGGAAGAACACCGCCAGGTTCCGTACCCGCCGGTGGTCGATGCTCGCGTCCGCCCTTCGGATGCCGTAGGCCTGCGGCCGCTCCAGGATGTCCTCGTGCACCAGCCGCTGCAGATCGACCCCGGCCCGGCGAAACGCCCGGATCACCACGTCGGTGCACACGCCGATCTCCCATCCGGGATCCCCACCGGGGTACGGGAGCGCCACGTACCGGCCGTCATAGCGCGGCGCGCGCCGGACGCACTCCCGCGCCCCTGCCAGCAGGGCGCTCGCACCGCCCTCCTGGGCCCCGGCCGGCCCCGCCGTCAACAACGCCAGGGCGGCGGCGCCGACCGCGAGCCTGCACCGGCCGCTGCGACGCGTTCCGTTGGGATTCATCTGATGCTCCACGACGTCATGCGCCGCATGCCGGTTCGGAGGCCGTTCCCCGGCGCCGCCCTCAGCGGGGGGTGGCTCGCTGAGCCCTCCCGGCGCGGACATGGGGTTCGGCGGCCAGCTTCTGGAGAAGCTCCACCGGGATCGTTGCGGCCAGCGAGACGACGGCGCCGTCGGCATCCACCCTCACCCCGCGCAGAACGTCCACCAGCAGGGGCTCCTTTTCCTGGACGGCCAGCCGGGCGGCCGCCAGGGCGCCGCGGATCGTGTCGCGGAGCAGGCCGGCGTTCTCGTCGCTGGTGGTGGTTGCGAAGCCGTGCACCGCCAGCTCCTCGTCCAGTCGCGCCCAGCCGGCGACGCGGCGCACCATCGAGGAGGCGGCAAGAACCGCCAGCATGGCCTGGTCCTCGGGACTCTCACTGCCGGCTGCCTGCGGGGGCGTCCGGGCCGTGTTCCGTTCGGGAAGGTCGGAAACCACCCAGAAGGGCGCCTCGAGATCCAGATGGCCGGCGGCGGCCTCTTCCTCCACGATGGGAACCGGCCCGACGCCGCGGCCGAGGGAGGCCGTCAGTGCGGCGCGATCGCCAAACACGAGGAGGTCGTCGGTGATTCGCACCAGGGCCGCGTGGGCCGCGCCGGCGTTCTGATCAACGCGATACACCGTGACGCCTGCCACCTGTTGCGGCTCGGCGCCGCGGGCGACCACCGCAGCGGTCAGCGAGGCGGCGTCGAAGCGTCCGCCGACCAGGGCCAGGGGATGCCCGTCTGCCTCGTCCGTGAACATGGCAAAGACGAACGCGTCCACGTCGGCGGCCGGATCGATGCCGGCATCGTCGAGGAAGCGGGTGGCCTCGTCGTCCACCCCGCTCCATTCGGTCTGGTGCTCGAGCAGCCATCGCTGGACCAGCGGCTCGGTGCGCAGCGCGGCGGTATCCACGGCGACGACGGCACGGGCGTCCGCCGGAACACGTTGCAGCAGCTCGGCCACGGTTGGTGGGGCCGCCCAGGCGGTGGTGGCGGCCAGGACGGCAAGGGCGAGACAGGTACGACGAAGCATGGGAACCTCCTATTCCAGGATACGTGATGCTGCCGCGTGAGATCTTCCGGGATCGTGAGGCTCCGGGGGCTCACGCCGGGAGAAGGCGTCCCCCGTGGTACGTCGAGCATTGGCGTAACCATCCGGGGCGCAAGAGGTGGGTGCTAATCGGCGGCAAGAATCACGCATCTCGAGTCCTAGAAACTCTTACGATGAAAAAGGGCCACGGCCAGCGCCAGACAGGCGGCGCCGAAGGCGACGGTTGTGGCCAGGGCGGCAACGTCGGGCGAACCCTTGCCGGTCACCAGCCGCACGATGTCGCGACCGATCTCGGCGGTCTTGGGGAGCACCCAGTACAGTCCATTGACGGCGGCGGCTGAGAGGCGCGAGTCCATGGCCACGGCGATCCGGTCGTGGGCCGCCAGCGGCATGGAAACCACCCACAGGCCGTACGACAGCATCACCGACAGCGGCGTCGAGCCCGAGAGCACGCCCACCAGGTACATGAAGCCGAGGAAGGTCAGGAACACCACGAAGATGAGCAGGGCGGCGAGCAGGAAACGGCTCTCCCACAGCCCGGTCTTGATCCCGACGATGAGCATCAGACCGCCGCACAGGTACAGCAGGTTGGCGGCCACCAGCGTGGCGCCGCCGAGGAAGCGTCCGAGCAACACCCGGGAGCGGGCCACCGGACGGCTCAGGTAGAGGTCGACGGTGCCGCGCCGCATCAGGTTCGGCACCTGGTTCCCTGTGGCGAAGATGGCGAGGAAGATGCCGAGCCCGTAAGTGAGGCCGGCGAATGCCGCCAGGCCGCCCGCCACCACCTCCCCGATGGCCGGCGGCCTGCCGCGCATCTGAAGGGAATGGCCGAACAGTGTCGCGGCGGCCAGGGAGCCCTTGACGATGTCCAGGTTGAGGGCGAAAGCCACGGTCAGCAGGAAGAGGGTGGACGCCCCGGCAAAGCCGAGCAGCGTCTTCCGCGCCAGCGCTTCGCGCCAGGTATCGACGACCAGCGCCCAGGTTTTCACGATGCACCTCCCGCCGCAGCGGGCGCCGCCGCCGCGTCGGCCCCGACCAGCTTGACGAACACGTCCTCGAGGTCCGATCGCACGGGTGTCACCTCGGTCAGCAGACGGCCATCGGATCGCAGGGCGTCGAGCAGGGCGTTGAGGGCGCCAACCGACTCGGCCTCCACGTCCAGGTGACCGTTGCGGCGTGTCAGCGTGGTTCCTGGAACCGCGTGGACCGGTCCCGCCACGCCGCCTTCCATGAGGATGCGGTAGCGCAGGCCGCTGCGGGTCAGCTCCTCCACCGTGGCCTCGCGCAGCACGCGTCCGCGGTCGAGAATGGCGACCCGCCCGCAGGTTCGCTCCACCTCCGATAGCAGGTGCGAGTTGATGAGGATTGAAGTGCCGCGCCGGCACTCGGCGAGCAGCACATCGCGGATGTGCCGCCGGCCCACGGGGTCGACGCCGTCGGTCGGCTCGTCCAACAGCAGCACCTCCGGCCGGTCGATCAGCGCCGCGGCGAGGCCGAGCCTCTGGGTCATCCCCTTGGAGTAACGCCCTATCCGGTCGCGGCCGCGCTCGGCGAGGCCCACCAGCTCCAGGAGCTCCGGGATCCTGGAGCCGAGCTCGCGCTCGCCGACCCCGGCCAGGCGGCCGAAGAGGCGCAGGGCGGCGATCCCGCTGAGGTATCCGGGGAACCGGTGCCCCTCGGGCAGGTACCCGACCCTGAGACGCGCCTCGGACCGTGCCGGGTCGGCGCCGCGGATCCGCACCTCGCCTCCGGTGGGCCGGGTCAGGCCGAGAAGGATCTTGACCAGGGTCGTCTTGCCGGCCCCGTTGGGGCCGAGCAGCCCGAACACCTCGCCGCGCCCCACTTCGAGGCCGACGCCGTTCAGGGCGCACAGGCGGCGCCGCCGCGAGCGGTACACCTTGACGAGATCGTGGACCGAGATGATGGCGTTCACACTCCAGTATACGCGGGAGGGGCGCCAGGAGTTCGCACGCGACCTCCTTGCCGAGAAAGCTCGGACGCCACGGATGTCGCGGGGCCCACCGATCGCAGCAACATCGGAGGCCCCAACGGACGGAATCAACAGAGCCCGTTGACGAGGGGCCAGGCCCATGGAGGCTGGTAAACCGCGTTCTGGCAAGAACAAACGGGCGCACGGCAGGAGATCCCATGCCGCGGAAGGGATACCTGGATTTCCGCAGGTGACCCGTCAGCCGTCCGGAAGCCCGCGAACGGTGAGAGCCACGTCACGCGCTCCTTCTGGCCACGGATTTCCTTCCCGGGGTGTCCAGCCAACGCCGGTGGATGTGGTCAACGTGCCACCGGTGGTGCGCACCGGCAACGATGCGGCCCCGAGCCGCGCCATCCGTCATGGCCCTCCTGAAGGTCTGGAATTCGCGGGCGGCACGGGCCCTTCCCGTGGAACCAGGCACCCTCCCGGATTCAGCCTCAACACCAGTCAAGATCCGGCCAGGATTTCCGGAGCCTGCAAGCTCATTCCTGACCGGGCGCGACTCGGGAAATAGAAGAGAAGAAGAGGCGAGCCGCGGATTGGCACGGGTTGGAAAGAGGGGGTGGGGGGCTTCGTCGGGGGAGGTTCCTCCACTCGCTTCGCTCGGTCGGAATGACAAGGGGGGTGCGCTCGGTCGGAATGGCATGGGGGGTGTGGTCGGTCGGAATGACAAAGGGGTGTGGTTGGTCGGAACGACGTGGTGGCGGGTGTGGTCGGTCGGAATGAGGTGGGGTGCTGGTGCCGGTGCATGTCATTGCCGGGAGGACCCCGGGGACGGCGCGGTGACCTCAGGGGCCGGGCGGGACCGTGGAGGGGGTCGTGGCCCGGAGGACCTCGGCGGCGAGCTTTGCGGGCAGGAGGCCGGGGGTCAGGGTATGGAGCAGGGCCGTGGCCTGGACCCGGGCCCTGGTGGTGTCGCCGGAGGCCAGGAGGGCCGTGGCGCGGAGGGCGCGGGCGAGACCGAGGAGCTGGTGGTCGCCGAAGTCGTTGGTGGCGGCCTGGCGAAGCCCGGGCTCCAGGTGGTCGAGGAGGAGGACGGTCGTGTCCGGATGGCCGAGACCGAGCTGAGCGGCGGCCTCGGCCACGCGGAACCAGGCCACGGCGTCGGGGTTGGCCTCGGCACCCTTGCGCATGAGCTCGGTGTCGTCCGCGGCGGTGCGGCCCAGGCGCCACCGGCACAGGCAGGCGAGGGCGGCGCCGGCGGGCTCGTAGGGCCAGGAGCGCACCGTGCAGTCCGTCCCGGTGGGCTCGTCCCACAATAGATGGGCGCGGGCGAGGATGGCCGCGACCGTACCCTCGCCCCACTCGATCTTCCGGGACGCGACGCCGAAGTGGAAGAGGCAGCGCTCCGCAAGAGGCTGGTCGTGCAGGGCGACGGCGAGCTGGAAGAGGAGCAGGCGGCCGTCGAAGTTGACCCTCTGAGTCCCGGGCATGGCGACCGCGGGCTCCAGTACGGCGACCGCCTCCCGCAATCTGCCGGCGATCCCCAGGAGGTTCGCCAGCAGGACCACGGCGTCTTCGCTGTGGGTGTCACGGACGGTGGGCGTCAGTACGGCGATGGCCTCGTCGACACCTCCAACCCGGGCGAGGCACCGGGCTTCCACCACGTCCAGGGTGATGCGGTAGGGCTGTTCTGCCAGCAGCGGGGCGAATCGTTCACGGAACGTGCGGACACGGGCCTTGATGGAGTCCACGTTAGCCGACTTGGTGTAGGTCCTCAGCCATCCCATCTCCCGCAGGAACCCGCAGCGCAGGTCGCCCAGGTTCCGTCCTGCGTTGGGGCCGGGTTCGGGGTTGCCCCATCGGTCCAGCCTCAGCACGGTCCCGGTCTCCCCATGGATGGTGCTTCCGCCGTCCTCGTGCACTTCGAGACGCGCGGTGTCTCCCATGAACTCGGCGTCGGCCGGGTCGAGGATGGTGTACCACGCGAGGAAGGCTCCGGGGACGGAGCGTGCGCCGGGGCGAAGCCGCAGGTGGTCGTTCAGCGTCGAGCTCCCCAGCCCGGCGGGATCGAGGACGATCTCTCCGGCCACCGGAGCGTAGATGGGCCGGTTGGCGAGGCCGACGAAGCGGAGCACCGGCCGGTGGGCGTCTGGCAGGGCGGTGATGCTCCGGATGTAACCCGGGTGCTCGAGCACCGTCTGCCACTCCTTCCTGGCGGGCCAGTACACGAGGAGCTCGAAGGGGAAGAAGTGCGCCTGGCGGCAGAGGACCAGGAGCTCGGATCGGCCGTCCTCGTCGAGATCCACCGCCTGGAGCCCGGCGACGAGCCGGAGGGGGAAGGAGTAGCACCAGTTTCCGATGAGATCCCGCAGCCGGGCCGATACCAGGAGGTGGCCGTGGAGGTCGAAGATGCTCACTGTGGCGAAGTGCCGCTGATCCTTCCGCCAGCTCTGGAGGTCGTCGGTGACGGCGGCCAGCTCCTCGTTGCCGTCGCCGTCGAAATCGGCACGGACGATTCCGGTCTCGTCGGACCCCAGGGAACGGGTCCACGTGGTCCGGCCCTCGCTGTCGAGGCCGAAGACGCTGCTGCCCTCGACCCGGAACCGGACTGTCTCACCGCGGCGGATCTGCGAGTAGATGCCTGGAACCGCCACGGCGGCCACCACGAGGACCACGGCGGCGGCCACGGTCCTGCGCCGGGGGCGGAAGCGGAACCGGCCGCCAGCCAGGGCGCGCTCCACCGCCTCGGCGGAGGGCCGCTCCCGGGGGTTCGGGTCCAGAATGCGATCGAGGAGACGGGCGAGCCACCGGGGCGTGTCGGGTGCCTCGCGGCGCACGGAGGGGGGGCGCTCCTTCTGGCGGCGGGCCAGGGTGGAGAGGGCCGTGGCCTCCACCAGTGGAGGGATCCCGGCGAGCATCCGGTACAGGGTGAGACCGAGGGCGTAGACGTCGGTGGCCGCGGTCAGCTCCTCCCCGGTGGCCTGCTCGGGCGCCATGTACGCAGGAGTACCGACCACCGTGGCGGCCTCGGTGACGGTCACGCCCTCCTCCACCGGCCGCGCGAGGCCCATGTCGCAGAGCTTGGCATCGCCATCCGGGGTCAGCAGGATGTTGCCGGGCTTGACGTCACGGTGGACGATCCCCCGCGCGTGGAGGTGTACCAGGGCGGAGGCGATCTGGGCGCCGATGCGGATCGTCTCGTCCAGGGGAAGGCGTTCCTCCCGCCGGAGGCGGTTACGGAGACTCTCGCCCTCCACCAGCTCCATGGAGAGGAAATGGAGGCCGTCGGCCTCGTGGAGATCGTAGACGGCGGCCACGTGGGGATGGCCCCCGCGGGCGGCGTGGACCTCGCGGCGGATCCGTTCGAGGCTCTGGGCGTCGATGCGGCCGGGATGGAGGACCTTGACGGCGACGAGCTGCCCGAGCCGCAGGTCGCGGGCCTCGAAGACAACCCCGGATCCCCCGCTGCCCAGGACACGGCCCAGCAAGAACCGGCCGGCGAGGGTCTCGCCCGCGGCCGGCATGCGGCCGTTCCGGAAGGAAGCGTTACCGCCCCCGGTGGGTGACCAGCTGGTGGTTCGATCGTCCATGAGAGACCCGTCGCTTCGAGATCACCCGGACCGGGCCCGGATGCTCTTCGTATTGTAGACCCTTTCGACCGGCGCGGCGTGGACCTTCGAACGATCTCTCGATGTGAGTGCCCCGGGACACGCTGAATGCGTTTCCCTCGAAACACGGTGGCCTGGAATCCCGGCGCCGGAGGACGGATCCCCTGCCGGGCGAGGCCTGGCACGCCTTTGCGGAAGCCCGCGCTCACCTCGATGCTCCACGCGGGCGGCGTTGGTGGCTGGGCCGGACGTGACGCGACCTCCTCCAGGTGACCGGGTGGGAGCGGGGCCGTGGGGAAAATCCGGTTGGGCAGAACGGCCCGGCTTGGGGTAGAATCTGCGGCCGGGGTGGGGCCTCGGGAAGCCAGCGCCGGGTGCGGTGGGGCGCCCGCCGCGGGAGGGATCCATGGCGCCACAGTCCATTCTTGACCTCGTGGGGAACACGCCCCTGGTGGAGCTCCGTCACATGGTGGAGCCCGGCATGGCCCGGGTGATGCTCAAGATGGAATCGTTCAACCCGTCGGGCTCGCTCAAGGACCGGATCGTTGCCTACATCATCGAGAAGGCGGAGGCCGAGGGCCGGCTCAAACCCCACCAGATCATCACGGACGCCTCCTCGGGCAACACGGGGATCGCCATCGGGATGGTCTCGGCCCTCAAGGGCTACCGGTCGAGGGTGTTCATGCCGGAGACCAAGTCCGTCGAGCGGCGGAAGATCATGAAGGCATGGGGAACGGAGCTGGTGCTGACCACGGGCGACGATCAGAACTCGCATATCTGGGCCGTGGAGCAGGCGGTCCGCGAGAACGATGTCTACTTCTACCTGGACCAGAACGGCAACCCGGGCAACTGGGAGGCCCACTACCACGGTACGGCGGCCGAGCTCGTGGAGCAGACCGGCGGCCGGCTGGACACCTTCGTGGCCGGCGTGGGGACGGGGGGCGTGCTGATGGGTGCGGCACGGAGGTTCCGCGAGGCGGGCATGGGAACACGGATCGTCGCAGCGGAGCCGGACAACGCCCACTCGCACATCGAGGGGCTCCTGCACTTCGATGGCAGCTACGAGCCGCCCATCTGGGATCGATCGCTGATCGACGAGCAGATTCGTGTGCGCGACGAGGACGCCTTCGAGACGGCGCGGCGCCTGGCCCGCGAGGAGGGGATCTTCTGCGGCGTCTCCACCGGGGCAACCACCTGGATCGCGCTCGCCGAGGCGCGGCGCCTGGGCGAGGGCAAGGTCGTCGTCGCCATCGCCGGCGACCGTGGGGAGCGCTACCTGTCCACGGCCCTCGTCAGCGGCTGAGTCGAGGGCGCGCCCCATCGGCTGGACGGTGGCGTTACCATGGGCGCATGGATGGTCAGCTTCCACCGCTTTCGAGCGCCCAGGACCGCGGGTTTCGGAGGATCGTGTCGCTGCTGATCGGGCTGGTCGTGGCGCCCACGGCCCTGCTGCTGGTGATCGGGATCCTCATGCTTGTGCTGTGGCGGTCACCCCTCAACCTCGTGTTCGGGATCCTGGTCACGGCGCTGGTCGTCTGCCTCGTCGCCGGATCGGTCATTGCGCTCGTCCTTCTCCGGCGGGAGGCGCGTCTCTCACGGCTGCAGACGGACTTCGTCTCCAAGGTCAGCCACGAGCTCAGGACACCGCTGACATCGATCCTGATGTTCGCCGAGATGGTCTCGGAGGAGTCGGCCGACCCCGCCGAGCGGGAGCTCTGCATCGAGGGAATCCAGCGGGAGGCGCTCCGTCTCCAGGTACAGATCGAGCGGTTGCTGGAGTGGGGGCGCATGGAGGCGGGACAGCGGGAGTATCGAAGAGAGCGGCTGGACCCTGGCGAGGTGATCGAGGAGGCGGTGGAGGTCTTTCGCGGCTCGGCCCAGGGGCGGGAGCTGCCCATCCGCGTCGAGGTCACACGCTCCTTGCCAGCGGTCGAGGGGGACCGTGTGGCGCTGACCGACGCCCTCCTCAACCTGCTCGGCAACGCCGTCAAGTATACCGGGGAGGAGAAACGGATTGCGCTGGGCGCGTCCTCGGATGGCAGAAACGTCCGCCTGTTCGTCCGGGACAACGGTCCGGGGATCCCGCGGCGGGAGCAGCGCCAGATCTTCCAGAAGTTCTACCGCGCCGATGATCGGCTGTCGCGCGCGGTGGAGGGGGCGGGGCTCGGCCTCGCCATCGTGCAACACGTGGCCACGGGCCACGGGGGCCGCGTGGAGGTGGACAGCGAGCCGGGGAAGGGCTCCACCTTCTCCATCGTGCTTCCCGTGGCGGACGAACGGAAGGAAGCGTCGTGAGCCACGCCGGATGCCGTATCCTGGTGGTGGAGGACGATCCCTCGATCCTGCAGGGGCTCGGCCTTGCCCTGGGGCGCGAGGGTTACGAGGTCCAGACGGCGGACGACGGCGAGCGCGGCCTCGAGCTGGCGCGCCACGGCGCGTGGGACCTCATCGTGCTCGACCTGATGTTGCCCGGCCGGAACGGGTTCGAGATCCTGGCCGCGCTTCGGGCCGCCGGTGACGACACGCCGGTCCTCATTCTCAGCGCTCGCACGGACGAGATGGACCGGATCCGGGGCCTGGACCTGGGGGCCGACGACTATGTCACCAAGCCGTTCTCCCTCGGCGAGCTCCTGGCACGGGTCCGTGCCATGCTCCGCCGCCGGCGGCACGACGGCGAGACACCCCTCGGTGCGGGGCCACTGGTGATCGACACCGCGAGCCACACGGTGCTCCTCAACGGGCGGTCCGTGGAGCTGACCGCCACGGAGTACCAGGTGCTCGTGCTGCTCGTTCGGGCCCGGGACCGCGTTCTCTCCCGCCAGCGGATCCTGGACGCCGTCTGGGGCCCGGGCCACCACGGCTCCATCCGCACGGTGGACAACTTCATCGGGCAGCTCAGGGCCAAGCTCGAGGAAGATCCAGCCAGGCCGCGGTTGATCGAGACCGTCCGCGGCTTCGGCTACCGCCTCCGGGGTGGCGCCGGCGAGGAGTGATCCGCTCCAGCTTCCGGGTCCGGCCGCCCGATCCTGACACGATCCTGACACGGTCCGGAAGGAAACCGGAAACCCGGGCGCCATGATGGTTGTGGGACAGTCGGCCGCC
Source organism: Acidobacteriota bacterium (assembly GCA_013152925.1). Lineage (GTDB taxonomy): Bacteria > Acidobacteriota > Thermoanaerobaculia > Thermoanaerobaculales > Sulfomarinibacteraceae > JAADFK01. The sequence goes on along the minus strand of JAADFK010000218.1, from coordinate 9,683 downwards.
GGGAGAACAATCCCGGCGGTCCGGCATGGCTCCGGCCGGCCGCGGTGCAGCCGGCCCGCAAGGGAGTATCCATGAGGATCGGGCAGGTCATTCAGGGCGGCATGGGCGTGGCGATCTCCGACTGGCGCCTGGCGCGGGCGGTGTCCGCGGCGGGCCAGCTCGGGGTGATCTCCGGCACGGGCATCGGGACGGTGATGGCCGCCCGGCTGGCCGGCGGCGATCCCGGGGGTCACATGCACCGTGCCTTGGAGCGGTTCCCCGATCAGGAGGCGGTCCGCCGCATTCTGCACCGTTATGCGGCGCCGCAGGGCCGGCCGCCGCGGCCCCCGCTGTGGTCTCCAAAACCGTCCCAGGAGCTCGTGGAGCTGACGGTGCTGGCGGCCTTCGCGGAGATCACCCTTGCCAGGGAGGGCCATGGAAACCCCGTGGGGATCAACCTCCTCGAGAAGATCCAGATGCCGACCATGGCCACCCTGTACGGCGCCATGCTGGCCGGTGCCGGCGTGGTCATCATGGGAGCCGGGATCCCGTACCAGATCCCCGGGGTTCTCGACGGTCTTGCCCTGCACCGGCCCGTCAGCTACCGTCTCGACCTTCACGGGGCGGGGCCCGGCGACGAGCTCCTCATGGGCTTTGACCCGGCCGGTGCCTTCCCCGGCATGGGGCGGTTGACCGGAGCGCTCCCCAAGCCTCTCTTTCTGCCCATCGTGTCCTCCACGGTGCTCGCCAAGGCGCTGTTGAGACGTTGTGCCGGCGGCATCGACGGTTTCGTGGTGGAGGCGCCCACGGCAGGCGGTCACAACGCGCCACCGCGGGGACCGCTCCGTGTCGACAGCCGTGGCGAGCCCGTCTACGGTCCCAAGGATCTCGTAAAACCGGAGCAGATGGTGGCTCTCGGCCTTCCGTTCTGGCTTGCCGGCGGTGAGGACACGCCCGAGCGGCTCCGGCGCGCGCTGGACCTGGGCGCGGCCGGTGTCCAGGTGGGAACGGCCTTCGCCTACTGCGAGGAGTCGGGGATGGCCCCGGAGCTCAAGCGGGGCGTTCTCGACGCCGTCAGGGAGGGCCACGTGAGGGTGCGGACAGACCCGGTGGGCTCGCCCACCGGCTACCCCTTCAAGGTTGTTCAGCTCCGGGGCACCCTGTCCGAACGAGCTGTATACCACGCCAGGCCGAGGCGTTGCGACCTGGGCATGCTCCGCTGTCCCGTGCGGCGGGAGGACGGCTCCGTGGTATTGCGTTGTCCTGCCGAGCCCGTGGACCAGTTCGTGGCCAAGGGCGGCCGGCTGGAGGATACCGAGGGCGCCGTGTGCCTCTGCAACGGCCTGCTCGCCACGGCGGGCTACGCCAACCGCCGGGCCGACGGCTTCGTTGAACCTCCCATCGTGACCTCGGGCGACGGCCTGGCCTTCATCGGGCGGTTCCTGCGTCCGGGCCTCTCTTCCTACGCCGCGGCCGATGTGTTGGCGCACCTGATGGCGCCGGTGAGCCTCGAGGCGGCTGGCGGCCACCGTGAGCCCCAGCCGGCGTACCGCTGAAGGAGGCCGGCCCCGCCGCGCCCGGCAACAGCCGGGGCGGTACAGGCAGGCGAGCCGGCTCCATGGCCCGCATCCCGTGGCGAGGCCGGCTCAGGGCACGCAGAGAACGGGCACCGCGCTGCGGCGGACGACGGCCTCGGTGGTGGAACCGATCATCATCTCCAGGAGCCGGTGACGGCCGTGGGAGCCCACGCAGACGAGCGTGGCGCCGTCCTCCTCGGCAAAGTGCTCGAGGACCATGGGGGCGTGACCGGAGGCGGCGTGGCGCCGGATATCCAGCTGGAGCGGTTCCAGGTACTGGACGGCCTGTGCCACGATCCCGGCTGCCGCCTCCGGTTCCGGGGCGACAGAGACGACCGAAACGGGCACGGCCAGGCTGCGGGCCAGCTCGCCGCCCCAGCGCAGGGCACGGCGGGCGCGGTCGCTGCCGTCATAGCCGATCAGGATGCGTCCGATGGGGGCGGGGCCCTCGGGGGTGACGGCCACGGGTATCTTGGAGATGCGGAGGAGCCGTTCGGTGACGGGGCCGGGCAGGTCGCCGTGGACCCCGGCGTTGACGCCGCACTTGCCCACGGCGACGAGGGCGCAGGCGCCGGCCTCCGTGGCCAGGGCGGGAGCGACGGAGCCGCGCGCGCTGTGGAACTGGTGGGGGACGCCGGCCTCGCGGCACCGTTCCTCGAAGTGTAGCCGGATGGTCGTTCCCAGGTCGGTCAGCAGAGTCTCCACCTGGGGCGTCAGGTTGACCAGGGGCTCGAGGCCCATGGCGCCGCTGACGTCGGCGATGAACGAACCTTCGAGGTAGGCCACGTCGATGACATACACGCCGTGGACGATGGAACCCAGCCGCGCCGCCAGGTGGAGGACGAGCTCGAGAGCGCCCTCGCTTCCGGTCGATCCGTCGAGCCCGACGGCCAGGTGGCTGAACATTCCCTTCTCCCTTCAGATCTTTGGCGGTATGCAGATGCCGGCATAGCCGACGACGGAGGAGCGGTCGCCGCTGGTGTCGCCCGAGGTGGCGTAGGCGACCAGGTGGGGGGCGCCGGCGCCCAGACGCCGGGCAGCCTCCAGCATGACGGTCGCCGGGACGACGCCGCACATGGTGATGCCGTGACGGTGCACCTCGGTGTAGAGGGACGGAGGATCCAGGCTCAGGGCGGCGTCGATGGCGATGCGGTCGCGCTGCCTGGCGACGGCGTCGGGCTCGTAATGGGTCATGTCGGACGAGGCGACGATTCCGACGGGCTCGCCGGTGCGCAGGATCGCCCGTGCCAGGGCGGCGCCCAGATCCAGGCACTCCTCGAGGGAAAGGTGGCCGAGGACGATCGGCAGGATCCGCACGGCGGGCCGGCGCGCCAACAGAAAGGGAAGTTGGACCTCCACGGAGTGTTCCCGCCAGTGGGCGGCCCCATCCAGGGTGGCCGCGGGGTATTCCTCGCGGACCATTCGGCCCAGCGTCGTGTCCAGCGGCTCGACGCCCAGCGGAGTGTCCCACGCCTGGTGGGGCGCCACGGAGATCAGCTCGCCCATCCCCGTGTGGTTGGGTCCCAGGACGACGACGCGGTCTGGGATCTCCAGGTGGCCGTAGAGGCGTCCCGCGACCGGTCCCGAGTACATGTAGCCGGCATGGGGCGCAATACAGCCGAGCAGGAGATGCGGGTTGGGATCGGGGACGATGTAGCGGGCGAGATCCCGCTCGAGCGCGTTGGCGCTCCCCGGATAGAACATCCCGGCCACGGCTGGCTCGCGAAGGGCTGGGTGTCGCATGCTCACCTCCCACTCGGTACTAATGTGGGCCGCCGGCCGGCCGTCGGCCACTGTTCTCTCGGGATCCGCATCATAAGTATACCGCCCGAACGAACCGTTTGCCTGGAGGGATCAGGAGGAGGCCGGGACCGCCTGGAGGTGGGCGATCAACGCGGCATCGGCCGGAGGCATGTCGAGCCGGGAGAGCCCGGCCGGCTCGACCCAACGGAGCTGCTGGCCCTCCAGGGGCGCGGGAACGCCATCCATGATGGCGGCCTCGAAGAAGAGAAGGAGGATTCGGCGCCCCGGTTCCCGGTGTATGGAGAAGGTGATGGGAGGGCCGACCCGGACCTCGATGCCGAGCTCCTCGCAGAGCTCGCGAACAAGGCCCGCTTCTGGATCCTCGCCCGCATCGACCTTGCCGCCCGGGAGCTCCCACAGGCCCTCCATGTGACGGCCCCGGGGCCGGGTGGCCACGAGGATCCGCCCCCGGCCATCCCGGATGACGGCGGCGGCGACGACAATGGTCTCGCCGGAACCGGGCGGATCGGTCATTGAATGCCGGGGAGGACGACCATTGGCACGGCGGCGGGGTCGGCGCCGAGGCCCCGCAGGAAAAGGTCGGCGTAGTGGTCGGCGACGGCCTCGGCCGACAGCCGGCCCTCGGAATTGAACCAGCGGGCGATCCAGTTGATGGCGCCGAGGATGGCGAAGCCACTGAGAGCCGGGTCGGCCGGCAGAAGCTCGCCGGCCTCGATGGCATCCTCGATGATGCGGCGGATGCGCCCCTCGTACCGGTCCCTCAGGGCGATGATGTTGCGGAGGTAGGGCTCGGAGAGGGCGCCGAACTCCAGGGTCATGGCGGAGGCCGCCAGCTCGTCGATGACGACGGAGATGGACGCGCGAATCAGGGCGCCAAGTCGGGCGACGGGCGGAACGTCGGCTGCGTCGGCCTGGTCGGCCAGGGCCAGGAGGCATTCGAGGCTGTGCTGGTGGCAGGCGAAGAGGATCTCTTCCTTGCTCTTGAAGTAGTAGTAGAGGCTCCCCTGGGTCATCAGGAGCTCGGAGGCGATGTCGTCCATGGTGGTGCCGTAGTAACCCTTTTTCCTGAAGGCCCGGGCCGCAGCGCGGAGGATCTCGTTCTTGCGGCGGGCCGCTTTGAGCTCGCGGCGTGTGAGCGGCATGTCACCTCCTGACATCAGCAACGTACCTTCAGAGCGGGAAACTGTCAAACCATGATTCAAAACGTGAAGGCCGGCGAAGCCGGAGGCAGGCCGGAGGAGACACGGTTTGTCCTCTCGATCTGTACGACCGGCCTGGGACGCAAGCGGCGTGGCGACGGCCTGATCGTCGCCTCCTCGCCTTCGAGCACGCCGGTGCGCGCTCCGAGGCCGGCTTCCCTTGGCGGGCGCGCGATCGCTCCGCAGTTGTGCTGCCGGCCAGCCGGGGGTGGGGAGCCACGCCAGACGGAGCCCGTCACGCAATCATCTCAGGTCGCGACGAATGAGCGCCGTCACGATCCCGAGAAAGGTGGGGTTCTCGAGCTCGGCGAGAGGGATCGGCGGGTAGGAAGGGTTGTCGCCGCCGAGATGCCGGCGTCGCTGGATCATCCGGCAACGGAGCACGGCGGCGAAGCTCGTCGCCGACACGACGACAATGTCACCGGAACGCGGTTTCCGGGCGACCGTGTTGACCAGCACGAGGTCACCTTCATGGAGGGTGGGGAACATGAGATCCCCGGTGATCCGGAGAACCACGGTGCTTTCCCGGCGTGCACGAGGGTGGAGGACGCCGTACCAGCGATCGGGCTGCGAGCGGCCGCCCCACCACCCGTCCAGCGGGATGCTCTCGAAGTACGGAAGCTCGACGGGCACCGGCAACCGCGAAGCCGAAGGAGGCCCCGTCTTCGCAGGGCTGTACGTGCCGAATGCAGCCTCGGAGACACCGTCGTCCGGGGGCGGGCCGTCATGGAGCTGGCCGATCGTCACGCCTAGCGCTGCCGCGAGCAGTGCTTGGGAACGCGCCCCCGGCCGGTTCCTCCCCATCTCGATCCGGCTGATCGTCTGGCGCGAAAGGCCAGCCCGGTCCGCCAGCTCTTCCTGTGAGAGGTACTGGAGAAGACGCCAAGCCTTGATAGCCTTGCCGATATCCATGCCCATCATGCTTGCCTCATCAGGTCGGTGAGGCAAGCACACAGATGTGTCGGACACACATGTCATGACGTGCTATCTGTGGTACACTCGGCCCGAGATCGGACGATGAACGAGGGCGAGAAAACCCCCACGCAGCCGTCGGGCGACGCTCGCGGCGCCTCGCCAGCGATCGCTGGCCACGAGTCCCTGGCGGAAGCACCAGCTGGCCCATCAGTTGGGAGCAGCGCGGGCGATGCGGACGCTGCCCGAACCCTTGTGAGGGGTTTGGCTCACAGCTTCAACAACTTGTTTCAGGCTCTGCTAAGCCGAGCAGAGCTCCTTCGCTGCATGAGGTGGCCCGAGCGGTACGCCGGCCAGATGGCGGACGCCCTGGCCGCTGATGTCCAACGCGGCGCCGAGGTGATCCGGAAGCTCGTACTGATTGCTCAAGGGCGCGCCTGCGTGCGCGAGCAGATCGATCTCAACGAAATCGTCCTGGAGCACCGGATCCCGTTCGCTGATCCAGGTCCCCGGGTGCTCACGATGCTTGCGCCCGGCCCCTGCCGGGTCCACGGCGACCGGGAGGCGCTGATGCAGGTTGTAGCGGGCCTGGTTGCAAACGCCATCGACTACTCACCGGTATCCGGGCAGGTGATCCTGCGCACGTGCTGCGACAACGGTACGGTGTACCTGGAGGTCACCGACCGGGGTCCGGGCATTCCCGAGAGCATCAGGGAGAAGATCTACGATCCGTTCTTCACCACGCGGCGAGCTGAAGGCCATGACGGCCTCGGTCTTTCCGTTGCCTCCGCCGTCATCGCAGCCCACGGGGGCCGGCTCGAGCTCGAAACGTCCGCGACGAGGGGTACCACCTTTCGCGTCATGCTCCCCGCCTCGACCGCTTCGCGCGGCTCGAAGGGTCGAAACGGGACCCGCAAGCTGCGGTAGAGTGCCATCAAGATGCAAGAACCGTGGCGCTCCGGGCTGCTGAAGGGCAAGCCCAAGGTCGGAGTCTTGTGCCTCGTGCTTGCCGTCAAGCCGTTCCTGCTGGCGGCCGTGCCGGAAACCGTGCCGCGGCTGCCAGGACACGCATCCGTTTCAACGGCGGTGTGTCGATAGCCCGCATTCCCGCCGGGTTTGGTGCAGCTCGTGCTCCAAGGCTTACCCCCGGGGACGCCGGGCCATTCATCTGCGCCCGGGCTGCCGCTCGTTGGTTGGGGGCGGCGCCGCGGGGAGCGTCGGCCTGGCGGGGAGGTTGGCGGTGAAGGCCGGGGTGACGTACCGGAACCAGGCGCGCTGGCGTTCGGTGACGTTGCCAGCGGTCAGCTGGAGGGCCAGGAGTGCCCCGGTCAGGAGGAGGACGGCCGCCCGCTGGCGGAGGCTGAGCGCGGGCCGGGCGCGCACGAAGACCACGAGGAGGAGGGCGGCGAGACAGATGAGGGTGACGGCAGCCATGGCGACAACGGCGGATGATGCGACGCCGAGGCCCGGGGGCCGGTTCCACAGGCCGCGGCGAAGGGCCGGGAGGATCCAGCCGCGGATGGTGGAGGCAGTCCAGACATCGTCGATGGCGAAGGGCGGCACGAGCCGGCCGGCCAGGGCGATCAGGGCCGAGGGGAAGAGGGCGCCCGCCATCCACCAACGGATTGCGCGGCCTTCAAGGAACGTCAGACCGAGGACGAAGAAGGGCAGCCCGAGAACCAGGTAGCGCGGGCCGAAGGAGGCGCCGCCCGCCCACTCGTGGTAGGCGGACATCAGCAGGGGCAGGAGCCAGACGGCGGCGCCGAGCACCACGGCGATCCGGTGATGCTCGCGGCGCCAGGCGGCCACCGGGGAGAGCAGGGCTGGCAGGAGCACCGGGAAGAAGAAGAAAAGGCCGAGCAGCGGTGAGATCAGCAACCCTGCCAGGCCGATTGGTTGGGGAAGGGAAAAGCCGAAGAAGGTCTGCGCGGCCAGGTGCTGGTAGCGCGGCAGTGCCTCCATCCGGCTCGACAGCGTCAGGGCGGAGCCGAAGCAGGCTTGGTTGTAGAGGGCGAGGCCCGCCAGGGGCACGAGGCCTCCGGCAGCCAGACGGAGCGGACGCCGCCAGTCGCCCCAGGCTGCGGCGACGGCGAGGACCGCCCCGATGACGGCGGCGGGGTACTCGGAGACCGCTGCCAGGGCGATGAGGAAACCGGCCGCCACCTGGCCCCGACCCGCGAAGCGCCGTCCCGGCCCCAGGAGGAGCCAGGCGGCCGCCAGAAGGAGGCTGCCCGACCAGGCATGGGAAAAGAAGGTCCCGGCGTACACGGCGAAGACGCTTCCGAAGAGCAGGATGAAGAGGGCCAGGTCGCCGTCGCCCCCAAACCGGCGCGTCCAGCCGGCCAGGAGCCAGGCGGCGGCAAGGGCCACACTCGAGACCAGCACGATCCTGCAGAGGTACTGCTCCATCTGCAGGGAGACGCGGGGATCCAGCGCCTCGGCCAGGGCGACGACGGGGACCGCGGCCCAGATCAGGCCGGGCGCCTTGTTGGAGTAGTGGCAGCCCTCGTGGACGGAGACGTCGTCGATCGTGCCCCACCGGTCGAGCTCGTCATCGATGGCAAAGCTGCCGCTGTGGACGAAGGCCCGGGCGGCGAAGAGACGGGAGACTTCGTTTGGGGAGAGAAAGCCCGGCCATACCGAGGAGAGGATCAGCAGCTGAACGGTGGCCAGGGCCAGGAGTATCGCCGAGCGCCGGTGTGGTGACATGCCGTCCACGGTGGCTCCGATCATACCATCGGGCCGGTGCCCTTCCCGGCGTGCCAGCGGCCGTTGTGGTTGGAAACGGCCACGGTTCCTTGCTTTCCCGAAGGCGCCCTCCATAATGCCGTGGAGGAGGCGCGATGCTGCACGTGACATCCGAGGTCGGCCGCCTGCGCACGGTGCTGGTCCACGAGCCGGGGCCCGAGGTGGACCAGATGGTCCCGGCCATGATGGAGGAGCTCCTCTTCGACGATATCCTTTTCGGCGACCGGGTTCGCGAGGAGCACCGGCGTTTCCGGCGGCTGATGCAGCTCCTCGGAATCGAGGTCCTTGGCGCGCGGGATCTCCTGGTGGAGACCCTGGCCTCGGAGAAGGCCCGGGAATGGCTCTTCGAGGTGGTCCTACCCGAGCTGACGCCGGCGGTTCGGGCGCGCCTGCGGGACGCCAAGCCTGGGGAGCTGGTGGAGGTCCTGGTGGCGGGGGCACGCAGCGAATCCGGCTCCGGGATCGCCGTTGAGGACCTCTACGCCCTGCCGCCGGTGCCCAACTGGTGTTTCCAGCGGGACCCGCAGGTGGTCGTTGGCAACGGAGCGATCATGGGGGCCATGGCGACGCCGGCCCGCTGGCGGGAGGCGATCCTGTCCCGGGTGATCTTCCGCTTCCACCCCCGGCTGGCGGGAGCTCCGATCCTCGACCCGCTGATGCCCGAGGCGGAACGCCCCCTCTTCCTGGGCCTGCACCGCCCGCGGCTGGAGGGGGGCGACGTGCTCGTGCTGTCGCCGGAGGTGGTGGCCATCGGGCTCTCCGAGCGCACCAACACCGTCGCCATCGAGTGCTTGGTCCGCAGCATGGGCCGGCTGGAGCCGCAGCCACGCTGGCTGGTGGTGGTCCACCTGCCCCGGCGCCGGGCCTACATGCACCTGGACACGGTGTTCACCATGATCGACCGCGGGATGGCGCTGGCGGCGCCCCAGGTGATCTTCCCAGGGGGCGGCGAGACCGCAGCCGCCGAGGTACACGACCTCCTCGACGTTCACGCCGATCCGCTGGTCTTCAGCGATTTCCCGGCCGCGCTGGCGCACCTGGAGCTGAAGCTCGAGCTCGTTCCCTGCGGGGGCGCCGATCCCGTGGCCCAGCAGCGGGAGCAGTGGACCGATGGCGCCAACGCCCTGGCGCTGGCGCCGGGCGTCATCACCCTCTACGACCGGAACGTCCGGACCACGGAGGAGCTCTCCCGGCGGGGCTTTCGCATCGTGCACGCCGAGGATGTCCTCCTGGGCCGGGAGGAGGTTCGCCTCGACGGGGGCGAACGGATGTGCATCCTCCTGGAGAGCCACGAGATCTCCCGTGCCCGCGGCGGTCCCCACTGCCTGAGCCACCCCCTGGTGCGGGACGCTGGCTGACCGGACTGCCTTGGCACCGGCGGCCGGCCCGGCGCCACGGGAAAGATGGGGAAAGATGGGGACACTCTCCTTTTCCTTTTGCAATCGACGCGGCCACAATGCCCCACCGTTTCCTGTCCATCACCGCTCTTCGCCAGCGCAAACGT
>JAADFK010000217.1 GCA_013152925.1 Acidobacteriota bacterium | reverse complement strand
CGGGTCACGCAGCGGAGCTTCCTGCTGACGCCGTCCAAGGCGCTCAACGCGATCATGGCCTACTGCCTGGCCTGGGCCGCTGACAAGACCGGGGTCCTGGTGCATTTTTGCATGGTGATGTCCAACCATCATCACACGCACTTCACCGACCCGGAGGCGCGGGCGCCGGAGTTTTGCCGGGAGTTTCACCGGGCCACGGCGCAGTGCATCAACGTGCTCCGGGGGCGGTCGGAAAACTTCTGGGCCAGCGGTCAGACGAGCCTGGTGCGCCTGGAGACGGACGAGGCCGCGCTGGAGGAGATCGTTTACCTGCTGTGCAACCCCGTGGCGGCCGGGCTGGTGCGCCAGGGGGACCAGTGGCCGGGGTTTCGCACGGGCCCGGGGGACATCCTGCTGCCGGCCCGGATGGTCCAGCGTCCGGAGGTGTTTTTCAGCAAGAAGGGGCGGATGCCGGAGCAGGCCGCGCTCCAGATGGTGCGGCCGAGCATCCTCACGCACCTGGACGACACGCAGCTCGTGTCGCTGCTCCAGGAGCGGGTGGCGGAGCGGGAGCTGACGCTTCAGGAGGAGATGGCGCGGCAGGGGCGGCGGTTCATGGGGGCCCGGAAGGTGCTGCGCCAGAACCCGAACAACCGCCCGCGAACCGAGGAGGTCCGGGGGGGGATCAAGCCGCGGGTGGCCACGGCGAACAAGCAGCGTCGCATCGAGGTGCTGGCCCGGGACCGGGAATTCATCCGGGTTTACAACGAGAAGTACCTGGCGTGGAAAAACGGCGACCGGACCGTGGTCTTCCCTGCGGGGACCTACGCGCGCGTGTACCACGGCGCGGCCTGTCACCCCTTTGACGAGGTCGCCAGCCACGATACGAGTTGAGACAAGACCCCAACTGCCTCCAAATCGATATGCAGACCCCCCCTTGCTCTGTCGCCACGGCGACCGGGGCAGGGGGAGGGTGCGTCCTGCGTGGGGGGGTCGGTGCGGGTGAACGCAGCCTGACCCTTTCCTTGCCGGCCTGACGCACCGCATTTACGCAAAATCCACGGAAAACACACTGTCAAAGCGCCCCGGAAGCCCCGGATCGGGCCTCCCGGCTCCGGATCGGAGCCAACCCGGAGCCAACAACCCCGGTGGGGGCGCCCCGGTGGAGCCAACAACCCCGGTGGGGGCGCCAACACGGTGGGGGCGCCAACAACCCCGGTGGGGACGCCGGGCGGCGCGGTGGGGACGCCGGGCGAACAACCCCGGTGGGGACGCCGGGCGTTGCGACCGCACTGCAAATCAGGGCCAAGCCCCTGGTAAACCCGGGTCGGAGTGGCCATAATACCGGGCCATGGATGAGATGATCGGCAAGGTCATCGGCGGTCGGTTCAAGATCGAGCGCCTCATTGGCATGGGCGGCATGGGCGCGGTGTACGAGGCGCGGCACCTGACTCTGCCCCGCACCCTGGCCATCAAGATCCTGCGGCCGGAACTCACGCGCGACAGGGGGTTCACCGAGCGGTTCCGTCGTGAGGCGATCGCCATGAGCCGGGTGCAACACCCGAACGTGGCCTACATCACCGACTTCGGACACACCGACGCCGGGGCCGTCTACCTGGTCATGGAATACCTGGAGGGCGTGGGGCTCGACCAGGTGCTGGCCAAGACAAGGCTGCTGCCGCCCGGGCGGGCGGTGGCGATCATGGCCCAGATCGCCGACGCCCTCGACGTGGCCCACCAGGTTAACGTCATCCACCGCGACCTCAAGCCCGAGAACATCCTGCTCACCACGCACCGGGGCATGGAAGACTTCGTCAAGCTGCTCGATTTCGGCATCGCCAAGGTGCAAACGCCCGAGTTCAAGGGCGCGCCGCTCACCGTGGCGGGCGAGGTGTTCGGCACCGCGGAGTACATGTCACCGGAGCAGGCCACCGGCCAGGAGGTGGACGGTCGGTCAGACATCTACGCCCTGGGGTGCCTGATGTTCGAGCTGCTCACCGGCGACCCGCCCTTCCTCGGTTCCGCGGTAGAGGTGCTCAAAAATCAAGTCTACGACGAGCCGCCCTCTCCGTCGAGCCACCTGCCCCGGGGCGCCATCCCACCATCGCTCGACGCCCTGGTGATGCGCTGCCTCCAGAAAAAACCGGACGACCGCCACCCCACCTGCGGTGCCCTGCGCACCGCGCTCATGCGGGTGCGGGCCATGCTCTTTTCCGACAATGTCGACCAGAGCGTGCGCAACCGCCTCACCGGTCGGATCGGGCTGGGCCCGAACCCCGACCAGATGACCAGCGGCTGGCAGAGCCTCGGGGGCAAGGTGCCGGAGATGTTCCTCCCCGGCGGGGGCGGGGGGGACGACCTTCGCGAGGCCAGCAAGACCATCTCCGAGGGGGTCAAGCGGCCCCCCGAGCCCTCGCCGGTGGGACAGCGCCAGGCCGTGCAGGACACGGTGAGGGAGCTGTCGTTCGCCCTGCACCGCTCGGGGCTCCTGGACGAGGAGACCTCCGGCGCGCTGGAGCGGCTGCTGGTGGTGGACGGACAGGTGGCCACCCTGGAGCACTCCATGGCCCTGGGGCGGCAGGAGACCCGGCGGTTGCGGTTCGAGTTTGGCCAGAAGGAGCGGGCCCTGCGGCGGGCCATGGGCGCGCTGCAAGCCGACATGTCACAGCTCCAGGATACCACCTCGGACAACCCGGCCGCAGCCCTGGCGGTGCAGGACCAACTCGACGATCTACGCTTCCAGATCGATCAGCTCAAACACCGCTCCGCCGAGGTGGAGCGGGAGCGGGAGGCCGAGGAGCAGGAGGCGCTCGCGGAGTTGTCGCGGATGCAGAAGGAAAAAGACGCCCTCCTGGGGGAGTCCGCGCGGTTCATCACCGACCTGGCCCTGGCCGCCGACCGGCTCCGGGGCCGGGCTCACGGCGAGGAGCTTCGCCCCCTGTTCGACGCGCTCGACCGGGCCAGGAGCGCCGGCTAGACGGCCGGACGTGCTCCCCCCTTGACCGCCCGAAAAGGATCCCCGTGAGACACCCTCACCCAGCCGACGCGCGCCGCCGCCGGGGCGCGTCCCCG
>JAADFK010000216.1 GCA_013152925.1 Acidobacteriota bacterium | reverse complement strand
TCGAGGACGCTGTCCACCTCTGTATCCCGCAGGATACGGAAGTAGCGGCAGCCGGTGGTCCGCGCAAAATCCTCCACCCGGTAATCCGGTAGCACGGTGCACGTTTCCCGGTTGAAGGGCACCTTCTGGAACTGGGCGATCTGGCCCAGCCGCCCATCCCGCAGAACGCAGACCAGCACGCCCGCGCCGTTGGAGGCCGCCGAAAGCAGCTCCATCCCGGTCATCAGCAGCGCACCGTCGCCGGCCAGCGCCACCACGTCCCGCTCGGGCTCCGCCATCTTCGCGCCGATGGCGGCCGGAACGGAGTACCCCATGCAGGAGAAGTCCACGGGACCGATGAAGCGTCCCGGCCGCTCGAGCCGAAGGTGCTCCATGGCCAGGAAGGTCCCGTTGCCGGAATCCGTGGTGTAGACGGTGTCCGGGCCGGTGTACCGCTGGAGCGCCTGGAAGAAGAGGTACGGCGTCACGCGGGCGTCGCTCGTCTCCTTCTCCCATCGCCGGCGGACCGCATCGTGGCCCGCGGCGATCTGCACCTCCAGAGCGCCGTCGTCCTCCCGTTTTCGGATCAGCGGCAGCAGGGCCTCCACGAAAGCCCGGGCGTCGCTCTCCACGGCGACCCGCGCCGGGTGGTTCCGGCCGAAAACCCCGGGGTCGATGTCCACGTGGATCAGGTTCTCCGGTACGGCCATGCCATAGCTTCCGGTGGCCACCTCGCCGAAGCGGCAGCCGATGGCCAGCAGGACGTCGCGGCTCTCCATGATCTTCGACACGAAGGGCGGTGCCGAGGCGCCGAAGCCATTCCAAAGCCAGAGTGGATGGCTCTCGGGGAAGACACCCTTGCCCTGGATCGTCGTGGCGACCGGAGCGCCCAGCCGCTCCGCCAGCAGCGGCAGGAGCTCGGCGGCGCCGGCCGCGCCAAGGCCCAGGTAGAGGGCGGGCCGCGCGGCACCGTTGAGCTCGCGGGCGGCGGCCTCCAGGAGCGACGGATCGGGTTCGGACGCCCGCAACGACGGCTGGTCGTAGGCCGGTTCGTCCGTCGGGAAGGTCAGCATCAGCAGGTTGGCCGGCACCTCCACGGCCACCGGGCCCGGCCTCCCCTCCCGTGCCAGCACGAAGGCCTCGCGGATCCGCGGGTAGATCTCCTCGACAGTCCGCGCCCGGACGGCCGCCTTGGTCACCGGTGCCAGCACGGCCAGCTGGTCGATGGCATGCAGCTGGTACGCCCTGCCGGTGTCGGTCCGGATCCCCGAGGCCAGGACCACCATGGGCACACAGTCCATGAAAGCCTCGGCGATTCCCGACAAAGCGTTGGTGACGCCGGCGCCGGGCACCAGGTTGAGGACCCCCACACGGTCCGATGTCCTGGAGACCCCGTCGGCCATGAACGACGCCGCCTGCTCGTCGGTCACCAGCACGGGCCGCAGGGACGACCGCTCCAGCTCGTCGTAGAGCTCGATGTTGTGGGTCCCCGGGATGCCGAAGATCAGGTCTGCACCACCGTCGACCAGGGCCTGAACGACCCGGCGTGCTCCCGTGATTCTCATGTGGCGTTCACCTCCCCGTGATCGTTTCGGACGGCCTCGGCCACGCGGCCCGCCAGGGCCATGACCGTCAGGTAGGGGTTGACCTCCGAGCAGGCCGGGAACAGGCTGGCGTCGGCCACGTACAGCCATGGTACACCGTGAACCCTCCCCCACCCGTCGGTGACGGAGCTCGCGGGATCGCCCCCCATCCGGCACCCGCCCATGGGATGCGCGCTGCTGACGGAGAGCCGCCCGGGCCGGACGTGGCGGCGCGGGATCAGCTCGTCGAGCAGCCCCTCCTCGCCCGCCTCCACGAAGAAGCGCTCGCCGGCGGGCACGTGGACCCGGCGTGCCCCCGCAGCCAGGAAGATCGCGGTGGCCGCCTTCATGGCGCTGTGGAAACTGTCCAGCACCTCGGGCGAGAGGGTGTAGGCGATGACCGGATTCCCGTCCGCATCCACCGTGATCCGGTTCTCCCCCCTGGCCGGGTCCATGACCAGCACGAGGATCTGCTGTAGCCGGTCGAAGCGGTGCATCAGGGCAGAGTGCTCGGGCCCGAACCCGATCAGGTTCTTGGCCGTGGTGAAGGGGAAGTACATACAGGTCTCCAGGAGAAAGCCCCGAAAGGCCTCGCAGTAGAAGCTCTTGGGGTGCCCCACGATGTTGGTGATGGGACGGGCGTGCTCGGCCACGAGGATCAGGGCCGGGTGGAGCGTGATCCAGCGGCCCAGTGCGGGAAGCTCCTCGCCGAAGCCCGAGTGCAACAGCAGGGCCGGGCTGCGGACGCCTCCGGCGGCCACGACGATCCGCTTGGCCCGTACCCGGTGCTCCCCCTCCTCCCACGGCGAGGGCTCGCCGAAGCCAGGGTTCGAGACAACGACCCGGCATTGACGATCCCCAAGGCTCTCCACCCTGGCGTTGGTGATGACCTCGACGCCCTCCGCCTCGGCGGCGGGAAGCTGGACCACGTGGGTCCCCTGCTTGGCGCCGTTGGGGCAGCCCAGGTTGCAGACCCCGCCGCCGCGGCAACCACGGAGGTTGAGTGGGAACTGGCGGACCGGCCACCCCAGCCGCCGGCAACCCTCCACGAAGAGTGTGTTGTTCTCGTTGATCAGCTCCTCGGGCAGCAGGTGGACGCCGTTCTCCCCGGCGTAGCGCTCGCTCCGGCGCTGCACGTCTTCCCATTCCAGGCCCGGAACGCCCCACGCCTCGACCACGCGGCGCGGCACGTGCAACGAGGTTCCCGTGTAGACCGCGGTGGAGCCGCCGTAGGTCCGGGCGGCGGCAACGGTCAGGCTCCGGTCGCGGGTCATGGTGCCGCCACCGTCGAAGTACAGGCGGCCGGCCATCTCCAGCTCGCGGCCCGTCAGCTCTTCCGGCCGCAGCCTCGGTCCCCACTCCAGCACGGCGATCCGTACGCCCTCCCGGCACAGGGGCGCCAGCTCCCGCGCCACCGTACCGCCGCCGGCGCCCGAGCCGACGATGACGATGTCGTATTCGTGCTCAGGCATGAAGCGCCTCGTTGCCGTCGAAGCGCGGCTCGTAGGGTAGCGTGGGCCAGACCTCCGGCTGTCCGTAGTAGCCCATGAAAACCAGGGTCTTGAGGCCCCAGAAACCGGCCCGGAGCCTGGTGACGGGCGCATCCTGGACCCACCGCAGGACCCGGTCCTTCTGCGGCCCGGAGAGCCGTTCGAAGGAGGTCCCCCACCGGAGGAGCGGGAGCCAGCGGATGAAGCCGAGCAGCGTTCCGAGCTGGCGCCGCAACTCCGGTGGCCGCTCCATCAGGGCCCTGTCGACGATGCCGACGAAACGGGCCATCCCCCCGGCGTCCAG
>JAADFK010000215.1 GCA_013152925.1 Acidobacteriota bacterium | reverse complement strand
GGCAGCGGCGCGGATGCGGTGACGGTATCCATTTCCGAGGATACCGAGGGTCAGCAATGGACGGTGACGGAGGGCAGCGGGGGGAGCACGGGGCCGGCGACGGTGACGGGAATCGAGCGGAGCGATACGGGCTCCGGGTGGCAGATCGTCCGTACGGTTGGGACGGGGCAGGATGCGGTGGCCACGACGACGGATGTTGATCTTGACGGGCGGGTGGTGCAGGTGGCGGCGCCGGGCGGGGTGACGACGGTGACGAGCTACCGGGGTGGAGAGCGCCGGTTGAGCTTTGCTCCCGGGACCGTGACGAGGAGCGGCGGTTCGCTGACCGAGAGCACGAGCTACGGGTATGCGGCGGGGAGCAGTTTGCCCGTTTCGATCGCGCGGACGGGGCCCGGGGGCGTGTTGTTGACGACAGCGATCGAGCGGGATGCTGCCGGCAACCCCACCTCGATCACGTCTCCCGACGGGCGGACGACGACGCAGAGTTTCGACGAGCTGGGGCGGGTGGCGGAGCGGACGGTGTCGACGGGAGCGGCGACGTCGCTGGTCTATGACGACACGGTACGCGGGACTGGGGAGACGGTGGCCGTGACGACGGTCTCGGGCGCGGGGGCGGGCACGACGTCCATCGTGCGGGATGCCTACGGTCATGCGAGGAAGACGACGGTGGTCGTGCCGGGCCAGCCGGTACGGGTGACGACGACCGATGTGAACAGGCTCGGCTGGACCCTGTCGGCCACGACGGGGGGGGCCTCGACCCGCACCGCCTACGACGTCGGGGGCAGAATCGAGAGCATCGCTTCGGGGAGTGCGAGCCAGGGTGGATTCACGCCGCGCACAGTGACGACGCCGTCGTACACCTCGGCGGGGATGATCGCGTCCATCGTGCGGTCGGAGGGAGGGCTTTCCGAGACGACGACCATGACGTACGACGCTGCTGGGCGTCTGGCGAGCTCGAGGTCGGCCGGGGTGACCACGAGCTACGCCTACGACAGCGCGGGAAGGGTCACGACGCGGAGCGAGGGTTGCGGGGGGAGCTCGCTGACGACGGCCTATGCTTACGATGAAGCGGGGCGGCTGGCTTTCACCACGAGCCCGGGTGGCAAGACCACCACCTTCGCCTACGACGCGCTCGGCCGGCAGACCGGCCGCACGGGTCCCGATGGGCTGACCGAGCAGCTCACGCTGGACGCCGACGGCAGCGTGCTGGAGCGGAAGCTGGTGGACGGGCAGTCGCGGGTGTGGTCGTGGGAGGAGTACGCCTACGACGCGGTGGGGCGGCGGACGGGCCGGACGGTGCACCGTTTCCCGGTGACGCCTGAGCCGGACACGAGCGCGGAGGAGCTTCTGGACGCCCAGACGGCCTTTTACGACTCGGGTCCCGAGCAGGGGCTCGTCCACACCATGACGGATGCCCTGGGCCGTGAGACGAGCTTCACGTACGACGACGCTGGCCGCGAGGTGGAGCGAGACCTTCCCGATGGGACGGTGGTGACGACGGTCTACACGGCGGATGGCAAGGTGGAGGCCCGGACGGTGACGGGACCCTCGGGCTGGAGCGAGACGACAAGCTACACCTACGACGACCACGGCCGGGTCGCCACCGTGACGGATCCGTCGGGTCGGATGACCAGCTACTTCTACGACGAGCTGGGGCGAAAGAGCGCCGAGATGGTGGACGGCTCGGACATCGATCCGCAGACGGGCGATGAGAGTCCCGTCACCCGTTTCACCACGTGGAGCTACGGTGAGCTGGGCCGGACGGTGAGGGAGATCCGTCCCGACGGGGCCACCATCACGCGGGACTACGACGAGCGCGGGGAGCTCACAAGCTACACGGACAGCGAGGGCAACGCGACGGTGTACGGCTACGACTGCGAGGGACGCCTGGCGAGCATCACCTACCCGGATGGCAGCACCAAGGCCTTCACCTACACACCCGACGGCGAGCTGGAGACCATCACTCGGGCGGACGGGACCGTGGTGTCGTTTGCGTACGACGACGCCGGCCGCATGGAGAGCGCCACCGTCAATGGTCAGCCGGACGCGAGCTACAGCTACGACGCCGCGGGTCGTCTCCTGACCGCCTCGAATGGGGCCGCCAGCCTCACCTTCACCTGGGACTCGGTGGGCAACCAGCTTTCGGAGCCTTCTCGACCCGGTCTTCTTGGGTTTGGGAGAAAAGCAGCTGACGCGATCCTTCGATGCCGGCAACCGTCCCATCGCCCTCGGGATGCCGGACGGCTTGCCGGCCCTCGCCCGAGCTTACGACGACGGCGACCGCCTGACCGCGCTGAGCCTCGGCGGGGCGGTCGTGTGGCAGGCGACGTACGACGGCGGCCGGCTGGCAGGCATCGCGCGTGGCAACGGGCTGGCGACGAGCCTTGCCTACACGGCCGGTGGTCAGCCCGGGCAGATCGTGACGGGCGTGCCGGCGGCGGACGGCGCCATCGCCGATCCCATCCACACGCTGGGTCTGACCTGGACGGTGGATCAGCTTCGCAGGACCAAGCAGCGCCGGGACACCGAGGCGCTGCTGTACGCCTTCCACTACGACGAGGTGGGTCACCTGGAGAGCATGAGCGATGCGCGCTACCCCGCCGTCCGCCGCGACCTCCCCGGCCTCGCCGGCGCCCTTCCAGACTTGCCGCGGCCAACGGGCATGACCGAGGACTGGGAGGTGAATCTGGTGGACGAGCTGACCGACCGCAACCGCATCGAGCGAGGCCGCAACGAGCCCGTCGGCTTCGACCACAACGACCTGCACCAGGTGACGGCCCGCACGTTGACCGACCCGGCGAGCTATACTTGGGACGTGAACGGCAACCTGGAAACCCGGACGGGCGGCCTCTACGGCGACGCCGCCTTCACCCACGACTGGCGTGACAAGCTCACCTCTGTCCAGCAAGGAAACACAACCACCGACATCATCCTCGACCCCCTCGGCCGCATGGTGGGGAAGGTGAAGCACACCACCAATGGCGACGTGGCGAGGGCCTACCTCCACGACGGCGACCAGGTCGTCCTCGAGTACGTCCAGGCCGCAGGGAGCACCACCTGGCAGCCCGAGCGCCGCCACATCTGGGGCCGATGGATCGACGATCTCGCTGTAGAGCAGGTGGACACCGACGGCGACGGCTCCCTCGAAACCACCCTCTACCCGATCACAGACCTGCTGGGCAGCGTCCAGCTCCTCACGGACGACGCCGGCACCATCGT
Organism: Acidobacteriota bacterium; assembly: GCA_013152925.1. Lineage (GTDB taxonomy): Bacteria > Acidobacteriota > Thermoanaerobaculia > Thermoanaerobaculales > Sulfomarinibacteraceae > JAADFK01. The sequence continues at coordinate 146 of JAADFK010000215.1, read as the reverse complement.
CGAGCGCATCACCTACGATCCCGACGGCACCCCCCACTTCGAGAGCGCCGACACAACGAGGCCGAGCGTGACGAGAGTGGCGTGGACCGGCGACGGCACGCTGCCGACGGGAGACACAGTCACGGCGCAGGCCTTCGAGATTGGCC
>JAADFK010000214.1 GCA_013152925.1 Acidobacteriota bacterium | reverse complement strand
GGCGATGAATATGGACGGACGGTGGGCATGCACAGCTGAAGAGTTGGGCTCCGGTATCGCTGAAGCGACTGGGGCGCCCAGGAGCACGCGGGCATGGGCGTCCCGGCCGCAGCGGCCGGGACCGGAGACGCGAGGGTCGGGCCATCGGGAGCCGAAAGGCTCACGTACGGCCCGTGCCGCCGGCTCCGCCGGCGGACCATGCCCGGCGCTGCTTTCAGCTCTCGGTGCTCACGACCTGCCGCCGCACGAGGTCGGCCATCCAGGCCAGCATCAGCATCAGCCCCAGCACGACCACGATGGCGGGACCCGTCGGGAAGTCCCAGACGTAGGACCCCACCAATCCCAGCGCCGAGCCCAGCCAGCCGATACCCCAGCCGAGAAGCAGGCGGGTCTTCATGTCGGCCGAGAGGAGGATGGCGATGCAGGCCGGGATGACGAGGTAGCTGAAGACCATCAGGATGCCGCCAATCTCCACGGAGAAGGTGATAATGATCCCGAAGGACAGGTAGAAGAGAAAGTCCCACCAGCGGATGTTCCAGCCTCGCCGGTAGGCCTCGTCGGGGTCGAAGCTGATCAGCAGGAAGCGTTTCCTCAGCAGCCAGTGGAAGAGGCCGACGGCGGAATAGATGACGAGATCCTTGATGACCGTCGGCCAGGTTACCCACAGCAGGCTGCCCGCCAGGGTCTCCTTGATGTGCTCGGCCCCCTCGGGTGCCTTGTCGGCCACGAGGATCGCCGCCGCCGAGGCCACCACGAAGGTGATGCCGATGATGGCCTCCTGGGGGAGCCGCTCGTAGCGCATGCGGGTGACGGCGAAGATACCCGCCGCCAAGGTGGCGAAACCCATGGCAAACAGGGTCGATCCCAGGGAGCCGGGGTGGTGCCCCGCGGCGAAGCCCACCACGGCCCCCAGCGCGGCGAACTGTGCCACCGCCAAGTCGACGAAGAGCACCCGGCGCTCGATGATATGGATCCCGAAGTAGGCGTGAATGCCCACCAGCACCAGGCAGGCGGCGAATGGGGCGGCCATGAACCGCAGCATTTCGATCATCGTCGGTCTCCTCGAAAACGCTGAGGGGGCCGGCGTCCTGAGGGCGCCGGCCCCGTTCCGTCAGGGTTTGATGGTGGTCGTCAGCCCGGTGGCGCTGATGGCCGGCTTCACGCCAGCCTTGATGTAGGCGTCCCGAAGCCGCCCGACCCAGGTGTCGATCAGGTCGAAGTAGGTGTCGACGCCGGGCTCGCCGCGGACCGAGGTGGGTACGATCACCGGGATGATCCCCGTGCGGTCGGCGATCAGCTGGGGCTTGCGCCGCTCGAAGTAGTTGGCGGCCAGCAGCACCGGGACGTGGTCCTTCTTGATGACGTCGATCAACCGGGCCACGTGCCGGGCCGTGGGCGGGATTCCCGGTTTGGCCTCCACGTAGTCCACCACGTTGAGGCCGAAGAGCGCGCTGAAATACGCCCAGTTCTTGTGGTAGCAGATGATCTTCTGTCCACGGAACACCAGGCCCTCCCTGAGCCAGCCGCCGAGCTTGTCCATCAGGTGGTGCTGCTCCAGGAAGGGGATCAGCCGGCCGTTGGCCGCAAGGCCGTTGAGGGTGTTCGCAGCGAGAAGACCGATCAGCTGCTTGCCGTAGAGCCTCTCCTCGATCTTCCGGTCGAAGGCCGCCAGGTTCTTCTTGTAGACCGGACATCCCTGGGGATCGACCTTGCAGAGCCCCGTGGCGATGTTCCGGGCGATGACCATGGCGTTGAGCGGCGAGGTCTGGATGTGGGGGTTGCCGTAAATGTGGATGTCGCCACCCGACCGGTCCAGGGACTTGGGTTTCTGGAGCAGGTGGATACCCTGGGCCGCCGCCACGTAGCCAAGGGCGCCGTCGACGATCTTGGGGTTGCCGGCCTTGTTGACGAGCACCGGCGCCCACAGCTCGAGGTCGAGGCCCGTGCTGACAAAGAGGTCAGCCTTCCTGAGCATCAGGGCGTAGGACGGCTTGGGCTTGATGTGGTGGGGATCGGCGTTGCCCGCGACGATGGCCTGGGCCTCGACGCGGTCCCCGCCGATATCGCGGGCGATGGCGGCGTAGTCCTGAAGGGTCGTCACCACGTGAACCGTGGCCAGGGCGGCCGTGGGCCAACCGGCTCCCAGGAGAATGACCAGACCGGCGAGCAAGCTCCGGTGTGCTTTCATGGTTCCTCCTCAGTACTTGTCGTGTTTGTGGGGGCCGGCCGCCACCGTCAGCTGCAGCTCGTAGCGCCGGTCGATGCCGAAGAGATCGTCCTTGCGGAAGGAGAATTGGCCGCGAAGGCGAACGAACTCCGACTGCCAGAAGGTCATGTAGGGGGAGAGCCCCCAGTAGCTGTGGCCCGCCTCCCGCTGGTCGAAGACGCGGTCGTAGCGGAGGCCGGCGATCCAGTGGGGCGAAAACTTCAGCTGGCCGTAGATGTATCCGCCCCACGCGCGGCGCGTCCCACCGTCCTCCCGGTCGAGGATCGAACGCAGCAGCATGCCGCGGAAGGTGACCTCCCTGTACAGGGCCTGGCCCGCCGGGTACCAGTCGTAGGTGGCGTCGACGGCCCAGAGGTCGTGGTTGAGATGCCCCTCCCGATCGGCGTCGCCGTGGAGGCCATCCAGCCCCAGCTCGAAGTAGCTGTTGGACGTCAGGTCCCAGTAGCTCTTGAGCCGCGCCAGCAGCGAGGGGTGGCTCCAGTCGCTGCCGGCGAAGGCCACGCCGTTGTCGGCGTTCATCACCTCCACCGTCAGCTCGTTGACCGTCGACCACAGGTGGGGCATCAGCCAGTCGATGGAGACGCCCGTCCCGCTGAGGCCGTGATCACCGAAGCTCTCCTGGAGGACCCAGGGCAGGTCGGTCTGGTCCAGGGCATGGAGGTGCCACCGGTTGAGGACGCCGAACTGCTGGCGTTTCTTGCCGACCGTCAGGGTCAGGCCGCCGGGCAGGTTGAGCCATGTGACATAGCCCTCGCCGAGGCCCCATCCGCTGGGGACGAAGCCCGTGTCGCCCTCGGGAGCCCCGAAGGTCGACTCGTGGTGCGGGGCGTGGTATCCGAAGACCACGTGCAACTTGGTGTAGGGATCGAGGTAGGACTGGAGGTCCAGCTCGAAGTGACGCGCCTGGAGCTCCTCCTGCTGGTGGTTCCCGCCGGCGAAGAAGATGTCGCCGGTCACCGAGAATTCCGGGTTCAATTGCGGCTGCATCCGTGTTCCGGAGACGAAACGGGTGGTCGTGTCCACGTCGGGTGCCGTCGTCTCCGGCGGCTTGGCCGCCGCGGCTTCCGCTTCGCGGCGGAGTTGCTCCAACTCGTGTTTCTGACGTTCCGCAGCTCGTTCCGCCTTCAGCCCGGCCAGCTCCTTCTGGACCTCGGCCAGCTGTTGGCTCAACGACTTCACCGTGTTCTCGAGCTGCTCCACCTTCTGATCAGCTGTGGCCGCAGCCCGAGGCGGCGGCGTTTTCTGAGCCACGGCCCACGGCCCCACACCCATGGCGAGGGTCAAGGCCAGCACTCCACTGAACCGAAAACGCATGGTTCCCTCCTTGTTGTTCCGATCGAATGTTGTCGAACGAGCGGCCCGGGCTTCAGGCCTTGGAGGGAGGCGCCCGGAGGGAGGGAAGGTGGCGGTAGGTATCCGCACGCCGGCAGATGATCCGTGTGGTCCGCACGGGCAGGGACCGCGGGGCCATCACGCCCCGGTGAGCGGCGATGGACGCGCCGTGAGCCGAGGACACCAGGCACGCCAGGCAGCCGTGGGGCGGAATCAGCTCCGGAGCGGGATGAAGGTGGACCGCCATCGAACCCGGATGGGTGGCCGTGCACACCTCGGCGTACCGTGGCACATTCCTGTCGCCGTGGGTGTGGGGTAGCGACAGGAGAACCCCGTGCCACGCCACGAGAACCGCGGCGATGTTGACCAGCCCGGCGATTCTGCGGTACCGCTTCATCACACCGTCCGCGCGCCATCTTCCGCCCGGGTCGCGGTTCTGTCAACACGCCCCGGCAATTCAAGACACGAGGCCGAGCCTCGTGGGGGTGCACCGGAACCGCGGGGGACACCCGCTCCTGGCCCGGGCTCTCCATGAAACCTCAGGGTCAGAACAGGCCGACACCCCACAGATCGTGCAAGTGCAGGACGCCCTCAACCCGGCCCTCGGGATCCGTGACCATCAGCGAGGTGATGCGGCGCCGTTCCATCAGGTGGAGCGCCGCCGTCGCCAGCTCGTCGCCCGGTACAGTCACGCCCCCGGTATGCATGACCTCCTCCGCCCGCAGCCCAAGGGGGTTTTCATGCCGCTCCATCAGGCGGCGGAGATCACCGTCCGTAATGACGCCAAGAAGCCGCCCTTCCCGGTCCTGGACCGTGGTCATCCCGAGCCCCTTCCGGCTCATCTCGTAGATGACGTCCTTCATGGCGGTGTCCCGCTCCACCCGCGGGATCTCCTCGTCCCGGTGCATGAGCTCCCGGACCCGAAGGAACCGTTTCCCGAGCTTGCCACCCGGATGCAGCCTGGCGAAGTCCTCCTCACGGAACCCCTTGCGGACGGACACCGAAACGGCCAGGGCGTCGCCGAGCGCCAGGGTCGCCGTGGTGGAGGCGGTGGGCGCCAGGTTGAGCGGACAGGCCTCACGCCGCACTCCAAGGTCCAGGTGGACGTCGGCCGCCGCGGCGAGCTCGGAGTCCGGGCTGGAGGTGATGGCGATCAGGGGAATGTTCAGGCGCTTGAGAACCTCGACGAGCCGAAGGAGCTCCTCGGTGGCGCCGGAGTTGGAAACGGCCAGAACCAGGTCGTCGGCCGTCACCATGCCCAGATCACCGTGGATCGCCTCGGCCGGGTGGAGGAAGAGGGCCGGCGTCCCCGTGGACGCCATGGTCGCCGCCAGCTTGCGGCAGATGATGCCTGACTTCCCCATACCGGACCACACGACCCTTCCCCGGCACTCGAGGATCATGTCGACGGCACGTTCGAACTCCTCACCGATCAGGTCCATCAGCCCGCGGATGGCCTCCGCCTCGGTGGCCAGGACCTGGCGTGCGATCTCCAGCGTCACCGCGGCATCCCCCGAACCGCGGCCGTCACCCGCTCCAGCTGTCCCACCAGGACGTCGAGCTCTTCGAGGGAGAGCTGAGTCGTTGCATCGGAGAGAGCACGGCCGGGATCGGGATGGACCTCGACGAAAAAACCGTCCACGCCCACCGCCGCGGCCGCCCGGGCCAGGTGCTGGTGAAACTGCCGCGCCCCCGCCGTGGCGTGGCCCAGGCCCCCTGGCAACTGCAGGGAGTGCGTCACATCGAAGATCACCGGGGCGAAGGAACGGAGCACCGGGAAGGAGCGCATGTCCACCACCAGGTTGTGGTACCCGAAGCTGCTCCCCCGCTCGGTCACCGTCACGCGGTTGTTGCCGGTCGAGCGGACCTTCTCGACGGCATGCCGCATGTCCTCGGGCGCCAGGAACTGGCCCTTCTTGACGTTGACAGCGACCCCGCTCTCCCCGCAGGCCAGCAAGAGGTCCGTCTGCCGGCAGAGGAAGGCCGGAACCTGGAGCACGTCCACCACCTTCGAAACCGGCTCAACTTGCCAGGTCTCGTGGACGTCGGTGATGACCGGCAACCCGGTCGCCTCCTTGACAGCAGCCAGGGCGGCAAGACCATCGTCCAGCCCCGGACCCCGGAAGCTCTGCAGGGAGGAGCGGTTGGCCTTGTCGAAGGACGCCTTGAAGATCAGCGGCACGCCGTGGGACACGGCGATGCGTTGCAACTCTCTCGCCACCGAGACCACCATCTCTCCGGACTCGATGACGCAGGGCCCGGCCATGTACACCGGCCGGTGCCCGCCACCTATTGCCACCCCGGGCGCCAACTCGAAGCTCTGTTCCTCCATCACGCCACAGTCTAGCACCCGAGCGCAGGATCAGGCGTCCGCCTTGGCCTCGATCATCTCCTGCTCCACGGATTCGTCGTCCGTCTCAGCTGCCCCGGCGGCGGCCGTCTCCTGGGCCTCGGCCGCCTTTCGCTCCTGGGAATACCGAAGTGCTGCGCCGATGAACGAACGGAACAGCGGGTGCGGCTCGTACGGCTTCGACCTGAATTCCGGGTGGAACTGGCAGGCGAGGAACCACGGGTGCTCCCGAAGCTCGATCACCTCCACGAAGATCCGGTCCGGCGACTTGCCGCTGATGACCAGCCCCTTCTCCTCGAAAAGTGGAACGTACTCCGGGTTGACCTCGTACCGGTGCCGGTGCCGCTCCCACACCTCGTCGGCTCCGTAGGCTCTCCAGGCCAGGGAGGCAGGCTTCAACCGGCAGGGGTACTTGCCCAGCCGCATGGTGCCACCCATCTGGTCCACACCCACGAGCTCACGCATCTTGTAGATCACCTTGTAGGGCGGCGCCGAGTTGAACTCCGTGGAGTTGGCGCCGGAGAGTCCGCAGACGTTTCGGGCGAACTCGATGATGGTGGTCTGGAGGCCCAGGCAGATGCCGAAGAAGGGTACCTTGCGCCCCCGCGCGAACTCGATGGCCCGGATCATCCCCTCGATGCCCCGCTTGCCGAACCCTCCGGGCACCAGGATCCCGTCCACCTCGAAGATCTTCTCCGGGTAGCCCGAGCCCTCCAGGGTCTCCGAATCGATGTAGACCAGCCGGACCATCGTCTCGTTGGCGATCCCACCATGACCCAGCGCCTCGTTGAGCGACTTGTAGGAGTCGGCCAGGTCCACGTACTTGCCGACGATACCGATGGAGACCTCGTGCTTGGGGTTCCTGATGGCGTTGACCACCTTCCGCCAGCGGCCAAGATCCCGTTCCCCCCTGGGCATCCCCAGAATGTGGAGCACATAGTCGTCGAAGCCCTCCGCCGCCAGCTTCAGCGGTACCTCGTAGATGGTCTCTGCGTCCTGTGCCGGGATGACCGCACGTTGTTCCACGTTACAAAACAGCGCGATCTTTGCGCGGAGGTCATCCGGGAGCTGGCGATCCACGCGGCAGACCAGCACATCGGGTTGGATCCCGATCTGCTGGAGCTGTTTCACCGAGTGCTGGGTGGGCTTGGACTTGAGCTCGTCGGAGCCCGGGATGTAGGGGACGAGCGTCACGTGAATGTTGCACATGTTCCCCCGCCCTACCTCCGAACGGAACTGGCGGATGGCCTCCAGGAAGGGCAGGGACTCGATGTCGCCCACCGTTCCACCGATCTCGGTGATGACGAAGTCCACGTCGCCACCCAGGGCCCGGATGTTCTCCTTGATCTCGTCGGTGATATGGGGAATGACCTGCACCGTCTTGCCCAGGTAGTCACCGCGCCGCTCCTTTTCGATCACCGACTGGTAGATCTTTCCCGTGGTGAAGTTGTTCTTCTTGGCCATGTTGACCGACGTGAAGCGCTCGTAGTGGCCCAGGTCCAGGTCCGTCTCGGCGCCGTCGTCCGTCACGTAGACCTCGCCGTGCTGGAACGGTGACATGGTCCCGGGATCCACGTTGACGTACGGATCGATCTTGAGCATGGTCACGGAGTACCCGTGGGCCTCCAGAAGGGCCCCCAGCGAGGCCGCCGTGATCCCCTTGCCCAGTCCCGAAACAACGCCACCCGTCACGAACACAAACTTCGTCGCCATCACGTGCTCCCTTCGGCACCGGCCAGCCGCCGTTCAGCCTCTTCCAAGTCCTCCGGCGTATCGATCCCCAGTGAATCGTGAGGGGCATCGAGCACCACGATCTCCATACCGTTTTCCAGGGCCCGCAGCTGCTCCAGTCCCTCCGCTCGCTCCAGGGGCGACGGTGGCAGGGCGACGAAACGTTCCAGCGCCTCCCTGCGGTAGCCGTAGATGCCCAGATGGGCCCGCAAGAGCGCCCCAGCCGCCTCCTCGTTTCTGCCGAAGGGTACTGTCGAACGCGAGAAATACAGCGCCCGGCCGTCCCTTCTGCGGACGACCTTGACGACGTTCGGGTCACCTGCCCGTTCCGGATCCAGCGGCCGGCAGAGCGTCGCCATACCCACGCCGGGCGACTCCAGCATGGTCTCTACCAGCCGGTCGATGTTCTCCGGCGGCAGAAGTGGTTCGTCTCCTTGAACGTTCAGGACGATCTCCCACCCCTCCACGCGCCTCACCGCCTCCGCGATGCGGTCCGTCCCAGACGGATGGGCGCCGGTCATCACGCCGATCGCCCCGGCACTCCGGGCGGCCTCGAAAACACCGGTGTGGTCGGTCGCCACCAACACAAGATCGACGCATCTGGCTTCCCGGGCCCGCTCCACCACGTGGACGATCAGCGGCTTACCTCTCAGCTGCGCCAGCGGCTTACCAGGAAAGCGGCTCGAGCCCCATCTGGCTGGAATTGCCGCCACCACTTTGGGAGGATTCATGCCCATACTGGGCCGATGCTAGAGGGCCGACACCGGACCGTCAACCGCCCGGAGCCATCTTGAAACAGACGTTTGTATGATTTCTTTCCGGAAGCCCTTCGGCGCCGGGCCCGTCCCGGGCGGGCTGCTTGCGGTTCGCCTCCGGAAGTGATACAAACGTGTGTATGGTCTCGGGTCCCTCCACACGCCAACGTCTTCTGGAAGCTGCCCCTGAGCTCTTCGCCCGGTCTGGCTACCGCGGGGCCTCCGTCCGAGACATCTGTGACGCAGCCCGCGCCAACCCGGGCGCCGTCTCCTACCATTTCGGGAGTAAGCGTCAGCTCTACCGGGCCGTGCTCCGGCGCGCCGCCGACGAGGTGGCGGCCGCCGTCGAAGATCGGCTGCCCGGAAATGCCCCACCCTCTCCAGCCGAAGCGGCGGCCGCCGTGAGTGCAGCTTTCGCGCACCTGCGACACGCCTTCCGGCTGCTGCTCCGTGACCTGGCCGACGGTGGCGACGGCGCCGTGGAGTCCTTCGCGCCCCTACTCCGGTCGGCCATGGACCACGTGCTCGAGGAACGCGGAATTGATCACGACCCGTCGGCCAGGAACGCTACGATCGAGGCGGTCCTCCGGTCCATGGCTCCCGTGTTCTTCCTCTTGGCCGCCTGGCCCGTCCTCCACCGGGCCCTGGAGCTCCCGGACGACGCCATGGAGGAGTGGATCCAACGCCTTACATGACCGCCGGGTTGAGGCGATCACGGTCCGGCGGCAGACTGGGACGCGCGGCTGAAACGCCACCCCACGATCCACAGGGAGCCGGCAAGAAGAAGACCCGTCAGCGAAATCAGCATGCCCACTCTTCGGGAATGTGAGGGACCCAGTGCGGCGGTGATACGGTGTTTGCCTGCCGGAAGCTCCACGGCAACCAATCCGTCCACATTCTCGTAGGCCAGTGGCCGCCGCTCCGATCGCACGGCCAGCTCCGGCCACCACTGGAGCGGAAGGAGCACCGTGGAAGAGCTCGTGGCCGTCACTTCGAAAACCTGCGGAAAACCACAGCCCCGTGAGGTACGCTCCACGATGCCACTCTGGTCCCGGAGTTTTCGCAGGCTCTTGATGACGTTGAAACCTGGCGCAAAAAAGCCGGGCATGGAGGGGAGAACGGGCGCCAGCCCCCAGGCCACGGAGCTCACCCTGGCAAGCTCTCGGCCGTTCATGGACGGTGTCAGACCTGGAGAGTCGGGCCGGAGCTCCACAGGAACCAGGACAACTGGCACCATCGCGAGAACTATGGCCACACGTCGTGTCAGACCAGTGGCACCGGAAACTGCCACCAACGCCAACAGGGTCGCGGGGCCTAGGAAACGCCACGGGAACTGGAGAGCCGCCATCGGTGCCGCAAGCTTCCAAACCGGCATGGAAAGCGGTGTCGCCAGGAACAATGCCGCCGCCATGCCACCGAGAACGGCCCGCTTCGAAACGCCCTTCCCCACCGGCGTTCTCCCAAGCACGATCAGGACAACCAGCAGGGAAACAAACACCCCAAGAAGAAGCGGGCCGAGCTCCGCGTTCGCCGAAAGTGCCAGAACATGGTGGGTCCGCCAGTCATACTCTCCACGAACGAGGACACCCCTTGCCATCCACGCAAAATCGTGGACCGTGGGCCACCAGAACAGCCCGCCCGCCAGGATCCCGGCGGAAAACCACCCGGCGGCCCGGAGGGCGGCGCTCCACGAGTGCCACAAGGTCGCGATCCAGGCTGCGGCCAGAACCAGGGCCACCATCAGAGCCATGCCCACCTGACAGCCAAGAATCAACGCAACAGCCGCCGCCAGTGCGACACCCTGGGACCGCGTGCGAGGGCCCGGTGGTAGACCGAGAACGAGGGCCGGCCCCGCAAAGGCAAGAGCCATCATCTCCGTGGTCGTCGACCTGGCCAGGATCGCCGCGAGGGGATATGCGGCCGCCACCCATGCAAGGCCGCCACCGAGCCCCCGGGTCCGGAGGGCCCACCACAGGAGAAGCGCCCCGGCCAGCAGGCTTCCCGCAAGGACAAGCCCAACGGCCCGGGTCCCATCCCCCGCCACCATACAGGCGAGGCCCTCTGCGGCAAGGGTCAGCGGTGCATACACAGAGGGCAGGAAGGATCCCGTCCCACCGTTCCAGTCGGGATGAAACCGTGGCCAGATCACCCCTTGCTGCCAGCACTTGACCTGCTCCACCGCCAACACGGAATGGTGGTAGGCGTCATCTCCGTCGACCGGCCAATTCCAGAGGATTCCGGCGAGCAGAACGCACCACAAGACGACAGCGGCAGCCGGCAGCCATCGCCTCCGCACGCTCACGCCCCCACCGTGAAGGCCAGGATCAGCTGTCCGGCGTAGTACAGAGGGAGACCGATGGCCCGGTTGACGAAGCGCTTCTCCACGAAGCGGTTCCTGGCCACGAAGAGGTCGGAGACGTAGAAGAGCACGGCCCCGGCCAGGCGGTGCCATCCTCCGGCGTGCGCCGGGCCGACGGTCCCCGCCGCTCCCCACACCATGATGGAGATCACCGTGACGTAACCCAGCACGGCGAAGCGGAGCTTCCCGAGGCGGGGCCAAAGGCGGTTGACCACGACACCGCTGACCAGGATCACCGGCGCCAGGGGCTCGAGCGCCCAGGAGCTGACGGGCACCAGGGTGTGGAAGGCCACCACGTAGGCCAGGTGCCCCAGCAGGAAGACCACAAGACCGGCGAGAAAGCCGCGGGGCAGGGCCAGCAACAGGTCTCCCACGGCCCCGAACACGAGGCCCAGCACGATCCAGGCGTCGTAGGGATGACCCGGCTCGTACCGGAGGACGCCGACAGCGACAAAGACCAGGGAGGCCGCCACCTTCGCGGCGACCCTGACGCCCGTCCCTCCCGACCGTTCGCCCGCCAGCACTGTGGCCACCAGGACCGCCGTCAGGACGGCCGCCGCCGTCACCATCTCAGGGCTCCAGGGCCCGGCGGGCCGGCCGTGCAGGCGGCGCCGTCCGGTTGGCGCCGGTCACCGCCGGCCGGGTGTCGTGCAGGACCTCCGTCGCCCCGAGCCCAGCCAGTGCCTGCGGCCTACGACCCATCGTCCTCCTCCGAGAGATCGAAGACGACGCCGCGCTCCGCCAGGTGACGCATCACGTGGGCGTAGCCGCCGGGTACCGCCCCCAGGCGCTCGGGCGGCGACACTCCAGGCGCCCTGTACAGCCCGTCCAGCACGGCGCGGACGGCTGCGGTGCAGGTGTAGCCGGTGGTCCGGGCCATGGACGTCGTACCGGTCTCCCGGTCGTAACGGTCCAGCAGCTCGTACCTCGCCCGGACCGGCGTGCCGCCCCTGCGCCCGCGGATCTCCACACGCATGACGGTCAGATCCTCTTCCTCCGGACCAAGCCGCCACTGCTCAAAGAGCAGGCTTGCCGTCATGTCCAGGGGCCGAATCTCGGCCGAGCCGACTCTGCGGGGTGTCGTGTCGAAGAAACCGGCCTCCCTGAGGAGCCTCATCTTCTCCGCATGCCCGGGGTACCGCAGGGTCTTCTCGGACATCTCCGCCACGTCCACCGTGGTCACTAGGGTCCGGAGACCGTCGGTATTGAAGGCCTCGAGCGTCCCCACCCCGGGGAAGTCAACCAGCTCCACCTCCGACAGGGCCGGACGGACCACCACCCTGCCGCCCCGCACCATCCTGGCGGGCCGCGTGTATTCCTCGATCACATCGATGGGAGAGAACACGGCGCGGTACTCCCAGGGCCACCGCCGTTCCACCGGCAACCCGCCGACCATGCAGGAAAAGCTCTCCACGGCCTCCCAGGTGGCCGTGTGGTGGCCGAGGATGACGTTGCCGCAACCTGGAGCGATGCCGCAATCCATCAGGACGGTGACACCCTTTCCACGGGCGGCCGCGTCGAGCTCGAAGGGATCCTCGCCGAAGAAGGAGATGTCCACCATGTCCACGCCGGCGGCGATGACGGCCTCCATGGTGGCGAAGCCCATGAAGCCGGGAACGGCACCAACGGCGAGATCGGCCCCGCGAACGAGCTCGATCACCCGGTCGGGATCGGCGAGGTCAACCTCCACGGCCGTCACGCCCTCCAGCGTCCCGAGCTCCCGGAGGGCCTCCGGCGCCACGTCGGCCACTGTCACGTGGAGCCCATCCACCCGGACCAGGTCGCGCACGATGGCCGACCCTACCCTTCCCCCACCGAGAACGACGATCTTCCGCTGGGTCATGGCAACACCCCCGGCCTTCACGGTACCAGATTCTGCGTGGGCCCGGCGTACCGGGAGCCCTCATGAGGTTGTTGCGCGGTTCCGAAGGTTCGTGATAGCAGGAGATGCGGGGACGCCGATGTACACCTCACCCCAACGTGCGGGTTCCATGCACGCCGTCACGGTGGCGCCCCGGAGCGCGGACTTCAGTCCGCAGAGGGCGCCACTCGTTTTCATCTCGCTGTGGCTCATGGAAATGCTGGCCAAGGCCCGCGCTCCATGCTGGACACGCCCAACGCTGGGGCAGTCGCGGTAGGGACGGCCCTTGCGGGCCGCCCCCCGCACAGATCCCAGCGTGCGGGACTACCGCACTGGGCTCCTGCCTCGGGTCAGACGCGCAGGCGCTGTTGCGGGTACGGATGCATGATCCGGGGGGTGGGCAGGTAGAGGTTGACCAGACGCTGCATTCGCTCCCAGGTCATCCGCGTCCTCTGGCTCCTCCGCCGAAGCGTTCGCCACCAGAGCCGGAACACCTGGTACCGGAATCGGCTGAGCGCCTCCCCGTTGCGGGGCACTCCGTGATACCGGTAGTGCCCCCGGAGTACCGACGCCAGCCACGCGCCCATCGCCGTCGTGCTCCCTTGGGATTCACGGCGCGGACCACGGCACCATCCTCCGTGGCCAGGCGTGGGACCTCCCGGGTCCCGCGCAAGGAGCTTCCAGGCGCGCACGGGGTCTCTGACCGCGCGGAGCCCCGCTGCCCCTCGCGATACCGGTGCAGCAGGTGTTGCCCCTCGCCTGCGCTGACGGCCCCGAATGCCCGCATCGCCCAACGGACGCCACGGTGGTCGTTTTTCGCGGCTCAATACCCGGCCCGCCCGTTCCCCTGTCAACGCTTCGGCTACGCCCTCACGGACGCACCCGCATGACTCGGGGCCAGAGTGGGTCGCTACTCCTTCTCTCTATTGGACTCTCACCAACTACTCCTTGCCGGTTTGCCCGGCGCACCAGCGCAACAACCTCGAGTAGGGCACCCCGACCCATTCCCGTCCGGAATGCCGGATACGAGCTCGCCACGCTCGGCCGGAACGCCCATATCCCGGGGAGATTCCTCCACTCGCTTCGCTCGGTCGGAATGACGAGGGTGTGGCGGGGCGAGCCGTTTGCTTCGGCCATCCTGGCCAAGTGGATCACCCTCGCCCGTCATTCCTACCGAGGAAACCGCCCCGTTTCTGTTATCCCCAGAACTCGTGACATGCGGTGCGTCATGATGAGACAGGCGTGTTGGTCCCGCAAGCAGTGTGCCAACATCGGCAAAGCTGTCTTGTCCAAATGGGTTGGTACGAGGTCATTGGTTGTCTCATGTAGTATCACACCAACTGGATCGGGTACGTAACGATGTGACAGTCACATCAGTATCCCATGTCAGGAGTTCTGATCCCGGCCGAGAAATCCGTCTCCTCCCCTCATCCAGCCTGGAGCACCCATTCATTCCGTCATCCCGGCTGGAGCACCCTATTCATTCCGTCATCCCGACCGGAGCGGCCCACAGGGCCGCGCAGTGGAGGGACCTCACCCGCCATCGCCCCTCCCCAGACGGCCGACCACGAAACCGTTCCGGGGCCGGTTCCTCTCGATTGATTTACGCTGTTTTTACACCTATACTGTTTCAAGGAGGCATTCGTGGAAGCTGCTGCACCCGTCCTGCTCGACACGCGCCGGCCGGCACCGGCTTTCCACGGTGTGGAGCGGCCCGAACGGAGACGGCCCATCCCTCCGGGGCTGGAGGGACAGGTACGACGGGCGGCGGATCTCGTCCGGGAAACCCGGCGCGCAGGCTCCGAGCCACCCCTGCCCACGGGTCTGCCCGCTCTGGACCGCCTGCTGGGGGGCGGGCTGCCCCGCGGCGGGATCGTCGAGCTGACCGCCCCCCGGGCCGCCGGACGCATGGGTGTGGTGCTGGCGGCTCTGGCTACCGTCACGGGAAGGGGCGAGCCGGCGGTGCTGGTGGATCTCGGGGGCCACCTGGATCCTCTCTCCGCCGGGGACGCCGGCGTGGATCTGCCGCGCCTCCTCTGGCTCCGGCCCCGCCGCCTCCCCGAGGCCGTGGAGCTGGCCGAGACCTTCCTCCAGACGGAGATCCCGCTGGTGGTGCTCGAGCTGGGGTTGCCCCCCGTGCGCGGACGGGTGGCCACAGCCGCCTGGATGCGGCTGCGGCGGGCGGCCGCCACCCATGGCAACGCCCTGCTGATCGCCTCCCCCTGGCACCTGTCCGGCCACACGGCGGAGACCGTCCTGCGGCTGGAGGGCGGCCGCCCCCGCTGGAACCGGCGGCACGGTGCGGCGCCCTTGCTCGAGGGGGTCCGCCTCGTCTTCCGCATCGTCCGGCAGCGGGGCACGGCCCCGGGCACCACGGCCCGCCAGGAGCTTCGCGTGGCCGGGGCGTTCCTCCAGCCCGCCACGGCCCGTACCACACCGGTCCCGGTCCTCCAC
>JAADFK010000213.1 GCA_013152925.1 Acidobacteriota bacterium | reverse complement strand
CGCCGCAGCGCGTCGAATCCCGTGTCCCAGGTTGCCGAGCCAATCCACCGCAGGCCAAAGTCGATCAGGCAACGATCCTGATCCTCTCCGAATCCTGCTCTCCGCGCAGCGGCTGCCAGCTCCTGCCCCCGGCGGATCACTATTCCTTCGCTCACCGGCGGAAGATCGATCTCCGCTCCCGGCGGAGCATTGGCCATGGAATGGGCGAGACCCAGGAGCTCCAGCGCCGGCTCCGTCACCCCCTGGGGCAGATCGTGGACATCGTCGGGCAGGATGAGCGAGTCCGGGGAGAGCGGAACGCCCAGCTCACCGACACCCACGTGGAAGCGGAAGGAAGCGTCAATTGGAGAGGAGGAGTTGAAAGCGGAGGCCACGACCTTGCCCGTCTTCAGGGACCGGAGATCCCAGCCCACCTTGGCGGAATCACCGGGAAGAAGCTCCGGTACCACGACCTCGGCGTCGCCGAGCAGTTGGACTCCGGAAAGCTCGTTGTCCGGAAGGCTCATGTGGAGGTCGTAGACAGGGATCGCCGACGTATTGGCGATGACAACCTCAAAACGATAGTCTTCACCGGCCCGAACGGTCCATGGGTGAAGAAAGGTCAGAGCGAATCGCGGATCGCGCACCACGACAACACCCGGCACGGTCGACTCGAAAGGAGCCGGTTTCCCGCTGGCGAGGCCATGAAGCTCCCCGGTTAGATGGACGGAAATCAGGTGTTGCCCTTCCCTCATGCCCTCGATGGACCACGAGGACTGGCCGGAGGATTGGGCGACGATGAAGGTCAGATCGTCGGAGGTTCCCAGCTTGCCATCCGGACCGGGATCGACCACAGGGACCGGTTCCCCCGGTACCGTCGGCGGCTCCGTTGTTGCCTGCCGCAACCCGTCATCATCGAGCTTGAGCACGGCGCTAAGGTTCTTCAGCTCGATGCCGCTGTCGATCAGGGCGTTGTTCTGGATCACGAGAACAGCAGAAAAGAACTGATTAAGGAAGCTAACATCGGAGGGAATGATCAGGAACCCTGGAATCGTGCCACCACCAAGCCCCTGACCGTTCCTTTTGTTTTCGCTGCCATCGAACCCGGGGATCCTAACGCCCACAGCTTGAATCTGGGGCTTTCGCAACATTGGCTGTGCCGACGATCCAGGTGAAGGCAGCGTGTAAGGATCACTTGAGGGAAGAAATGCCGAGCCATCCGGCCCGGAGAGTATGGTGAACGGGATATCCACCGTTCCGGACTCGAGAGCGAAGCCCACGGTGTATCTCCAGACGGTGTAGCTGTCATCACTGAGGACGATGCCGGCCTTCCGCATCTCCTCCGGCGTCAAGCGACGTGACGTCACCGAGGTGATCACCAGCCGATGAACGAGGATCTCCACGGAATCCGGAGATGCCGTGCTCAGAATCGAATCTCCATCGGTCAGGCGGAGGTTGCCCAGCGTGTAGGTGCCTTCCTGGCTGAGACCGGGAATGAGAAACGGCTCGCCCGGCACCGTGCTCAGCGAAATGGGCTCAGCGATACCGGGACCGGAGAGCTCTCCGACGACCCGCATTCCTGCCGGAATACCACCAGGAGCGAGATTGCCGAGAGCTGTGCGAACCACAGTGGGACGTCCGGGGTCGACCTCCTGGTGCGCTGGAGCGACTTGAAGAACAGCGCCACGAATGACGAGCTGATCCGACGTCAACTCCTGTCCCCACGAGACCGGACAAACGAGAATCGTCCCGAGCACCAACGCTGTCAGGACACGATAGCCAAGCCATCTCTGCACCATGGGTCCTCCGTCAAGGAATCTCTGGGGATTCAGCGGTGTGGACTGTTGTCTCTTTATGCCACCATGGATGCAGCTTGTCAAGGGTCTTTCGCTGAAAACCTCTCAAGAAATCGGCGTTTTCTGGCCTGTATCATTATGCAACACTGCTCCGTATCAGTACATTTTCTTCTCGGGTATCCGGTTTTCCGAACAGGTTCCCGGCTCAACCCGACGGGACCGCACGGTCGTTCTCCATCCAGGCGGTGGCCCGCGCGTTACAATCGGCGCCATGGCGGCACCCACCTCGGATCCCGAGACCCGGCTGATCGAGACGGCCATCGGCCCCGTGGCCGTGGCCCGGGAGGGAGATGCCTCGACTCCGGCAGTGATCTGCATCCACGGGTTGCCGGGGAGCAGCCGCGATTTCCGCTACCTCGGGCCGCTCCTGGCACGCCGGCTCCACGTGCTCCGCCCGGACATGCCCGGGCTGGGGCGCTCGCCGGTCAACGGCATCCGGTCCATCGAGGGCTGGTCCCGCGTTCCCTTCGCCGTGGCCGACGCCCTGGGCATTGAGCGTTTCGCCCTGCTGGCCCACTCCTTCGGCGGGGGCGCGGCCCTGCTGGCGGCCGGCAGGCAACCTGAACGGATCGGCTCGCTGGGCCTGATGGCGACCATGGGCGCCCGGCGGCACAGAGCCTTCTCGAAGACGCCCGCGCAGTACCGGCGCCTGGCGGTGGCGCTCCGCTTTCCCCCAACCCGTCCCCTGGTGTTCTCGCTGGCCAGCCGCGGGTACCGGCGGCGCGGCCTGCCCCTGCCGGCCGGCTGGCACGAGCTCGAGCACCACCTGGCCCTGGTGGGCTCGGTCTCCTTCGATGAGCTGGGCCGGGCGGCCGGCCGGTATCCCGGGCCGGCCCTGGTCTTCCACGCGCCGGACGATCCGCTGATCGAGCCGGACATTCCCGGGGCAATCGCCCACCTCCTCCAGGGTGCACGTTTCGCCCTCTTCGACGGCGGCGGCCACCACCTGCAAAAGACCCGGGCACAGGAGATCGCCTCGGCAATGCTGGAGCTCACCGGAGCGGCACACGCACCACGATACGTTCCGGCCGGAGCCTGATCCCGTGAGCTACGCCCTGGTCGCCGTACCCCGCGCCATCCCCGAGCCGCTCCTCTACGGCCTCCCGGCGGAGCTCGCGCCCCTGGCCCGCCCCGGCGTCCGCGCCCGGGTCCCCCTCCGCGGCAGGGAGGTCACCGGGCTCGTGGTGGAGCTCCGGGAAACCACGGAGCTCGATCCCGCCGTCATCCGGCCGGTGGTGGAGATCCTCGATCCCGAGCCGCTGCTCCCCGGTCATCTGCTGAAGCTGGCGGGCTTCATCGCCGAGTACTACCGGTGCCCGCTCGGTGAGACCCTGGCCGCCATGCTTCCAGCCGGCCTCCTGCGGGCCGATGCCGAGGAGGCCGAGCTGACGGCGGCCGGTGCGGCGGCCGATCCCCGGGGGCTGCCCCCCATGCGCTCGGCCATCCTGCGCGAGCTTCAGGAGCGCGGGAGAGCCCGCACGGCCTTCCTCCTGGCCCACGCCGGGGCCGCTTCCCGGGAGCCCCTGAAGGCCCTGATCGATGCCGGGCTCGTCCGGTTGCGCCGTCGGCGGCGGGATCGTCCTCCCCGCGTCGAGGTCGCCGCCGTCCGCCTGCCCGCCAGGCCCCTCGAGGAGCTCCTGGAAGCCTGCAAACGGGCGCCCCGGCAGCGCGAGATCCTGGAGCGCCTGGCCACGGCCCCCGGGCCGATGCTCGTCACCGAGCTCTGCGCGGCCGTGGGTTGCACGCCCTCCGTCGTCCGCGCCATGGTTTCCAAGGGTGTCCTCGAGCGCTTCACCCAGGCGCCCGCCGGCAAGCCGGCGTGGGCGCTCCGCTCCGGTGGGACGGAGCGTCTCACCCTGACGGCGGAACAGGCGGCCGCCGTCGAGGCGGTGGTGGAAGCGTACCGGGAAAGACGCTACGCGCCCTTTCTGCTCCACGGCGTCACCGGCTCCGGCAAGACCGAGGTCTACCTGCGCTGCCTGGAAAGCGTGATCGCCGACGGCCGGACCGGCCTCGTCCTTGTGCCCGAGATCGGCCTGACGCCCGCCGCCGTCGGCGCCGTGGAGCGCCGCTTCGGCGAGCGGGTCGCCGTTCTCCACTCGGCCCAGTCCGAGGGTGAACGATGGCGGCAGTGGAGAGCTGTCCACGAGGGGCGGGCCGGCGTGGTCGTCGGTCCGCGGTCCGCCCTCTTCGCCCCGCTGCCCCGCCTCGGCCTGGTCGTCGTGGACGAGGAGCAGGACCCGGCCTACAAGCAGGGCGAGGCGCCACGGGACCTGGCGCTGGTGCTGGCCAAGGACCTTGAGATTCCCGTGCTCCTCTGCTCGGCGACGCCCTCCGTGGAGGCCCACGCCCTCGTGGCCCGCGGGCTGGCCCGCCGGCTCGTCCTCGGCCACCGGGTGGCGGGCGGCCATCTCCCCGACGTCGAGCTGGTGGATCTCCGCAAGGAGCCGCCGGAACCCGGCGAGCAGGGACGCACGCTCTTCTCCACCCGCCTCAGGGAGCTCATGGAGGAGACCATGGGGCGGGGCGAGCAGGTCATCCTCCTGATCCAGCGGCGCGGCTGGGCACCGATCCTCATGTGCCGGGACTGCGGCCACAGGACCGAGTGTCCGGAGTGCTCCATCCCGCTGGTGCTGCACCGGCGTCAGGGCGGCCTCCGCTGCCACTACTGCGGGTACCGGCGTCCGGTGCCCGAAACGTGTCCCCACTGCGGCGGTACTCTCCTCGACGCCGTCGGCGCCGGAACGGAGAAGGTCGCCCACCACCTGGCGCGGCACTTCCCGGGAGTGCGGGCGGGGATTCTCGACCGTGACACGGTCCGGCGCCGGAACGGCCTCGAGGAGGTCCTGGGCGCCTTCTCGTCCGGGCGCCTCCAGGTGCTCGTCGGGACCCAGATGGTGGCCAAGGGGCATCACTTCCCCAACGTCACCTTGACCGGCGTGATCTCGGCCGATTCACTGCTCGGCCTGCCCGATTTCCGGGCCGGGGAGCGGACCTTCCAGCTCCTGACCCAGGTGGCGGGCCGTTCGGGACGCGGCGAGCGGCCGGGGCGCGTGCTCATCCAGACCTACTACCCCGACCACCCCGCCGTCCGGCACGCCTCGGACCACGACGTGGAGTCGTTCAACCGCGAGGAGCTGACCTACCGGCAGGCATTTCAGTACCCGCCCGCGGTTCGCATGGCGCTGGTGCGCTTCGAATCCGCCTCGGGCGACGCCGCCCGGGACGCCGCCGAGGAGGCATCCCGTGCCGCCCGGCCCCTGCCGGAGGGCGTCCGGCTCCGCGGCCCGGCGCCCGCCCCCCTTGAACGGCTACGGGGCCGCTGGCGCTGGCAGATCCTGGTCAGCGCCCCCGACCGAGGCCGCCTGCGCCAGGTCCTCGAACGGGTCGATGTCCTGCCGGTTTCGAAGAAGGTTCACCGCATCATCGACGTCGATCCCCTCTCGACACTCTGAGAAGGGTGTCGCGCTCCAGGCACCGGCCTTCCCGGGGAGCTGGACGGACGAAAGTAAAAGCTCCGGGTCAGTGGGCGTGCCCGTGGCTCCGCTCTTCCTCAGTGGCGTCGCGAACGGCGACGACCTTGACGTCGAAGTTGAGCGCCTTGCCGGCCAGCGGGTGATTGCCATCGAGCGTCACCGTGGTCTCGCCCGCCTCGGTCACGAGGAATGGAATGACCGAGCCATCAGGATGCTGTGCCTGGACGTAGTCCCCTTCCTTGACATCGAACTCGAAGTTGCTTCGTTCGACCTCGACGATACGCTCCGGATCATGGGGCCCATAGGCGTCCTCCGCTTCAATATGGAGGCTCAGCTCATCCCCCACGCTCTTGCCGTCGAGCTCTCGCTCCAGCCCCGGAATGATCTGCCCGTGGCCGTGCAGATAGCTCAAAGGCTCCCCGCCATCGCTGGAATCCAACACTTCACCAGCGTCGTCCTTCAGCGTGTACTCGATGGACACCACCGTATCATTTGCGATCGTTGTTGTTGTCTCGTTCATTGCTTCTCCCTTTGCCGGCACCTCGTTTCCCTGTGCCCACGGATCGCGTCAGTGTACAACATCACCCTTCAGAAGTCATCGATCTATCTCCGCCGAAGGGGGCCTGTTGACAGCGGGCATGGCTTTCTTGTACATTTGATCCAACTTAAAAGAAAGTTCGGAGGCAAAGATGAAGCGCACCTGGGTGACTCGTGGACTGCTGGTCGTTTTCGCTCTCGCTTTCGTGGCGGGAAGCCATGCCCAAACCCCGCCAACCCTTGTCCTCGAATGTGCTCACACATCGGATGCCGGGGACAATCTCACGAGGGGCTTTTACATCCCCAGTTTCCCGGCGGTCCGGCTCGACACGGTCAACCTGTGGATCTACAGCTTCGACAGCGACACCTTCACCGTCTCACTGACCGCACGGGCCAACACCTTTGACGGTACGGTCCTTGGGACGGCGACGGCCACCGTCTCCATGGACGACGAGCAGGCGATGTTCACCTTCGATTTCGGCGGTGTCCCCGTCCAGCCGGGAAGTACCGTCACCTTTGCCATGCAACAGGAGGCGGGCAACGGCAGACTCTTCTTCAATACCGGAACCTGCGGTCTCGGGGATCCAGACTGCACCGCCTGCGGCGGCGTTGTCGTCGAGACCGAGGACACCTCGGCGCCGTTGTCCACGTTCCGCCGAAACAGCGTCGGCATCCAGGTCTATGGAGCACAGGAGCCGGCCGAGCCCATTCCCGCCCTCGGTTCCTTTGGCACCGTCCTCCTGACGCTGCTCATCATGGGCATTGGCGTACTCGCTCTGAAGTTCGGGCTCGCCTCGGGCAGCTGATCCGGGCTTCCCCCGCGCCTTCTCCCGGGGGTCGATACGCCGTCAGGGCGCCGTTCCGGAGCGCGGACTTCAGTCCGCAGAGGCCGTCTCGTTTTCATCTCACTGTGGCTCACCACGATGCGGGCTCAAGCCCGCGCTCCATGCTGGACACTCCCAAGCGCAACAACCTCGACAGGGCTGGAGGGGGCCGTTTCCAGGCCGCCGCCGTATACTGGAAGCATGGGCGACGAGGTCGACATCCGTCAGGTTCCCCTCCTGCGCTTCGCTCCGGAGAGGGTTCAGGAACGCCTCGAGGAAGCGGCGAGGGAAAGGACCTTCCAGAGAACCGAGTTTCTCTTCGCCGAGGGTGAGCCGGCCGAAGCCGTCTTCGCCATCCGGTCGGGCCGCGTCAAGCTGGTGCGGCACACGCCCCGGGGCAAGGAGCTGCTCCTCCACCTGGTCGGCCCCGGAGAGAGCTTTGCGGAGGTGGCGCTGTTCGGGGAAGGAACCTACCCGGCCACTGCCATCGCCGTGGAGCGCTCCGTGGTCTGGAGCTGGCCGCGCCGCGCCCTCCTCGAGCTCGTTCGAACCGAGCCGGAGCTGGCCCTCGGGATGATCGCCTCCATCTCCCACTGGACCCGCCGCCTGGCGTCCAAGCTCGTCCTGCTGACACAGCGGCGTGTCGAGGAGCGGCTTGCGCTCTTCCTCATCGCCAGGGCCGGGCGCCGCACGCTCGAGCCCGGCGACACGGTGGAGCTCCCGGAAGCACGGCACCTGGTGGCGGCCCAGTGCGGCACGGCGCCCGAGGTCCTCTCCCGGACCTTCCGCCGCTTCGAGGAGGAGGGCCTGATCCGCGCCGAGGGCCACAGTATCGTCATACTCGACCCAACCCGCCTCGCCGGCCTGGCTGCCGGGGATGAGGAAAGCTGAGGATACGACGCCGCGGCACACCGTTCCGGACGATCCGTCTTACTGAGCTCGGGGGATCCCATGCCCCACGCGCCCTCCCCGCCCGGCCTGTTGGCGGCCGTGGCACGCACGCCTCTTCACCGCGAAGGATGCCCGATTCTGCCCGGCACCATTTTCCCGCCGGGGTTTCCGGCGGGAAAAGGTGCAAGGAAGGAAGGTTGAGCTCGATGGCCGAGGAAGGAGGTTCGACCGATCGTCGTCGTCACTCTCTTCTACGGAGGACCTGCAGGAAGCGTTGGGTGCAGGAAGCGTTGGGTGATAGAATGCATTCATCCGATCGAGGGAATGAGAGGGCACCACGATGGAAGAACGAATCGGTCCGTACACCGTTGTCGAGGAGCTGGGGCGGGGGGGGATGGGCGTTGTCTACAAGGCCCACGATCCTTCCCTCGACCGCTTCGTCGCCATCAAGGTCCTTGGAACCCATCTGACCGAGGATCCCAGCTATGTCCAGCGCTTCAGCCGGGAGGCCCGCGCCGCCGCGGCCCTCAACCACCCCAACATCGTCCAGGTCTACACCATCGGCGAGGATTCGGGCCGCCACTACTTCGTCATGGAGTACGTCAAGGGCACGAGCGTTCAGGAGCTGATCCGCAAGGAGGGACGGCTCGATCCCGCCCGCGCCGCCGGCATCGTGCTCCAAGCGGCCTCGGGCCTGGCGGCGGCCCACGGTGCTGGCATCCTCCACCGCGACATCAAGCCGGGGAACCTCATGGTGGACGAACGCGGCATCGTCAAGATCGCCGACTTCGGTCTCGCCCTGGCGCCCGAGGCCGCCACCCGCCTGACGGCAACGGGCATGCTGATGGGCACGCCGGGATACCTCTCACCCGAGCAGTGCATGGACAAACCGGCCGACGCCCGCTCGGACATCTATTCGCTGGGAGCAACGTTCTTCGAGATGCTTGCGGGCCGGACCCCCTTCACCGCTGACTCGCCGCTGGCATTGCTCCGGAAGATCGTCGAGGTGGAGCCCCCCGATGTGGGTGATCTCAATCCGGCGGTGGACCCGGAGCTCCGCCGCATCGTCGCCACCATGATGGCCAAGGACCCCGCACAGCGCTACCCATCGTGTGAAGAGATCGTCACCGATCTCCGGCAGTGGATGGAGGTCAGCGGTGCCGGGAGCTCCATCCCGGCTGCCGGCGCTTCCCGGGCCGCCGCGGCCGTCGCCTCCGGAACCGCCCGGTCGGACGAGCTGGGGACGACACCCACGGTGTTGATGGAGGGAGGCTCCGGTCAGGCCGTCCCACCCCCTCCGCCACCGGCCTCTCCCGCGGCCCCGCCGGACGAGGTTCCACCGCCCGTTCCGCCCATGGAGGCTGCTCCGCCACAGGCGGCCTCCGTACCCCCCTCTCCCACCGGAAGGAAACGGACCGTGGTCATCGCCGCCGTCGCCGTCTTCCTGCTCCTCGGCCTGGCGGCGGCGGGGATCGTCGCATGGAAGCTCGGTGCCGGACCCGTGGCAGCTCTCATGGGCTCCCCTGCGGACCACGGCGCGGCAGCTGCCTCCGAAAACCCGGCGCCAGGCGCCGCAACGGAAACCTCCGACATGGCAGCGGCACCACAGGGCTTCGGTGATGTCAGCGGTGTCGAGGTGGAGCAGGGAACGCCGCAGGAAAACCGGGCAGCCGCCCCTTCCTCGCGTGCATCCACGCCGGCGCACTCCACCGCGGCCTCCGCCGCCCATGGTGCACCGGTCCCGGCCGGCCACGCGGACGCGGCAACCGCAGGATCCGGTGGCAGCGCAAGCTCCAGCGCCTCGCTCTCCCCGGTTGCAGCGGCGGAGAGCGCCCCGGCGCAGCCGCCGGCCCCGGCGGCCAGCGGAACCATCGTCCTGGCGGTCGGCGAGGACCTCGCCGCCGGCGAGGCCGGCCGCTACCTCCGCGAACGCCTGGCGCGGGCCGGGATCGACCTCAGGGAGATCGACGACTTCCCCCGGGCGCTCGACCTGGTGGAGAACAACGCTGATCCCTCCACCAACGCCATTCTCTCCGAGCTCCGCGGGCGAGCCGCCAGGCTCGTCCTCGTACGGGTCACGTACCTGGGCAGCCGCGAGCTCAACTACCTCGGACGCGGCAGCACCACCACAGAAAGCGGGAACGTCCGCTGGACCGGAAGCGGCCTGGAGTCCCGGCGCACCTACACGGGAGGCAACCCCGACCGGGCCCATCGATCCCGCCTGACCGTCACCTGCTACGATCTGGCCACCACCCACACGCTGGCGCCGCGCTGGTCCACCACCGTCGAGTACACCGAGCTCAACGCCGGCCGCAACGTGGAGAAGGCCCTGGGCGACGAGGCGGGCAACATCATCGACCTGATCCAGAGCGGACGGTAGACAAGGCTGTCCAGGGAGAGTATTCGTGGAGGTGGTCCCGTTGCGCCAGCTCCCCACCGGCCGGTGAACGGGGCTACCTCACCAGTCCATGGAATCCACTCTCAAGACAATTCGGGGCGCCAACCTCCTCGAGCTTCCGATTCCAGCCGTGACTCCGGACCCGGCCCTCGGCAGAGCTCGGTCAACGCCAGCGAAGCAAGTATCAACAATACCGGATCCGCATAGGAGATTCGAAAGCGCATGACGACCTGGAATGGGGCGTGAGCAAGCCAGGTCACGATCAGCCAGGCACCCACGATGGTGGCCGTTTGCCGATCACGCCTCAGCAAGAGGATCAGGCCAGCAGCTCCAAGAACAAACAGAGGCAGGAGCCATGCAGCGCTGAGGACGACCGCAATGCGCGAGTGCTCCAGGGAGCTGAGCCACGGCCGCCAGTACCGCGCCAGGTTCGCACCGAGTATGGCGATCTCTTCTTCTGGATGCTCCCGCATACGGTCCAATGCAAGTCTGAGCCATTCATGGCTTCGCTCACGCGGGCTGCTGGCGCGCGCGTCGACCTTGGCTGCGGCGCGCGCCTGCGTGTACGTCTGGAAGTGCCGCACACGGGCCCTGTACTGGTCTCGTGTCGCGCTGCCAAGCAATCTCTGCAGCTCAGGATGGGTGCCACGCCATACGTTGTAGCCACCGGCATCGTTGACCAGGATCAACTCGCCGGTTGCCACAGCGTTGCGGACGACCCATGGCGTCATGACGGCTCCAGCGGACACCACGAATATGACGACGCCGGCAACTCGTTGACGGTTGAACCGCCCTCCAGCAAACCAGGCAATGGCGAAAAACGGGATACCGATGAGTGCGGATGGACGTGTGAGCGCCGCGAGAGCCAGGGAACAACCTGAGAGCGCCAGTGTGGCCATCGACGCAGGCCACCCACGTCTTTGCGCCATGAAGAAGCACAACAATGCGGCGTCCATGAACAACATGAAGAGTGGTTC
Source organism: Acidobacteriota bacterium (assembly GCA_013152925.1). Taxonomy (GTDB): domain Bacteria; phylum Acidobacteriota; class Thermoanaerobaculia; order Thermoanaerobaculales; family Sulfomarinibacteraceae; genus JAADFK01. Next base: position 6,766 of record JAADFK010000213.1, on the reverse strand, counting down.
CGAACGCACATCGGCCACCTGGGCCACGAAGAAGGGGTTGATCGCCGCTGCAAGCGCGGCAAGATGCGCTGGCGCTTCTGCCATGAGCACCACTCTGGCAAGCGCGAAAAGGGCAAGAACGCCAAGGACATCAATGGCGATCAATTCCAACTTGATCAGCCAGATGTCTGCCGGGTGACACAACGTCCCCACTGCGATCATCAGTGGCAAGCCCGGCGCCCGGAAGAAGGGCAGGTTTCCACGATCCGGGTATTCTCCCGACACACACAGGTGAGTTGCCGTGTTGAGGTAGTCCCGCGCATCCCCAAAGGTCACTGAATTCCAACCGACCCACGAAACAACAGCCGCGCGAACCAGGAATGCGAGCACAAGGATGGCCAGAATCCCAAGGTGTCGCCGGGTCTTGGCGGTCGGTGCCAGCATCATGCAGCTCTCATCCACACCCGCCCTGCGGCCTCTGTTCTCACCCCCGCCTGAGATCGAGCTCCTCGGCGAAGTCGGCCTCGTAGTGCTCCCAGCGGCCGCGCTGGCCGGAGGCCTTGGTCTCGCGGTCGATGGCGCGGAGGTCCTTCCTCTTGACCTTGGCGCTGATGGTCTTGGGAAACTCCTCGAGGAACTCGATCATGCGCGGGCGCTTGTAAGGGGCCATCTCCCCCCGGATGAAACGGAAGAGGGCCAGGGCCGTCTCACGCTCCGGTGCGAAGCCCTCCTTGAGCACGATGTAGGCCTTGGGGACCAGCCGGTCCCGCTCGTCCCGGCTGGGGATGACGGCCACCTCGAGCACGGCCTCGTGGCGGATGATCTCGCTCTCCACCTCGAAGGGGCTGATGCGGTAGTCCAGGCTCTTGAAGACGTCGTCCACGCGGCCGACGAAGTGGACGAAGCCGTCCCCGTCCATGGAGGCCGTGTCGCCCGTCAGGTACCAGCCGCCGACGAAGATCTCGGCGTTGCGTCGCTCGTCATCGTAGCCCTGGAGGAGGCCCAGAGGACGGACGGGGCCGGTGGCCACGGCAATCTGGCCGTCGGTGCCGGGCGGGACCTCGTTGAGCTCGTCGTCGAGGATCGCCACGCGGTAGCCTGGGGCCACGAGGCCCATGGCCCCCTCGCGGGGCTGCATGCCAGGGAAGGTACCGATCAGCGCCGTGGTCTCCGTCTGGCCGAAGCCCTCGCGGAGGTCGACGCCCGTTCCCTCCTTGGCCCGGCGGATGATCTCGGGGTTGAGGGGCTCGCCGGCGCTGACCATGGTGCGCAATGCGAAGTCGTACCTGGACAGATCCTCCACAAGGAAGAGCTTCCAGACGGACAGCGGCGCGCAGAGGCTCGTCACCCGGTGTTTCTCGATCATGGAGAGCACCTCGGGCGCCGCAAAACGCGGCTGCCGGAACATGAAGATGGTGGCGCCGGCGTTCCAGGGGCCGAAGAAGCTGCTCCAGGCGAACTTGGCCCAGCCCGGGGCGCTGATGTTGTAGTGAATGTCGCCCGGTTTCGCCCCGATCCAGTACATGGTGGTCAGGTGGCCTACGGGGTAGACGTGGGAGTGCATGACGAGCTTGGGCTGGGCCGTGGTGCCCGAGGTGAAGAAGAGGAAGAGGTCGTCCGTGGCCTCCGTGGGGAAGGAGGGCTCGAAGTCCCGACCGAAACGATCCACTTCGGCGTAGGGCGTCCAGCCCTCCACGCCATCACAGCCGCCGTCGGGGTTGGGGACGCAGATCTTCGCACGGAGCCCCTCCAGGGCCTCCCCGGCCTTCGAGGCGCGCGCCACGAAGGCGCCGTGGCAGAAGAGGAAGCGCACCTCGCCCCGCGTGATGCGGTCGCCGATGTCCTGGGTTGAGAGCAGTGTCGCCGCCGGAATGATGGCGCCGCCCGCCTTCATGATGCCCAGCATGATCTCGGCGATCTCGGGCGCCAGGTCCATCATGATCATGACCCGATCGCCCTTCTCGAGCCCCTTGGCCCGGAGGAAGTTGGCCACCTGGTTGGAGCGCCGGCGCATCTCGTCGAAGCTGATGGTCTGTTCGATTCCAGCGGAGTCGACATAGATCAGCGCAGGCTCGTCGTTGCCGCGGGCCATGTCATCGAAGTAATCCAGCGCCCAGTTGAACCGTTCGATCTCCGGCCACTGGAACCCGTGCACGGCCTCCTCGTAGCTGTCCACGTTGAGCAGGAAATCCCTGGCCTCGAGAAAACGTTTGAAATCCTCGCCCATGCTGCACCCCCTCAAGTTCCGCGCCGCACCGGCCGGCGCCTCGTTGCCGGCGATTCTACTCCCGACCGGCCGCCGGGTCGTCCGCTGTCAACACCTCCCGTCCAGCAGTCCCTTCGCCCCGGGAGAAGGTCCGCCAACGCGACCGGCGCAAGGCGCAAAGGACGGCATGCCATGCTCGGCGACACCGGTGGCAGAAGGTGCCGGCCTTCCTGAGAGGCGTCCCGCACCGGACCCCGGCGGGGCCCCCTCGCGCTCCACAAGCCGACGCCCCCCTCCCCGCCGGAGGAGGACGGCGTTTCCCCGCGGCCACCCGAAGGGGCCGCGGGGAAACGGACGCCGGTGATCAGCGAAGGAAAAACCCCGTGGCGTTGATACGCGGCGAACCCAACATGGACCGCACCCCTCGTTCCGCGTTATGTTGGACACCATGGAAGTGCCCTGCCGTCCAACGTTCCGGAGGGACCCGTGAGCCGGCCGATCCTGCTGGTGGGCGATCTCCACCTGGGGCGCCGGCCGGCGGGGCTGGACGGGGTGCTCCGGGAGCTCGGCCTGGCGCCCCGCGAGCTCTCGGCGGTGGTGGCGTGGGAAGCAACGGTGCAATGGGCCATCCGCCGGGAGGTCCGGGCCGTCATCCTCGCCGGTGACGTGGTGGAGGGGATGCGGGACCGCTTCGAGGCCTTCACCCACCTGGCGCGCGGGGCGCAGCGGCTGGCCGGGGCCGGGATCTCCCTCCTCGCCGTGGCCGGCAACCACGACGTGGAGGTGCTGCCGCGGCTGGCAGAGCGTCTCGCCAAGGTCCGGCTGGTGGGAGCCGGCGGCCGCTGGGAGATCGTCCCCGTACCGGGCCGGGACGACGAGCCGCCCGTGGATCTGCTGGGCTGGTCCTTCCCCGCGGCGACGGTCCGTGACGACCCGACGAAGGACCCGAGCTTCGAGGAGGCCCTGAGCCGACGGCGTGAGGGCGCCCGGCTGATCGGCGTCGTCCACGGGGACCTCGACGCCCCGGGCTCCCGCTACGCGCCGCTCTCCCGCCACCGGCTGGAGCAGGCGCCGGTGGACGCCTGGTTCCTCGGCCACATCCACGCCCCGGGAACGCTGGAAGGCCCGAGACGCCTGGGCTACCTGGGTTCCGTCGGGGCGCTGGACCCTGGCGAGACCGGCGTCCACGGCCCCTGGGAGCTCGAGCTCGACACCGGTCTCACGCTGCGCCAGATCCCTCTCTCGCCCGTGCGCTTCGAGAACGTGGAGCTGGAGCTTGCTGATGACGCCCCGGTGAACGCCGACACGCTGCTGGACACCCTGGCTCGCCGCATCCGCGAGCAACTGGCACCCTCCGTGGAAGTGACGGCCGGGGCGCCCAGGCTGCTTGCCGTGCGTCTGACCCTGACTGGCCGGCCCCACGGACGCCGGGCCGTGGACGAGATCGTTCGACTCGAACCTGTGGAACGGCTCTTCCCCGGCGACGATCCGCCCCTGGTCATCACACGCGTCACCGACCGGACGCGACCCGCCATCGATCTCGAGGAGCTGGCCGCCGCGCCAACGCCCGCCGGCGAGCTGGCACGGATCCTCCGGGCCCTGGAGAACGGTCCGCCGGTTGAGCTGCTCGAGGAGGCCAAGCGGGCCATCGCGCCCTGGAAGGACTCTGGTTGGACCGGCGAGGCGATCCCGCCGCCACCGGAGACGGTGGAGCTTCTCCGGGCCGCCGCCCGGCGAGCCCTCCAGGCCGTGCTCGACAGCCGAGGCGAGGAGGAGTCGTCATGATCCGCCTTCGCCGGTTGAGCATCCGCGAGGCGCCCGGCCTGCCCGACGGCGTGGCCCTGGTCTCCCTCGAACCGGGCCTCAACCTCGTCTGGGGCCCCAACGCCTCGGGCAAGTCCACCCTCGCCCGGGTGCTCCTCGGGACCCTGTGGCCCGACGACGGCCTCGACAATGTCCTGGCCGAGGTCGTGCTCGAGGAGGACGCGGTGGAGCTCCGTGCCGTCCTGCGTTTCGGTAACGTCCACTGGGAGCCCGGCCCGCCCACCCTGCCGCCGCCCGACCTCCGCAACCTCCTGACCCTGGACCTCCGCTCCCTGCTCGAGAAAAGCACTGCCGACGAGGACTTCTCCCGTCGCGTGGCCGTGGAGCTCATGGCTGGTTACGACCTCGACGCGGCCCTGGATAGTCTGGAGACACCCACCCCACGAAGAGGCCAGCTCCAGAAGAGGCTCGATGACGCCCGGACAGAGCTCCGCCGCCTGGAGCATAAGACCGAAGACCTGGCTGGCCGGGAGGAGAAGCTGGACGCGCTCCGGAGGTGGCAACGAGAGGCCAGTCAGGCCGGCGCGCTGGCCGGGTTGGCGGAGACCGCCGCCCAGCTCGCCGGAATCCGCGCCGAGATCGAGGAGCTGCGAGCGAAAATGGACGCTCTCCCCCAGGGCCTCAATCGCCTTCGCGGCGGGGAAGCCGAGGAGCTCGAGCGGCTCGAGACGGCCCTCGAAAACGCCCGGCAGCGCGTGCAGGACCTCACCACCCGCCAACGGCGGGCCCGCGAAGAGGCAGAGGCGCTGCGCCTGCCCAAACGCCAACCCGAGTCCCACGAACTCGCCGCCTGGCGCCAACGGGTCCGCGAACTCGTCGAAATCTCCCGTACACTCGACGAGCTCCACCAACGGGCGGCCGAGGCACGGGGTCGCCTCGAGACTGCGGCACGGGGCCTGGGCGCCTGGGAGACGCCGCCCCAGCGGCTCGACGCCGACGCCCTGTCCACCCTGGAAGCGGCGCTCCGCCGGCGCGAGGAGATCCGGGCCCGGGTTCATGAGCTCGAGGCCGCCGTGGAGCTGTGGAACGATCAGGCCGGAACGAAGGAGGGTACCAGTCTCGGCCGGATCGAGGTCGGCCTCGACGCACTGCGGAGCTGGCTGCGGGCCGCTCCGTTGGAGCGGATCCCCCTCTGGCCCGGCTGGCTGGCCGTGGGACTCGGCGCCGTCGGTGCCATCCTGCGTGCCCTTCCGCCGCCCCCTCCCCTGCCGCCGGGCGTCGTGGCGTGGCTGCCGCTGGCGGGAGCCCTGCTCGCGGGTCTCGGTGGCGGCTATCTCGTGGCCCTGGGTCTTGCCCGGAGAGCTACCGCTGGCGCGGCTGCAGCACGGCTCCAAGCCGCCGAGGCGGGGCTCGAACCGGAGGCATGGGAGGAGCCCGCCGTCCGCCGGAGGCTCCGTCAGGGCGAGGAGGAACGGAGCCGGATCCTTCAGAACGAGGAAGCCGCGCGACGGGCCGCCGACGTCGGGACGGCGCTGCCGAGGGCGCGGGAGGAGCTCGAGACCGCCACGAAGGCGCTGCACGATCTGGCGACCTCCCTGGGCCTCGCCCCGGACCTGCCCGATCTGGCGCTGACGGAGGCCGCCGGCCGGATCCGGTCCTGGATCGAGGCCCACGACGAGCTCGCCGGCCTCGAAGGCCGTATCGGCGCCGCCGAGGCGTCGCTTCAGGCCGGACTCGAAACCTTGGCCCGGTGGCTCGGGGAACTGGGCCTGGCGCCCACCAGCGACGCCGCCGGAGCCGAGGCCGTTCTGGACGAGCTGCAACGCCGCTTCCAACGGCTTGCCGATCTCGCAGCGATTCTGGACGAACTGGAGGACGACCTCCAGACGGCCACCCGCGACGAGGCCGCCGCGGACGAGGCCCTGGAGGCGTTCTGGGAGCGCGTGGAAACCGATCCCGGCGATACTCTGGAGCTCCGTCGCCGGCTCGATCTGCTCCCGGAATACGAGAAGCTCGAGGGCGACCTCAGGGACCGGCTCGCCGTCGCCGCCAGCACCGAGGCCCGGCTCGACCGGGAAGGGGCATGGGAGCGTCTCGGCCTCGAGCGCGGGACCTTCACCGAAGAGCAGGCACGCGAGCTGGCCGAACGCCACACGGCGGCGGCAGCCCGCCACGACGAGATCATCGACGAGATCAAGGAGATCGAGGCGGCCGTCCGGCAGGCCGAGGGCGGCAGCTCGCTGGAGGAGGCCCGTTCCCGGGTGACCGAGGCGGCGCGGGCCATCGCCGCCCACCGCGACGGCGCCATGGAGACCGTCCTGGCCCGCCTCCTCGTGGAGCGGGCGCGGGAGGCCCAGCGCCGGGAGCACGCACCGGCCGTCCTGCGGAGGGCGCAGGAACGCTTCGCCACCTTCACGCGGCACGCCTTCCGGCTGACGGTGGGCGGTGACGGCACGCTGGCTGCCGTGGACACGCGAACGGGCGCCCGTCGCTCCCTGGAGGAGCTCTCCGACGGCACGCGGATCCACCTGCTGCTGGCGGCCAGCCTGGCCGCCATCGAGGAGGCCGAGGGCGCCGCCGGTCCCCTGCCCCTGGTCCTGGACGAAGCGCTGTCCACCACCGACCCCGGACGCTTCGGCGAGATCGCCGGCGCGTTGCTCGAGCTGGTCCAGAGCGGCCGGCAGATCCTCTACCTGACCGCCGACCCCGACGAGGTGGCCCAGTGGCGCCGGGCGTGCGAGCAGGCTGGCCTCCCCGCGCCGGAGCCGCTGACCCTGGGCCCGCCGCCCGAGGCCACCGCCGGCTGGGCCGGCGTGG
>JAADFK010000212.1 GCA_013152925.1 Acidobacteriota bacterium | reverse complement strand
CGTGGTGGCCGACATCACCGTCAACGCATCCGGCCCCAACGCCAGCGCCAGCGGGACCGCCCACATGGACACTTCGGTCTGCCCGAGCATGCCGATCTCGGGCTCCCTGGACATCACGGTGGGAGACGCCACCTCCACGGTGACCTTCACCGACGACTGCGGCAACTACAAGATCAACACCCCGGGCAGCGTCGGCATCCGTCTCCAGAATCTGAAGCAGAGCCAGTGGCAGCACATCCCCGTCGTCTGCAACGACGGTTCCCACCTCGATGCCCCCTCCTTCGACTTCTACGCGTTGACCGACGGCCCGCTCAGCAGCGATCCCACCGGGGTCTACTTTTCCAAGTGTCTCTCGGGTTGGCCCTACAGGGGTTTCGTCTCGGGCACCGCGACGGAGTCCGCCGCACACCTGGACTTCACGGTGACCGACACGTCCCAGGGACCCGACTGGACCTTCAGCGGCACCTTCGATGGGACTGCGACTCCCGGATACGCCGACTTCAAGGGAACGCTCCGGGTCCACGCCTCGGGGGGGTACCACGACTGCCAGGGCGACCTCGTGATTACCGACGTCTACGGAGCGGGCTGTGGCATGTCCTACGGTTCCCTCCCCCTGTGCAACGACGCGTTCTCCTGCCAGTGAGACCCAACGGGGGGACGCCCCACGGCGTCCCCCCGCCCGCACTCCCCCTTCCCCCAAATGCCCGCAGACCGGCGACGACACCAAGTCGCTGGACGCCAGTCTCTACTCTGCAAGGAGGGGCACGGTCCCGGGTACATCCTCCACTGGGAACTGACGGAGGGAAGGGTCCGGATCGTTCCGGGCGAGCGTTGTTTCCTTCCCACCCGGGTGGGCCGGGGCTCCGCGGTGGAGGATGTGCGACGGGCACGATCCCAGCGTGGTAGGGAGCCCCGGTGAAACGCCTCCTGCTCGACACAAACGTCTTGATCTCCTTTCTCACCAATCGGAACCGCGCGCAACAGGACCGTGCCACGGAGCTCCTCGAATCGGCGGCCGATGGCCATCTGGATCTCCTGGTGCACCAGGCCGTCCTGTTCGAGCTTGCCCACGTCCTGCTCAACCTCTATGGCAGAAAGCCCGAGGAGGTTCGCCAGATTCTCGAGGGGTTGCTGTCGCTTCCCGGCGTCGTGCCGGGAACGAAGTCACGGGCCTCGCTCGTGCCTCTCTCTCGTTCGCCCCCAGTGCCGGAGCTCAGGAGGGCCGGTCGGTTCTTGGAGAGCTCGCTGGCGGGACGGGGACCTCCCGGGCGGGACCCCGCCAGCGGGTACCATCGGCACGGATGAGGAGTGGACGGAACGTCAGGGTTCCCGGGCGGGAGTAGAACCGCTTGCCCAGGATGTCCGTCTTGACGATATACGCACAGCGTGGATCCCGACCAGGCGGGGCGCGGGGCCTCCAGGCGTCGAGCCATTGCCAGCTCTGGTCGGAGGACAGGAGCTCTACGACGTAGAGAAAACGTTCCGGTGAAGATTCCGCGGTGGGGATCGAGGCGACACAGAGCTTGACCGTGTAAGCGTGGTATTCCGGCTTGTAATCCGTCCGGCTCCCGATGGTGTGACCGGTGATGGCGGGGAGTCGGGTGATCGGTTGGTCGTGCCTGGGCGGAACGACGAGGATGTCCGCGTAGGCCCGATTGCACAGCTCAACGCCCGTGGCCGGACGCTGCTTTCTCAGCGACGGGCGGGCCTCGGGGTGTTCATTCCAAACCCGGCCATGATCGACCACGGTCCACGCGGTGATTGGGAGGAGCAGAGAAGGCCGGGAGGGCGGGCTCTGGACGGTCAGCCGGTACCGGGAGCCAACACGGAACGGGGTCATGGCGCTGATGATCATGATCGACGACGATTCTGCGTTGCCGGCGATACGTTGGTAGTACGGGAGCGGCAGGCGGAACCCCCGCAATCGGTGGCTCTCGACGTTGATTTCCACGAGATGACGGCCCGCCGGTCCATCGAGCTCCTCGAGAGAAACGGCGACGTTTGAAAGGCAGCGCCGAGTGGTGTTGGTCTTGCAAGAGAAGAATACCTGGTCGCGGGGCCCCATTGTCTTCGGGATGTCGCCGAGGCTGGTGTAGGCACGTACCAACGCCAGAGAGCTTCCGAGGCTCGCCGTGAGCACAAGCCCGGTCATGACAGCCAGCCGTGTTCCACGGGTTGTCACAGCGTTCTCCAAGGTTTTCGTTGGAATCAACTGTACCAGCGTTCGGGGGTTCTGAGGGGTATGTGCCCGGGGGCTCGGAGGATCGTGGCGTGACGGCCGCCTACTCCGTGCTCTCGGTCTTCTTCTTCCGGCGGCGGCGGGGGGCGCGGTCGGAATGAGAATGGTACGAGAGGGACCGGCGGACAAGGCGGGCTCTCGCCGCCAAGATGCCGGCGTCGTTGTCTCTTCCGTGAGCGGACTACAACGGTGAAGCCCGCCCGCTGAGGGGCCTTGGTCTTTCGGTCACCTCCGCCGTCATCGCAGCCCACGGGCGCCGGCTCGAGCTCGAAACGTCCGCGACGAGGGGTCCCACGTCTCGCGTCATCCTCCCCCCTCAGAGGGCCTCCGGAGGGTCCAGCGGCTGAGAGGCGAACCGCAAGCTGCGGTATGGTGTTATGGGATCGAAAGGCCGTAGCGCTTCGAGCTGCTGAAGGAGTGGGTCCATGCGCAAGCCCAACGTCGGCGCCCTGTGCCTCGTGCTCGGCGTTTGCCCCTTGCTGCTGGCGGCCGGACCTGGAACCGTGCCGGAGCTGCCGGGAACGTCTTCCGTTTCGACGGCGGTCCGCCGGATCAACGGCGTACCCGTTCTTCTCGCCAACGGCCGGCCGTTCGTTCTCAAGGTGTGGACCGCAGGGTTGCACCTGGGCAGCCAGGACGACGCCACGGTGAAGGCTCGAATGGCCTGGGCGGCTGCCCGCGGCTTCAACGCCGTGGAGATCATGGCCCAGTGGCGTCTCATCGAACCGACCCGCGGCGTCCATGACTGGACGCGGATCGACTCCCTGATGGACTCTGCCGCGTCGTACGGCCTGTACGTCGTGCTCACCATCGAGGCCGGCGTCGCTCCACCCTGGTTCGCCGACGACCTGTACCCGGACGCCGTCTTCGTGACCTACGACCCGAACCCGGCTGCCCATCCAGGCCTGGTCAGTCAGCGGCCGGCTCGCCATCTCCGGCTATGGCTCGCTCCCCATCTTCTACCATCCGGCGTACTGGAAAGAAGCTGATGCATTCTTCACGGCCGTCATCGGCCGCTACCGGACGCACCCGGCCCTCTTCGGCTATGACCTGTGTGTCTTCACAACCGGCGAGTACAACTACCCGGGCGGCAACACCTACGGGATCGCCGGGTTCGCCGACTACTCGAGCTACACCCGGGGCCTGTTCGGGCGCGCCCCGCCCCTGCCGCTCGAGGAGTACAGCCAGCCGGGGCCGGACACGCGTCCGGACTGGCTGACCTGGTCGCACTTTCGGATCCAAAGGAAACGAGAGGCCCTGGACCACTTCGGAATGCTGACAAAGAGCCTGGACCCGGATCACGTCCTCGTGGCCTGGACGGGCGACGGCCCGCTGTGGGGCGGGTGGGACAACGGCCTCATCGCCGAGGCCGGCGGCGGCGACTACCCCTACCTGATCTCGCGCCCGTACCTCGACGTCATCCGCGGAGCGCCGCAGCTGGCGCCGGACCTGTTCCGGGTTGTGGATGGCAAGCTGTCCATGGTTCCGTACGCCCTCGTGGCGATGATCCAGGCGACACAGCGCCACGGCAAGCTCTTCCTGTTGCAAACCGAGCGCGTCGTGAACAGCGAGGCTCCTGACGTGACCGGCAGGATCACCGCATGGGCCGAGGCGTTTCACTCCCTGGGCGCTCAGCTCCTGTGGTGGCAGGAACCGCAGGGCGAGGGCGTTTCCGGCGACTGGACGCCCGCCGAAAGGACGGAGCTGGTGGCCACGTTGCAGCTGGCCGCTCGCCCGTTGGTGGAACGGATCAGCCGCGCGGACCTGGCGTTCGTCGACCTTGGCTTCGAGACCGGCAAGTACTACGCGGACGACACGCTCAGCCTGGTGTCCGCGACCTCGCAGGTGCAGGCATTCCTGGACGCCGGCCTGCCCTTCGACACGCTCAGCGCCGACGAGATCATGGAAGAGCCGGCTGTCCTCGACGGGTACAAGGCGCTCGGCCTGATGATCCCCCAAGCCTATGATCTCCTGGCCCCCGCCGCGCTCAAGGCCATCATCGCAGGCTTTCAAGCGCGAGGCGGCGTCGTGTGGAGGGGTGACCCCGAGGCGGGCCGGAGCTACGCCGCGGGCGGTTACGCCGACACCGATTATCTGGATACCTTGCGGGCTTACTATGACGCTCACGGCCTGGCGCGCCACCGTTATTCCGGCTACGGCCTTCAGATCTGGGGGAACAAACCCTACGTGTTTGTCCTTTCCCGTTCCGCCCGCTTCACGGGCATGCTGGAGATCAGCATCAAGGGTTGGGTCATGCCCGACGGCCCGGCCACGCTGTTGGAGATCAACAGCGGCAAGGAATTCACGGCCGAGATCGCGAGGGGCTCGCTGCGCCTCGAGCTGGAGTTGGCGCAAGGGAAGCCCTGCCTCCTCCAGCTCCAGACGAACCCTCAGCGGAGCGCCAGGAGGCCCCGTCGCAGACTCATCCCAGCGCTGCCCCGATAGGTACCCGGCGTGTTCGGTCGTCGGCGGCGGATCTTGGTGTGGATGAGAGCACGCCGAGGTGCCGGTTGAAGCGGCATCGGGAGGGTGCGGAGGACGGCCGGAAGAGGCAGATGGAAGCATGCGGGATATCCGCGGATGTCCCTTGAGATGTGTCAATTGCCAGCGCTGGCCATGATCGCCGCCGGATGAGAACCCGGGCCAGGAGACACGAGGGGCCCACGGGGGGGGGCGCCGGGCCCCGGCCCGGCCGGCGAGCGGTGGCGAGCTCACCGCACCGGGCGGAGGATGGCGGCGGGAAGCACCAGGAGGGTCGCCACGGTGCCGGCGGCCAGGCCGAAGATGACGGTGACGGCGAAGGCCTGGAAGACGTGCTGGCCGGAGCCCAGGCCCAGGGCGGTCGGCAGGAGGCCGGCCATGGTGGTCAACGTGGTGGCGAGGATGGGCCTCAGGCGGACCCCGGCGGCCTCGACGAGGGCCGCGGCCCACTCGGCGCCCGCCGCACGGCGCCGGTTGGCGAAGTCCACCAGGACGATGCCGTTGTTGACGCCGATCCCCAGGAGGGTCAGCATCCCCGTGGCCACGGCGACGTTGAGACCCGCTCCGGTCAGGGCCAGGCCCAGCGCGCCGCCGGCCAGGCTGACGGGCACCACGGCCAGGATCCACGCGGCCTGACGCAGGGAGCCGAACTCCAGGGTCAGGATCGCCAGGATCAACAGGGCCGCCGCCAGGAGAACGAACGCGAGCTCGCGGGCCGTTCTGAGGAGCACCCGGTACCGCCCCGTGCAGGCCACGCTGTAGCCGGCGGGAAGATCGAGCCCGGCGAAGCGCCGGTCCAGCCGGCGGGCGACGGCCGGGAGGTTGCCATCCACCTCGGCCAGGAGGCTCAACTGCCGCTGGCCGTTCAGCCGATCGATCTGGGCCGGGACGCGGTGGAGCCTCAGGCTCGCCACGCGGGCCAACGGCACGACCCCGCCGTCACGGCCTGGTACCGGCAGGGTTCCCATGGCCTCGAGCCCCCGCCCGAAGCCCTCGACGCGGAGCAGGATCGGCACCTGCTCCCGCTCGCGGAGAACGCGCAGCACCTCGTCGCCCCAATTCGCCGCGGCCACGGTCTTCCGGACGTCTGCGGGCTCGACGCCAAGGGCGGCACAGCGGGCGCCGTCGATACGAACGTCCAGCTGGGGCCGGTGAAAGCGGCTGTTGTTGACGATGTTGTGGACCGCGGGATCGGCGTCGAGGATCTTCTCGACCCTGACGGAGATGGCCTCGAGCTTCGCCAGGTCGGGGCCGAAGATGGTAACGCCGAAGACCGCCGGCAGCCCGGAGAAGGCCTCGTCCATCCGCTCCTGGGTCGGTTGGTGGAGCATGAGGATGACGCCGGGGATGTCGGCGGAGTCCCGAGCGAGCCGCTGGAGCAGCTCCTCCGCCGAGGGTCTCCCCGAGTCCATGGGGGCCAGCTTGACCCGAAGCTCGCCCCGGTTGATCCCCTCGACGCTGGCGCCACCCTCGGGAGCCCCCACCCGTTCCTCCACCAGGACGACCCCCGGCAGCCTGGCCGCGCGGCGGCCCAGCTCCTGGCCCACGCGGAGGCTCTCCCGCAGGGAAACCCCCGGCGGCATGATGTACTCCACCAGCAGCGCCCCCTCGTCCACCGGGGGAAGCAGGGAAACCGGCCCCACCCGGAACGCCAGGGCGGCGAACATGCCCAGACCGAGGATCGCCGAGGCCACAAGCGTGGCGGCACGGTGGTGAAGCGTCCAGGAGAGGGCCCGTTCCAGCTTTCGCCCGAGAGCCTGGAGAATCTTCCGCCCGGGCGCCCTCCCCATGGCCGCACCGCGTCCGCGGGCCAGCATCACCGGCACCGTGGTCAGGGAGAGCACCAGGGAGGCCAGCAGCGCCGAGCTGACCGTCAGGCCGAAGGGCCTAAGGAACACCGCGGCCAGACCGCCGACCATGACCAGGGGCAGGAAAGCCGTCACCGTGGTGAAGGTTCCCGAGGCATCGGCCGCCGCGATCTCCGCCGTGCCCTCCCGGGCCGCATCCACCGGCGAGGCGCCGGCCTCCTGGTGGCGAAAGACGTTCTCCGTGACGACGATGGCATCGTCCACGATCATGCCGACCGCAAGGGTCAACGCCGCCATCGTGATGACGTTGAGGCTCTGGCCCGCCAGCCACAGGACGGCCAGGGTCGCCAGCAACGACAGGGGGATGGTCAGGGCGACCGCGATGGTCGGCCGGGCAGCGCCGAGGAAGAGCCAGAGCACAAGGACTGCCAGCACGGCGCCGGCGATCAGGTCGTGGACGATGGCGCGCCCGGCCTCCACCAGCACCTCGGACTGGTCGTAGAACTTGCCGATCTGTGTCCCCGGCGGCAGCAGGGAGCGCGCCCGCTCGAGCTCGGCCTCCACCGCCCGCTCGACGGTGATGGTGCTGGCCGCCGGCTGCTTGCGGACGAAGATCGCCATGGCAGGAACGCTGGAAGCTCCATCTCCAGCCTTGGCACCACCCGACCCGGCGCGCGACACGCGGCGAGCGAGGACCTCGCTGTGTTTCGGGGCCCGCCCCTCCCGAACGTGGGCGATCTGGCCCAGGGTCAGCACCGTGCCGTCGGCCAACGGAATGGGAACCGCGCGGAGCGCAGCCACGGTCAGGATCCTGGAATCCGCCCGGATCACCACGTCCTCGCTGCCCCGCTCGAAAAAGCCGGCCAGGCTGGCGCCGTGGGTCCGCCGGATGGCGTCCTCGATCTCGCTGAGCGTCAGGTGCAGGGCGGCCAGCCGGCCCGGCTCGAGATCGACCCAGAACGCCCGGCGCTGGCCGCCGATGACGTCGACCAGGGAGACTCCGGGCACGGTCATCAGCCGCGCCACCAGGTCCCTGCGGACGATGGGCCCCACTTCGACGGGGTCCCCGGCGCCCCAGATGGCCCAGCCGCCGACCTCCTCCAGGGTCGTCCCGATGTGCTCCAACCGGGGCACGACACCGGCCGGAAGGCGGGAACGCACCTGCCCCAGCCGCCCCAGCACGATCTGCCGGGCGTCCCGCACCTGGGTCCCCCAGGCGAACTGCACCGTGATGATGACGACACCCTGCATGGTGGTCGAGGCCACCCGGCGAATCCCCGGCGCTCCCTTGAGCGCATCCTCGATGGGGCGCGTCACGGAGAGCTCGAGATCGAGCGGCGCGCTGCCCGGCGCGTGGGCGATCACCTGCACCACGGGAACGTCCAGGTTGGGGAAGAGGCCGACGCTCATGTGGCCGGCGCCGTAGAGCCCCAGTACCGCCACCACGAGCACCCCGAGCCCCACCTCCAGGGGCCGTGCGATCAGATGGGCGATCAAGCGCCGCATGGCCGAAACCGCCTGTTCGGGAAGCAGCCGGAAGCGTTCACAGCGCTCCGGAGAATCCGCGGTGCATCGCCTCTGTCATTCATCCTCTTGCTTTTCCCCCTCACGCCTCACTCTCCCCCCCGTCGTTCCTCAATCCTCCACCGTGTACTCTTTCCCGAACCGGGCCCAGTAGAGCTCGTAGGCGCCCTCGGTGACGACCTCCGCGTCCGGCTCGAGCCCGGAGGTGATCTCGATCCAACCGGGGCCCTGCTCGCCCGTCGTCACGGGCCGCTCCTCGTAGCGTCCGGCGGACGTCACGAATACCAGCGGGCGATCCTGGCTGTCGCGCACGACAGCCGTCGCAGGCACCGTCACGGCCCCCTCGCGAACCGCCACGACGATGTGGCCGCGTACCGCCGTCCCAGGCGCCAGCGCCCTCAGGTCATCGCCGGTCAGCCAGACCTGGACCGTGCCGGCCGCCGTGGCCTGGGGCTGCATGGCCGTCACGGTGGCCGCCAGCTCCTCACTGCCGGCGCCGTCGATCATGGCCCGCTGTCCGGGCCGCGGGTCGAGACCGGGCCGCGGCACGATCTGGGCTGCAATCCGGATGGAGCCCGGCTCCAGGATCTCCCCAAGCACGTCGCCGGGGCGAACCACCTGGCCGCGGCTGACCCGCCGGTTGGCGAAGCGCCCCGAGGCCGGCGCCGCCAGGGTCACCGACGCCTCGAAACGCTCGAGCTCGGCCCTGGCCGTTGCCGCCTGTGCCTGGGCGGCGGCCAACTCCGCGGCTGCAGCGGAGACCTCTCCCGGCGCCGCCAGGTGGCTCTTCCTTCGCCGCTCGGCCTGCTCCAGGTGCTTCGTGGCGGCCTCCACGCTCCTCGCCGCGGTCTCCACGCCGGCCACGAGAGCCTGCCGCCGCGCGGCGACCCGGCTGCCTCCCAGCTCGAAGACCACCGCACCGGCCGTGACGCGGGCACCGTCCGCCACGCGGATCGCCACCACCCGCCCCTCCACCTGGGCCCGGAATGCCACGGTCCGGGCGGATTCCGCCTTCCCGATCAGGGGCAGCGTCACCTCCACACGCCGGATCTCCACCGGCGCCGTGGATACGGCAGGCTTGGGCCTGGCTGCCGGCGCAGCCCCGTCACCACAGCCCAGGGCCGCCAGGCCGGCCACGGCCGGAAGAACGGCCAGGGCAGCCCAACTCCGGCGTGGCGCGCCGCGAACAAGGACGATACGACCGCAGCATCGCAGGAACGAAACCATGCGGAGACGACGAGAGACTCCGGACACCGGAAAACGGAGAGCCCGGCATCCCTGGACCGCGTCGCCAATCACAACTCGCGCCCTTCCTTCATCGTGAACCCGGTGCACCGCGTTGCCCTCCTTGTGCCCCGGCGCCGTAGCGCCCTGCCGTTTCCTTCGTCCACCGCTCCCGCGCCATCTTCCTCACCCCTCACTCCTCACGCTTGACTCCTCCTCCAACGGCCGTCTCCAGCGCCACCCGGCCTTCCAGCCGGGCCTGCACGAGGGATACCTCCCGAAGCTTGAGGGCGAAGAGGTGCGCCCGGACGCTCTGCCAGGCCAGGCGATCCACGTCGCCACTGGCGACGCCCTGGCGTTCGGCGGCCTCGATCCGAGCGAGGGAGGCGATGCCACGGCGCGCGTCGGCAATCTGCCCGTCGAGGAGCCTGTCGTCCTCCACCAGCCGGCTGACGTCCGCACGGACCGCGGCCAACCGCGCCTCGTACTCGTGCTCGAGCCGGGTCCTCGTCGCCCGCTCGCCTGCAATCGCGCCCTGATTCCGGTTGAAGATCGGCAGCCCGAGGTTGATGAAACCACCGAGGAACTTGATGTCGGCCTCGTTCCGCTGGGCCGTGAAACCAATGGAGAGCGACGGAAACTGCGCAAGGACGGCCTGACGGACCCGGGCCTCCTGAGCTTCGTAGCCCAGCTCCAGGGCCTTGAGATCCAGGCGGGTCGTGGCGGCTCGCCGTGCCAGCTCCGCGACGCCCGAAAGCGCGGCACACGCCGCCTCCTCCTCGGGAAGAACGGCCTCGAGCCGCGATGCCGGCGGGAGCCCCAACAGCAAGTTGAGGCGCGATCGCGCCGCGGCCTGGGAACGCGAGAGCGTTCCCTCGATCTGGCGCAGCATTTCCAAGGCGGAACGGTGAATGCCCACATCTTGAACCGTGGCATCACCCTGCTCCATGGCCCGTTCCAGCACGTCGACGGTTTTCGATTCGAAGCCGGCCTCCGAACGGACCAGCTCCAGCCTCGTGCGCAGCATGGCCAGCCGGACCACCGCCAGCCGGGCGGCCTGGGCCGTCTGCCACTCCCGCCAGGCGATCCCCAGGTCGACCGCCTGCAGGGTGGCGCTCGCCTCGGCCACCCGCGCCGCACGGCCGATCAACGAGGTGATGTCGATGCCGAGCCCCACGTTGTAGGCGTTCACCGTTCCCCCGGAGCCACTCCCATGGGGGTAATCGATCTCACCCACGAGGTACGGATTCGGAAGCAACCCGGCCGCAACAAGCTGCGCCGCCGTTTCCCCGTGGGTGTCCCGGACGGCGATCAGCTCCGGATTGGCCAGCACCGCCAGCACGGCGGCTTCGTCCGGGGAAAGCCCGTCGCCAAGATCGACGGTCACGGGCCGGATCAGCGGGTGGTGCAGCTCTCTCGCGGCGACCACGAGCCGCGCCATGTCGGGCGCCTTCCGCTCCGCCAGCTGTGCGGCCGGCGGCAGGGGCGCCGGGGAGTAGGTGGCACAGCCAGCAAGCGCCGCCAGCGCGACGGCCGTCACCACCAGAGGGACGCCTTTCACCGATCCCGTTCTCATGCGTCCATCATCCTACTCCCCCATCGTCCCGCACCAGGCGGAGACGGCTTTAAAGCCTGCTCGAGGCTACCCTTCCGGTCCGTCCGGCGAACCCGTGCGCGACCAGGGACAACCCTCACGCCCCCTCCCCACCCGGCTCGAGCGATGGCTCCTCATGACGAATCCAGCGCCGGTACCACCACTCCAGGTTGAGAAGCATCCACAGCTTGTTCCAGCGGCGCAGGGCCCTCCGCTGCAGAAGGTCCTCCAGGAAGCCCGGGTTGATCACACCGTCCTCGGCCAGGGCCCCGGCGAGCAAGCCGCGGTGCAGCTCGTCGAGATCGCCTTGCCGCAGCCAGACCTTGAACGGGGGCGAGAAGCCCGCCTTGGGCCTGGCCAGCACCTCCTCGGGCACAAAGCCGCGAACCGCCTCCTTGAGGAGCCTCTTGTCGCCGTCCCCCGGCGACAGCTCCTCCCAGGGGAGGCGGAAGAGCTCCTCCACCAAACGGTGGTCCAGCAACGGCACCCGCGACTCCAGGCCGCGCGCCATGGTGGTCCGGTCCAGCAACACCAGGCAGTTGTCCGGGAGGAAGGCGTTGAGATCGTGATTGAGGAGGGCCGGCACCAGCGGCCACTCCGGACGCCACGTGCGCTCGTGAACCCACAGGTGCCCGCGCTCGGACACATCGGCGAATTCACCGGCCAAGAGCCTGCCCATCTCCCAGCTGTCCAGGAAGCCTCGGATCGGGAACGAGCGTTCCGGCTGATCCCGTCCGAACAGCTTGAGCACGCCCGGCGCGCGCATCCCGACCGGCGTCGGCCGCAAGGCGGCGGCCGCAGCACGCACCAGGGCGCCAATTGGCCCCGCCGCCGGACCCAGTCTCGCCCTTCTGCGGGCATACCGGGCCTGGGAAGCGAACCAGCCGTAGCCAGCGAAGACCTCATCCCCACCGGTTCCCGACAGGGCCACCGTGACGTGCCGGCGGGCCAGGCCGGCCAGGATCCAGGTGGCCAGGGCCGAGGGATCGTACAGCGGCTCGTCGAGAACCTCCGCCATCCGGGGAAGCAGCGCCCGCGTTGCCGCGGCGTCCATCACCACCTCGTGGTGCCGGCTGCCAAGGCGTTCAGAAACCATCCGGGCGTAGCGGACATCGTCCTCGCCCCCGCTGTCGAAACCCACGCAGAAGGTGTCGAGTCCGCTGCCGGTCCAGCGCACGGCCTCGGCCGTAACCGTCGAAGAATCCACGCCGCCGGAAAGAAAGGAACCGACGGGAACATCCGCCACCATGCGCAGCTTCACGGCATCGGCGATCCGCTCACGGACCGCCTCGACGATCGCCGCACGGCCTCCACCGGAACGTCCGGGGGCGTACTCGAGCTCCCACCAGCGGCGGACGCTGTGCTCCCCCGCCCGCCAGCTCAGCGCGTGGCCAGGCCGGAGCTTGTTCATGCCCGCGAACATGGTCCGCTCGTGGGGAACGTAGCCGTAGGCCAGGTAGCCCTGAAGCCCCCCCGGGTCGACTGCGCGTCGGAGCCCCGAGTGCTCCAGCAGGGCCCGCGGCTGCGAGCCAAAGACCAGGCCGCCACCCGGCAGGAGAGCGAAGTAGAGGGGCTTGATGCCAAGCCGGTCGCGCACCAGGTGCAGCTCCTGGCGCTTGGCGTCCCAAAGGGCAAAGGCAAACATCCCGTTGAGCCGGGGCAGGAGCCCGTCGATCCCCCAGCTCTCGTAGCCGTGCAGGAGCACCTCGGAATCCGTTCCCGAGCGGAAACGGTGACCCGTTCCCTCCAGCTCGCGCCGCAGCCCGCGGAAGTTGTAGATCTCACCGTTGAAGACCAGCCAGAGATCTTCCTCTTCGTTGGGCATGGGCTGCGCCGCCGCGTCGCTGAGATCGATGATCGCCAGCCGGCGGTGTCCCAGACCGGCCGTCCGCAGCGGATCGATCCACAGGCCCTCCCCGTCGGGGCCCCGGTGCGCCAACTGATCGCACATCCGGCGAAGCGTCACCCCCTCGACCCGCCCCTGCCGGTCGATCCACCCCGTTATGCCGCACATGGTTTCACCACCATCCTCAGCCTCCGCCCCACAGTGTACCCGCGACGCCAGCCCTTCCTCACCGGGACGCCGCCCTTCGTGACAGCAGCGCAAAGACCACCGGGAGCACCAGAAGGACCAGTGGAATTGTCAGCACCAGCCCGGCGATGATGCCGACGGCCAGCGGCTGAAGCATGGCTGCGCCCTGGCCGATGGCCAGGGCGAGCGGTAGCAGGGCCAGAATCGCGGCCAGTGCGGTCATCAGGATGGGCCGGAAGCGCAGCATGCCAGCCTCCACCAGCGCTTCCTCGAAATCCAGGAGCTTCGACGACTCCTTCCACTGGGTCATGAAGAAGATCCCGGCCTCGGAGGACATCCCGATGATCATTGTCAGGCCCATCATGGACGAGATGTTCAGCTCCGTGCCCGTCCACCACAGCCCGGAGAAAACTCCGGTGACGGCGAGAAGGTCGGCCATGAGAATGGCGGCGGGTGCGGCGAGCCCCTCGTACATGAAGAGCAGGAGCGTGAAGACGAGCGCGACCGCCGCCCCGAGAACGCCCAGCAGGCCCCGGAACGATTTCCTCTGCTGTTCATAGAGCCCGCCGTACCGGACGTAGACCTCCTTTGGCAGCCGCAGGCCGTTCACGGCCCTCTTGACGTCGCGGATCACGGATCCCATGTCACGGCCGGAGATTCTCCCGGTCACGGCGACCATGGTCTTGAGATCCTCGCGGACGATCTGCGGTTGCCCGGTTAGCACGGACAGGGTTGCGACTCTTCCCAGCATGACACTGCGGCCGTCGGGCGCCCGGATCCTCAAGCGCCGGATCTTCGCCACGCTGCAACGGGCATCCTCTCCCGTCCACACGCGGACGCCGACCATCTTCTCGCCCCGCTGAACCTGGGTGGCCACATCGCCCTCGAGGGCGATGGCGGCGAGGCGTGTCACGCTTCCCGGGTCGAGACCGAGCATCTGCGCCTTGAGCCGATCGACGTGGATCTCGAGAGCATCTCCCGCCAGCACGACGCCGCTCGTGACATCCACGACGCCCGAGATCCCGGAGATCGCCCGGGCGACCTTCGCCGATTCCCGGCGCAACCCGGCTCCGGTCGGCCCGAAGAGCTTGACCTCGATCGGCTGGGGCACCGCCGTCAGGTCGCCGATCAGGTCCTCCATGAGCTGGGCAAGCTCGATTTGAAGGCCCGGGACCCGTCGATGCACCTCGTCCCGGAGCTGGTCCATGACCTCACCGATGGGTCGCCGCGGCATGGGCTTCAAGCGGATGAAGTAGTCGCCCTCGTTGGCCTCCGTGACGCCGCCTCCGAGCTGAAGCCCTGTCCGCCGGGAGTAGGTCACGACCTCCGGGATTCCGGCCAAGAGCTTCTCCAGGATGCGCAGACGCCGGTCCGTCTCGGCCAGCGAGGTGCCGGCCGGCGCCCTGTAGTCGAGAATGAAGCCGCCCTCGTCCATTCTCGGCATGAAACCGCTACCAACGTTGCGGAAGCCCAGCCAGCCCAGCACGAGCATCGGAGCCACGATCCCCAGGACGAGCACCGGCCTGGCGAGGAGGCGCCGGAGAACCCACTCGTACACGCTCAGGGCCGTGCCCAACGCCCTGCCAACATCCTCCCGGGCAGCGTCCCGGGCATCCAGAAAGACGTCCGAAAGCACCGGTATGGCCGTCGCCGCGAACAGGTAGGAAACGGCCAGCGAGCACGCCATGGTCAGTGACAGCGCCTTGAAGAAGGCGCCGGTGACGCCGGAGAGGTAAGCCAGCGGCGCGAAGATCACGATCGTCGCCAGAGACGACCCGCTCAGCGCAGGGAGCATCTCTTCCGCGGCCAGCGGGATGACGCGATGGTCATGCCCGGATTGCCCGCGCAGCCGGCGCACGATGTGCTCGACCATGACGATCCCGTCGTCGATGATCAGACCGACCGCCGCGGCCATCCCCCCGAGGGTCATGATGTTCAGACCCATGTGGAAGACCAGGAGGAGGAGCGCGGTGGCCGCAAGGACCGCCGGAACCGCGATGGAGACGACGAGGGTGATCTTCCAGTTGCGGAGGAACAGGAGGAGGACGACCACGGCGAGGGCGACGCCGATGACGATGGCATCGCGAACCGATCCGGCGGAGGCGTCGATGAGCTGGGACTGGTCGTACCATACGCTCATGTGGACGCCGCTGGGCAGACGGGCCCGGAACGACTTCAGCCGCTGCCGGATACCCCTGGAGATCCTCACGGTGTTGCCGTCCGGTTGCTGGTAGATGTTCACCAGAACGGCGTCGCGCCCGTCCGCGACCGTGCGCGTCCACTCCGGGCGCACGGCGTCACGGATGGTGGCAACATCGTCCAGCAGGATCACGCCGGTGGGACTCTGCCGGAGTATCACGCGGCCCACGCCGGCGGGATCGTGAAACTGGGTATCCGAGAGAATCAGGTACAGCTTCTCGTTGTCCTCCAACCGGCCCACCGCCCGGACCACGTTGGCCGCCGAAACAGCACGGACCACATCGCCGAGGGTGAGCCCCACGGCCTCCAGCTTGGCCAGATCGAGGATCACCTGGTACTCCTCGGCACGTCCGCCAAGAGCTCGAACCCTGGAGACGCCGGGCACGGTGGAGATCACGGGACGAAGGTCGTACAGGGCGAGATCCCGCAGCTCGACCTGTGAGTGCGTGGAAGAGGTCAGGCTCAGCCCCATGACCGGGAACACCGTGGGATCCATGCGCCGGACCTCATACGCCAACCCTGCGGGCAACGAGACCAGCGCCTGGCCGATGACAGACTCCACCTGGAGCGTGGCGGACACCATGTCCATGCCCCACCTGAAGGTGGCGGCGATCTCGCAGCTGCCACGGGATGTCGTCGAGCGGACGGTCAGAACGCCGGGTACGGTGCGGATCGCATCTTCCAGAGGCCGGGTAACCTCGACGACCATGCGATCGGCCGGCCGGTCGCCCGCGTCGGCGTTGACGACGATCCGGGGAAAGGTCGTCCTCGGGAAGAGACTGACCGGCAGCTTGAAGAGCGACACACCACCACCGGCCACCAGCAGCGCCATCACGAACAGGATGCTCCGCTGGTGGTGCCCGATCCATTCTCGAGGGGCCACGGCTACGCTCCCGGCCTGACGGCGGCGCACACGGCCATCCCGTCCGCCAGGCTGGTGCGCCCGGTCGTGACGACCACCGCCCCCGCGTCGAGCCCACTCCGGACCTCGACCCAGCGCTCGTTCTCGATACCCACGCGGATCCGCCGCCAGCGTGCCGTTCCATCCTCCACCACGAACACGCCGGCCTTCCCATCGCGATGAAGGAGGGCTTGCCGGGGAACGCGAAGGCCATCCGGGGCCGACCGGATGACAACGCTGAGCCGCACCTTCGTGCCGGCCACCATCCACGCCGGGATTCTCTTCGGCCGGATGAGAGCCTCCACCAGTTGGGTTCGGGGATTCACCACGCGATGAAGCCCGGCAAGAACGGCATCGGCGGAGCTCTCCCCGCGGGCTTCGAAAACCGGTGCGATCCGGATCGGCATCCCGGCCTGAAGCCGAAGGGCATCCTCCGGCTCGAACCCGGCCCGCACCGCCAGACCGTTCTCCGGTGCCACGAGCATGGCGTCCTCTCCCGCATGCACGGTGCGGCCGGACGTCACCAGCACACGGACCACCACGCCGGAAAACGGTGCCCTGATGACCCTCGGAGCGGTCGAGCCATCGACGCCGAGGCCTTCCAGGGCGGCACGGGCCGATGCAAGCTCCTTCTCGGCCTGCTGCTCCGCCTCGTTGGTGGCCAGGTGCGTCCGCCGCAACCGGCGGAGCCGCTCGAGATTCTGCCTGGCGTACTCCAGGTTGATTCGCGCTTGCTCCACCTCGACGCTGGAGGAGGGAAGCGGGCCGAGCTCCAGGAGAGGATCTCCTTTGGCAATCGACTGGCCCGGAGTGACGAGCATCTGTGCAACCTGTCCCGAT
>JAADFK010000211.1 GCA_013152925.1 Acidobacteriota bacterium | reverse complement strand
CTCGCCGTCGGCGACACCGTCAAGGTCGAAGGCTCCCTCGACACCGGCACCATCACCGCCACCAAAATCGAGCTCATGGACCACAACGACGGCGGCGGCGACATGGACACCATCGGCGGTCAGATCACCGCCATCGCCGCTGACGGCCTCTCCATCCAAAACGGCATGGGCTCCTTCCAGGTCGTCATTACCGTGGACACCGTCTTCGAGAACTTCGCAAGCCTCGACGACCTCGCCATCGGCGACACCGTCAAGGTCGAAGGCTCCCTCGACACCGGCACCATCACCGCCACCAAGATCGAGCTCGAAAACCACGGCGGAGGTGGAGGCGGTGGCCACCACTGATCCCGTTCACATACGGTGATTACGTCACGAGCTGTGGTGTGATCCATGGGGACACGGCGGGGCCTCGGCCCCGCCCGCTTTTTTTCGTCCACACCGCCGGTCGCGGTAGAATTCCCCTGGAGATACGGAGAAGCACGGAAGCTGGGCTGGCCGCGGCCGGATCGGGAGAACGCCATGGGAAATCGAAGCGAGCGCGACACTCTCGGCGAGGTCGAGGTCCCGGACGGAGCCCTCTACGGCGCCCAGACGGCGCGGGCGGTGTCGAACTTCCCGATCAGCGGCTGGTGCATGCCCGGAGGGTTCCTGTGCGCCCTCGCCGCCATCAAGCGGGCCTACGCCCTCGCCCACGGTGAGCTCGGCCTCCTCGATCCGGCCGTGGCCGCGGCCATCGCTGCCGCCGCCGGGCAGGTCGAGGCGGGACGCCATCGCGATCACTTCCCCGTGGACGTCTTCCAGACGGGCTCGGGGACCTCCACCAACATGAACATGAACGAGGTGCTCGCCCACCTGGCCAACGGCCGCCTCGGCGGGGACCCCACGATCCACTCGCCCGTGCACCCCAACGACCATGTCAACCTGGGCCAGTCTTCCAACGACACCATCCCGGCGGCGCTACGCCTGGCGGCCGCTCAGGCGTGGCGGGACACCGGCCGGCCAGCCCTCGAACAGGTCGCCCAACGCCTCCACGAGCTGGCCAAGCACAGCGGCCGCACCGTCACCCTGGGCCGTACCCACCTGATGGACGCCGTGCCCACTACCTACGGCCGGATCTTCTCCCAGTGGGCCGTGCGGCTCGAGCGCGCCCTGGCCCTGGGCGACCGCAGCGCCGGCGACCTCCTGGTCCTCCCGCTCGGCGGCACCGCCGTGGGTACCGGTCTCGGCGCCGACCGGCGGGCGGTCCGCCGCGCCATCGAGATCCTCCGCGAAACGACCGGCCTCCCCCTGACCGCCGATCCCCAACCCGCCGCCGCTATCGCCGCCCAGGACGCCCCCATCGCCCACGCCGACGCCCTGGCCGCCGCGGGCCGTGCGCTTGCCTCCATCGCCAACGACCTCCGCCTCAGGGGATCGGGGCCATTCGGCGGCCTCGGCGAGCTCCGCCTGCCCGCCGTCCAGCCGGGCTCCTCCATCATGCCGGGCAAGATCAACCCGGTGATCCCCGAGGCCACGGCCCAGGCCTGCCTTCAGATCGAGGGCCTGGCCTCGGCATGCCGGGCCACGGCCAGCCTCCATCAGCTTGAGCTCTCCCACGCCAACCCCATGCTGGCCTGGAACCTGGACGCCATGGGGCGCCTCCTGGCCGGCGCCTCCACCACCCTCGACAAACGCTGTCTGGCCGGCCTCGAGGTGGACGCAGCCCGCGCCCGTGCCAACGCCGAGGCCAGCCCCGCCCTGGCCACCGCCCTGGCCCGCACCCTCGGCTACGAACGCGCCGCCGAGATCGCCAAAGCTGCCGAGGCCGCCGGTGAGCCGGTGGCCCTCGCGGCACGCCGTCTCAAGGTCCTCCCCGAGGACCAGCTCGACCGCCTCCTCGACCTCGACCGCCTGGCCGATCCAGACCGGTGAGAGGCGGAGCCCCGGAGTGGACCTGCCCCGTTTTGGTGGACACTATGACGGTTTCGTCGTCGTCGAGCTCCTTGAGGATCGTGATCCCCCCGGAGTACCCCTGCTCGCGGATCTCCCGGAGCAGCACGGTGGCCGGAAGATCGAAACGCTCCAGCCGACCGGCGATGTGGCCCCGGAAGGGGTCGAGCTTGACTGCACCCGCGGCAACATCCGCGCCATCGACCACCTCTGCCGTACCGCCCTCCACCTCGCTGCCCGACAGACAATTGACACCGTCGACGCCGGCCTCGTCACCGCCGCCAGGAAGAAGCTCCCATGAGCGGGCAGAAAACCCTCCGGACCCTCTACCCCTTCGAACCTGATTACCTCGACCGCGCCCTTCAATCCCTCGCCGGCGTCCCCAACTACCCCTTCTGCGAAGAGCACGACCGACCCCTCCTCGCCGAAATCATCCGCGACTTTCCCGACATCGACATCATCGACCAGATCAAGGCCTGGCGCTGGTACAGAGTCGACAACCCCGCACGCCTCAAAAACCCCCGCGGCGCCCTCAGACGCTGGATGCTCCGCGCCCGTGAATTCGGCCTGCAGCACCTGCCCGCTTCCTCAACCTTCCACGGCGCGCCGGGGCGCGCCGTTGCTCTTCCATCCCCTACTGCCACCTCCCATGCAACAGCACCCCCGCCCAGCGTGCAACGTCACTGGGGGGACGGAACCGGCACTGGTAGTATCAGTGCAGAGCAACAAACCGGAGAGGTGCCCATGCGAAGATCTCTGCACGCCGTCACGCTCGTCTTGGTGGTGACTCTTTCCATCGCGGTCGTGTCCGCCGCGGGGAAGGCGCCTGGGGGTCTGCCCGTCCCACAACCCCTCCGGCCCTGGGTGGAGTGGGTTCTTGACGGGCATCCCGATGTGGGTTGCCCGCTGGTCGACGGCAAGCGGCAGTGTCTCTGGCCCGGACGGATGACTCTGGAGGTCGATGAGCGCGGTGGGAGCTTCACCCTCTGGGTCTACGCCGACGCCACCGCGGACCTGACTCTCCCGGGAGGTCGCACGCATTGGCCTCGTTCGGTGCGCGACGGCGACCGTCCCGCGCTGACCGTATGGCACGGCGCGGTGCCTACGGTCCGGCTGGAGGCGGGCCTCCACCATCTCACCGGCCGGTTCGTCTGGCCGCACCTGCCCGCCAGCCTCCCCTTTCCCAATGAGATAGCCTTGCTTGATCTCAGCATCGACGGTGTACCGGTGCAACGCCTTCAGCGCCCCGGGGACGGCCGAGTGTGGCTGCGGGCGGGCCGGACCCGAAGTGCCGAAGAAGACCGTCTCCGCCTGACGGTCTCCCGGCGCATCGACGATGGCGTTCCGGTGGCCCTGAATACCGTGATCGACCTGGAGGTCTCCGGGAAGGAGCGAGAGGTGGAGATTCCGGCGTTCCTGCCCGCCGGCTTCCGGCCCGTGGAGCTCGGCGGAAACCTGCCGCTCCGGCTGCGCTCCGACGGCCGCTTGCGCGTCCAGCTGAGACCGGGAAGGTGGACGGTGCACCTTAAGGCCGCCAGCCAGGGCCCCGTCCAGGAGATTGCGTGTCCCCGCGTGGGTTCCCCGTGGCCCGCCGAGGAAACCTGGGTCTTCGCCGCAGCGCCCCGGGTGCGCTCCGTGCAGGTGTCCGGCGCACCGGGCGTGGACCCCAAGAGGACCTCCCTCCCCGAGCAGTGGCAAAAGCTCCCGGCCTGGCGGATCGAGCCAGGCCTCACCCTCCGGTTTACCGAGCTCCGCCGAGGCGTGGGACCTCCGCGACCCGACGCCCTGGAGGTCCGGCGGGAGCTGTGGCTGATGACCTCCGGGCGGCGTCTCGTGGTACGCGACCGTCTCACGGGCACGTTGGGCCAGGGGGGCCGACTGTCGGTCCTCCCTCCGGGGAGCCTTGGCCGAGCCACCGTGGAGGGGCTGGATCAGGTGATCACCACGGGTCCGGACGGATCCTCCGGGATCGAGATGAGGAAGACCCAGGTCGTGCTGACCGCTGTTGTGACCTACGAGGGCTCGCTCACCGTGCCGGCGGTGGGGTGGGACCGCGATGCGCGCTCCCTCTCGGGCCGCGTTCACCTGCCCCCCGGCTGGAAGGCGCTCGCGGTTGTCGGCGCCGACCGGGCGCCGGGGAGCTGGATCGGAAGGTGGTCCCTCCTCGATCTCTTTTTCTTGCTTCTGATGGCCAGCGCCGGAGCCCGGCTGATCTCCCCCCTGTGGGGGGCGGTCGCCCTGGTCGGCTGGGGGCTGGCCTGGCAGGACCCGTCGACGCCCGTCGCCGCCTGGCTGATCCTGCTCGTGACACTGGCCCTCCTGCGGGCCCTGCCCGAGGGACGCTCACACCGCTTCATCCGGCTGATCCACGGCATCGTCATGATCGTGCTGGCGGTCCAGCTCCTGATCTTCGCCGCTCAGGAGCTTCGCACGGGGCTCTTCCCACAGCTGGACTGGCAAGGGCTCACGCGGGGCGGGTTTGCGACTCTGGCGACTCGAGAAAAGGAGCCCGCGCCGGACATGACATCCCGCGAGCCTGTTCTCAACAAGATAACCAGGATAAACAGGTCCATGATCAGCCCGAGCCCCGGTCGCACATATGGCGGACAGGGACCCTACTCGCAGAAGCGGCGTCTGGTGCAGGCCCCGCCCCCCGATGCCGTGACCCAGACGGGCCCCGGGCTGCCGGCCTGGACCTGGCGTACCATCGATCTCAAGTGGAGCGGCCCGGTGGAGAAGAGTCAGGAGATTCGTCTCCTGCTGATCTCTCCGGGGGTCAGCCTCATTCTGGCCCTCCTGAAGGTACTCGCCGGCCTCTATCTGGGCTTTGGGCTGGCGCGGGTCTCGTGGCCGGCGGCGCCCACCGGCCGGGCGTGGCTCCGCCGTCTGGGTCTGGCCGTCCTGATGGCGGCGGCGGCAAGCCATCCGGCCGCGGCCCAGGGCCAGCAGGCGAAGGTGGCGCCCACGCCTGCGCCCGGCTCCCTCCTGGACCAACTGGAGGCCCGGCTGACCCGGCTGCCGCCGTGCCGGGGCCACTGTGTGGAGATACCTTCCGCAACCATCACGGCTCAGGGGGGGTCTCTGCGCCTGGAGCTCGCGGTGCACGCGGCGACCTTGACGGCCGTGCCACTTCCCACCGCATCGGGCTCCTGGCGGCCCGCCATCATTACCCTCGACGGCAAGCCGGCCCGCGCCCTCCGTCGCGCGAGTAACGGGCGGGTTCTCCTGCGCGTGGGACGGGGCGTTCACCGGGTGACGCTGGCGGGCCCGCTGGACCGGTCGATCACGCTCCACATGCCATTGCCTCCGCGAACACTGACGTTCCGCGGATCCGGCTGGCGTCTCGAGGGACTGGCCGCGGATGCACCACCACCCTCCAGCGTGCGCCTCCTCCGCCTTCGCGGCGGCCGTGCCGTCGATCCCAGCGTCTCATCGCTCGAGGGGCTCGTCCCACGGCTGGAGCTGACACGGACAATAAACCTGGACGTCCGCTGGACCGTCGACAACCGCCTTCGCCGGCTGGGCCCCACGCATGAGCCGCTGCTGCTCCGGGTGCCCCTTCTGCAGGGCGAATCCGTCACCACGCCGGGCATCGCCGTCAAGGACGGCCAGGCCCTGATTCGTCTCACTTCCGGCGAGCGGCAACGCTCCTGGTCCGGAACCCTGAAGGAAACGGAAACCCTCAACCTGGAGGCGGCGGCGGACCGGGGGTGGTTCGAACGCTGGGAGCTTCTCCCCTCGCCCTTGTGGTCGTTCGAAGCCGACGGGCCGCCTCTCGTGCAGCACACGGACGACGGCCGCTGGGAACCGGCGTGGTTACCGTGGCCCGGGGAAGCCCTCCGGCTGCGCTTCAACAGGCCGGCGCCCGCCCCCGGCGCCACGGTTGCCATCGACAACGTTCAGGTCCAGCTGGTGCCCGGCCGCAGGCTGGAGGACGGCACCGTCGACACCACGGTACGGCTGAGCCGCGGCGAGAAGGTGGTCTGGACCCTTCCGGCCGATTCAACGCTCCAGAGCCTCAACGTCGATAGCGAGCCCTTCCCCGCCCGGCTCGCCAAGGGGCGGTTGGAGCTGCCCCTGCAGCCCGGTGAGCATCAGATCTCCATCCACTGGCGGGCCACCCGGCGGGCGGGGTTTGTCCACCGTTTCCCAAGAGTCACGCTGAGCCAGCCGTCGGCGAATATCGCGTTGAGCCTCAAGGTTCCGCAGAACCGGTGGCTCATCTGGACCGGCGGCCCGTCCTGGGGCCCGGTCCTCCAGTTCTGGCAGCTGGCCGCCGTGCTGCTGCTGGCGGCCTTCCTCCTCGGTCGGCTCGCTCCGACCCCGTTGAAACCCTGGGACTGGTTCCTTCTCGGGCTCGGCCTCACCCAGACCGGCGTGGCGGGAGCGGTCCTGGTGGCGCTGTGGCTCCTGGTCCTCGGGGTCCGCACCAGGCTGGAGACCGGGCGTCCCTGGCTGTATGACCTTACGCAACTCGCGCTTGCCTTTTGGACCGTGGCGGCCCTGGCGGTGCTGTACCTGGCCGTGTACCGCGGGCTGCTGCTGGCGCCCGAGATGGGTGTGGCGGGGCCGGGCTCGAGCGCCGCCTCTCTTCTGTGGTTCGCCGACGCCGCGAGCGGTCCGTTGCCGCGACCGTACGTGGTGTGGCTGCCTCTCTGGGTCTGGCGAATCGTCATGTTGGGCTGGTCACTGTGGCTGGCCTGGCGGCTCCTCCGCTGGCTGCCCTGGGCCTGGCAACAGGCCACGGGCGACGGCGCGTGGCGGAGCCTCTTCAAGCGACGGAATCCTGTGACCGAGCCCGGCCTCGTCGGGGACCTGCCGGTGGAGGGTGGAAAGGACGACTGAGAGGTCGACCCACAGAGATCACAAGAAAGCTGTCCCCCGCAAGAAGTCCATCCCGGGGGGTTCCGGCAGTGGCGGGAGGTTGGGAAGCGACGGTTGGAAAGCCGCCTGGTGGACCTGCGCCGTTTTGGTGGACACTATGATGGTTTCGTCGTCGTCGAGCCTGTGAGGGCTGTGGTAAACGGGGTAGGGGGCCCCGTTTCCCACCTGCCGGCGCGAAGCAAAGGCCACAGGGGGCAGGCGGCCGGGAATCGTAACCCCACAGGCCAGGTCGCGAAAGCCATTCTATGTCCACTAAAGCGGGGCAGGCCCATTACGCTCGTAACTGTCGAACTTGGGTGGCACCGTTCTTCACCTCAAGCTGGCGGGTTGGACCGGAGCGTGCGGGCGTATGATGGTCTCGATCGAGAGCTCGGGCGCCACGTGCAACCATGCTTGGTGGCTGTATGATCCTAGGTATGTATTCGTGACGCTCATCGAGCGTGAATAGGGGTCCGCGTTGACGAGACTTGGCATTATTGGGCTTGGTGAGGTTCACCGCTACCACTCTGCCGCGCTGAGCGGAGCCAGTCATTGGCGCGTCGTCGGAGTGATTGACACTGAAGCAAGCAGAAACTCGCCTTTGCCGACGGCTACTAGATGCTCGGGAATATCTGAACTGAAGGATATAGGGGCGGAAGTTGCGCTAGTTGCAGTGCCCACGGACCAGCATTTCTCTGTAGCCATCGATTGCATCCGTGAGGGGTTGGACGTTCTCTTGGAGAAGCCTGCCACTTTAAAACGCACCGAGCTTGAGCACCTCTACGCCGAAGCGGCGGCAAGAAACGGCCTGGTGTTTGTGGCTTTCCATGACACCTTCGGGGAGGAGTTCATTGCATTCTGTGAGGGCCTCTGGCCAAGACTAATTGCGAACTGCGGCTGGCCTCGAAGGGTACACTGTCGGTATCTGGATCCATACGCGGCGGAGCAGGCTCTCCCTCAGCGGTCCCGGAGCTTGGATAGCAGTTGGATGGATAGCGGTTCTAACGCTCTTAGTGTTGCCTGCTCGCTGTTTGGCCGACTTGAAGTCGTGGGCGCGGATTTCACCCACTCTCTCTGCAATGGGAGTGAGCGCACTGAAGTGGCAGCTCGAGTGACGCTGCAGGCCACAAGGAGTGAACAGACAACAGAGGTCTTTGTGGAGACGGACTGGCGCATGCCGAGAAAGGGAAAGTCAACTACATTGTACTTTGACGACTTGGTGGTCACGCTGAATCACACCAGTCGGATTGTTAACCTTGGCGAGCTGTCTGGAGCTGAGGAAGTCTGGTATGAGAGCCGCGACAATCGGCCTCGACTTGTGGGGCAATATGAACGGCTGTTTAGAGCTGCGTTGCAGAATATCGAGGTGAGAGAAGACAACCACACACTCGCGTGGCAGGTACATGACGCTCTATTCACTGCCCTGGAGGGAGAATAGACGATGGTAAGGAGCCGGTTCTCTTCAAGTAATACCGCTCGCGCAACGAGAGTCTTCACTGATAGGGAGGGGCCCAGAGAGACGTTTGAGCGAACGCTTGCTGAACTCAGCAACGACAGTCCAAAGCTGGTGTCGTATTACGGCATCGGCGGAATAGGTAAGAGCCGGCTGTGCCGAGAGTTGTACGAGCATGCAACATCGGGGGAGCGGAAAGGGGACAGGATTGCGATCATTGACCTCGCAGTTCCCGAATTGCGTGACTTCGTGGAGAGTCTGTTTGCGATCAGGCGCCAAATCGCTCGTCCCTGCGTTGTGTACGACTGTGCGGTGGTTCGATGGTGGAGCCTCCTTGGCCGTCCCCTAAACGGCCTTCGTCCGAAGCTCGGTCGGAATGACGGGGATGTGTTGGCCGGTGTGCTGGACTGGCTTGCCGAATCAGGTGGGGACGCGATCGTGGGTGCCACCGTTGTCCCCGGTTTCACGCTTCTCAAGAAGATCGCGGAGGCGGCTGGCCAGGCACTGAGGAGGCGGCTGTCGGAGAATCGGGACCTACTGCTGCAGATGGAAGATCTCTCCCTGAATCAGATTACGGAGCGACTCCCATACTATCTTGCCGTTGATCTCCAGAGCCTCGCCAGGGAAGGTCGAGTTATCCTGTTTTTCGACAGTTACGAAAAGCTGTGGCTCTCAAGGGGCGGCGAGTTGCGGGCGCGCGACACCAGGACTGACCAATGGGTTCGAGACTTGATCGCGCCCGCGAAAGGCGTGGCGGTGTTCATCTTCTCCAGGAGGCGCCTAGATTGGGACCAAGTGGCAGGTGAGGGTTGGCAGGGCGTGTTGGAAGAACACCTGCTTGGGGAGCTCTCTCTGGAGGATTCTGACAGATTCCTACGTGCAGTACCGATATCGGACGGGGAGATCCGATCGCACATTATAGAGGTATCGAAGGGTTTGCCCTTCTTGCTCGACCTTTGCGTGGACATCTTCGAAGAGTTCACAAGCTCTGGGAACGTCGTTGATGCTGACTCGTTTGGAGGGACCCGTCGTCAGGTGTTGGACCGAGCGATCGATCACTTGTCACTTCCTGCCCAAGAGACGATCAGATTACTTGCCGTGCCACGCTCCTTCGATCGCAGGCTTTTTCGGCATGTAGTCCGAGAGTTTTCGACCGGCTATCCGGAGACAGCCTTCGCCGAGTTGACAGACAGGTCGTTCTTCGTGGTCGAAGAGCGGACCGGAAGGGCACGGTTCCACGACCTGATGAGGGAACACCTGCTCGCCATAACGGATGCGGAGACAAGGCGGGAGGTCTCGAGAGCGATTGTCAAGTTTCTTAGAGCAAGAGATATTCCTGACACTTATGAGGCGCTAGAGATCTTCGGTGATGCAGTTGAGGTACTGGATTGGTCAAATCTTGACGAGGTCGAATGGCTCTTCGGGCTTGGTCGAGACCTGTATGGCGCTGGATACTGGCGGGAACTAAGCGATGCATTGGGGTCCGATTGGCGTCAGGGAGTCTGTATGGGGCCGGTTGAGGCATTGGTCGCCGGGGTAGAGCGGAGAATCGGCAACCCGCGGAAAGCCATGATTTCCTTGGAGCGACTCATCAATGGTCAGTTTAGCAGCGAGGTGAGCGCATTCGCACGGTTTGAATTGGCGGATGCCACCAGGTTGCTTGGAGATTTCGACAAGGCCTTGGAGATGTACACCGCTCTTGCAAAAGACCCAAACGTAGCCGATCGCGAGCGTGTGCGCTCCCTGCGCCAGTCAGCGGACATTCTAATGCTGCGAGGGCGCTTTCGCGACTCCCAGGAAATGTTATCTAGGCAATTGAAGAAGGACCGGGGCTCTGGAAGAGTCGACACACTCCGGCAGATGGGGCATAACGCAAGATTCAACTTCCTGTTCAATGAAGCACACGACTTGTACGAGGAAGCTCTTTCCCTGGCTAAGGCTCGTGGCGACATTGGCGCTGTCGGTAAACTGCTGACCAACCTGGTCGAGACCAACGCCATGCAGCTGGCCTTCCCGGATCTAGGGCTCGCGGAGAAGGCCATACACTTCAACCGTGACTTGGGGAGCTTGATCGAAGAAGGCAAATGCCTTGCAGCGCGAGGCATCTGGAGTTTCCTCGCTGGAGGTACCGCAGAGACTTCATTGAGATGTTTTGGGGACGCTAGGAGCTGTTTCGATCGGAGCGGTTATGTCGGTGGGAGGATAGTGCTTGAGTGGTACGAAGGGCTGGTTTCCTTTGGGCTGCAAGATGAAGAGGGCACTCGACGCCACCTTCGTTGCTTGGAGGAGAAGAGTACGTGCGCCAGGGCCTATCAGTTCTTGGCTGCCTGCCTGTGTCGGGTTGTGTCACAGCGAAGTCGCCTCGATGAGTTTCAGTGGTTCGACCGGGAAGCGGTACCCTCTCACCTTGAGCGGATCTCTCGCCGGTTGAGTGAAAGAAGGACAAATGGAAGCTGAAACCCGGCTGAGGGGCAGCCCACATCACAAAGGGAGGTCGGGAGCGGGACGACGGGCAGACGACGTGCGAGTCTGCTGCATGACTCCGTCGCGCGCTGAGTGGGCGAAGGAAGCCCTCTGATGCGGATTGCGATACTCGGTTTGGGTCATGTTGCGGAATTCCAAATTGAAGCTCTGACTCACGTGGAGGACGTGACCCTCGTCGCCGCGCACGACATAGACCCAGTGAAAGCCGCGTTGGCGCCTGAGGGAGTGCGATTCGTCGAGGCCCTCGACGAGTTGTTAGGTACGCCCGGGATTGACCTGTTCCTCGTTTCTACGCCAAATGCATCGCATTATGAGATGGGAAGAAGGGTGCTTGAGCGAGGTCGATCGCTCCTGCTTGAGAAGCCATGTTGTGACAAGGAAGAGGAGATGGAGAACCTTGTCGAACTGTCTCGCCGGCACGGGGCGTTCTTCGCCGTTGCCCTACATGCGGCCTACGCACGCGACGTGCTCTGGTATTCGAAGCAGCTGACTCATGGGGATCTCCAATTCGGGCCGCTAACCGGGTTCTATTCAGGTTTTTTTGATCCCTACTACAAGTCCGGTGCGATTGTAGAGAAGGCGAGCGGACTCGGCGGTTCTTGGTTCGATAGTGGTATAAATGCACTGAGCGTCATTGGCCGTTTCGTTACCCCCGACAGGATTAGACTTGAACAGGGCAGGATGACAGTTGTAAAAGGGCTCCCCGCTTCAGAAATCCAAGGTGCAGCTTCATTCTCCTACGAGTCTGATGAGTTTCAGGGATGCGGCATCGTCGAAACAAACTGGAGCCTGGGCCTAGACCAGAAGATGACGTACCTCTTTTACTCAAGAGAGAACGTGCGTGTGCTGCTCGACCATTCAAACGAACAGGTGACAGTTTTCCGTGGGCGGGAGAGGATACTGGCGAAAAACTTGCGGAATCAAAGACCCCGTCTGACCAACCACTACGTGAACCTCTTCCGCGACGTCCGACAACTGTACATTCAGAATGAAACCAATCTGGCGTATGCAAGTCCCCTCCATCGTTTACTCTTCAGGGCGCGCTGTTACAAGAATTGCTAGGAAAGGTGCCTAGAAAAGGAAAAGGTGCCCCCGACTTTGACACTTGGCGTCTGGATTCTTGGGCGAGGTGGCGGTGGTGATTGACTCTTTGGGTGGGAATGGCGGAGCGCGCGTGTAGTACCGGAATAGGTGTTGACACGCGTGATGTGTTTGGTATAGTAGCTGTTGATATGTACTTCCGTGATTCCACCCGCCGCTACAAGGATCGCCTCTACCACTCCCTCCAGCTTGTCGAGTGTCACCGACACCCCGAAACGCGAAAGCCGACGACCCGTGTCATCGCCTCCCTCGGGGATCTCTCGAAGATCGAGGAGGGCGACCGAATGACCCTGGTGGTGTCGCTGGCCCGGGCTCTCGGTGTGCTCGACCTGGTGACGCTTTCCTCGGACGAGATCGCCCTTGCCGACATGGGTGCCGCCACGGCCCGCACGCGTTCGGTGGGCGCCATGTGGGCGATTCTTGAGCTCATGCGGCAGCTTCACATCCCGGAAGTGTGGGAAGAGCTGACCTCGGGCAGGAAGAACCACCGCTCGTTGGCCAATCACCTGACGGCTCTCCTCTGCAACCGTCTGGATGATCCAGGATCCAAGCTCTCTCTTCTGAGCTGGCTGGAGAGGGTGCTCATCCCCGGGGTTGATCCGGATGACATCACGTACCAGGGCCTTCTCCGCACCATGGACGTTCTTCTGGAGCACAAGGAGGAGATCGAGAGGGCCCTTGCCGACCGGCTGCTCACCATGTTCGACACCGAGCTGGACCTGGTGCTGATGGATGTGACGTCGATCAGCGTTTCGACCATCGCCAGCAATCACCCACTCTTCGCTCACGGGTACAGCAGAGACGGGCACCCCGAGCGCAAGCAGTACGTGCTGATGATGGTGACCACCAAGGACGGGATCCCCGTGTACCACGATGTGCATCCTGGGAATACGGCCGATGCGACGCTGGTGCAGGAGACCATGGAGCAGGCGCGGAAGATCTTCCCGAACATTGACCGGTGCATGGTCGTCGGTGACAAGGCGATGCTGTCGGAGGAGAACCTTGCGGCCCTGGCGGAGCTGGGATTCGATCACCTGACCGCCATGCCGCTGAAGCGGGAAGCCAGCACCAGGAAGATCATCGAGGAGACCCACGACGAGCTCGTGCAGAAGGCAGAGGACGCCATGCGCGGCCTTGAGGAGGGGGAGAAGATCCCCCAGGTGTGGACCGAGGTGGATGTGGACGACGGCCGGGTCATCGTGGCGTACTCCAAGACGATTGCGGTCGCCGAGGCGAGCCGTCGGCAGGCGAAGATCGATGCCTTTGATGACAAGTCTGCCCTGATCGAGGCGAAGCTTCAGGGCAAGGTCAAGAGTCGAGGGCGGCGCTTGACCGATGAAGGCGCCTTCAAGCAGCTGATCAGGGAGGCGCTCCAGAAGAAGCTGACGGCGTACTTTCGGATTGAGCTTCGGGGCCAGTTCCTGTGGGTGGAGCCCATCGAGGAAGCGCAGGAATACGCCAGCAAGTGCGATGGCAAGTTGGCCATGCACACGGACAACAAGGATCTCGGTGCCGAGGAGCTGTACCGGATCTACAAGGACCTGCAAGAGATTGAAAGGTCCTGGAGGACGCTGAAGTCCGCCATCAAGATCCGGCCGACCTTTCACTGGACGGAACGAAGAGTGCGGGCGCACGTTTTCCTCTGTGTCCTTGCTCTGGTCATCGAGCGTGTCATGCGGCTCAAGCTTCAAGCCGCCAAGAGCGATTGCTCGCCGCAGAGGGCCCTGAGGGAGCTGCGTCAGCTCATGCACGTGCAACTCACTCTTCCAACGAAGAACACGGAGTACAACCTGCTGGCCAACAAGAAGCCCATCCAGGGCGAGCTCTTCCGAGCCCTGGAGATCGAGCCCCTGACCGATGCCCGCCTGAGAAAGATCCTCGCGTAGTACGACAAAAC
>JAADFK010000210.1 GCA_013152925.1 Acidobacteriota bacterium | reverse complement strand
CGAGGGGCAGAACCGGGAACGGGGCTCCGCCCTGCTGTTGGCGCTTCTGGTGGCGCTGGTGCTTTCCTTTCTGGGCATGGGCCTGCTCCTCCAGACCTCTCTGGGGCTTCAGGCCGCCGGGACCGACCGCTGGGTGGTCAAGTCCCTGTCGGCCGCCGATGCCGGCCTGATGATGGAGATCAACTTGATCCAGATGGGCTTCGTCGCCGACCCGGCGAGCTATCTTGGCGGTGCCGGCATGAGCTTCATCCTCCAGGACAATCCGAGCATACCGGGAATGCTCCGGGGCCAGTACACCGTGACGATCAAGGATGTCTGTGAAGCTGAGCCGCCAGTCGCAATCGAGGGCAGCGAGCAGCAGTTCCAGATGCGGTTCCTGCACGTTCGGAGTGAGGCTCGGCGCTCCATTGGAGGTCTGACCGGCGGAACCGCTGCGACGGTTGAGGCCGACGTGACGGTGTGGCCTTTTGACATGACGAATCTGGTTCCCGTGGCAAGGTGCTACTAAGGGGGGCGGCGATGAAACGTAGGACATGGCAGATCTGTATGACACTGGCGGTTGGCCTGGTGATTCTCCCCGCGGTCGCCTCTGCCCAGTACGATGACAAGAGTCTGCTCCGGAGCGTCACCGCGCCGCCCAACATCCTTGTCATCCTGGACTCGTCGACCTCGATGACCTGGCCGCCGGAGACCGTGCTCGTACCCGTGGTGGGATCGGATGGCACGATCCGCTACGTGCCGGCGGACGGCGCGATGCTTCCCGGCAACGGCGACGATCCCCGTTCGCGCATGGGCATCGCGAAGGAGGTCCTCCTGGACAACCTCGAGCTCCACGATACGGAGGGGAACCCCATCCAGGCCAACTGGGCGCTGGCCCAGTACACCCTGGGTTATACCACGATCGACCGCAAGCACTGGGTGGCCGAGGCGCTGGGGCACGACCGCTTCCACATCATCGAGGACCACTATGCCGTCCGCTTCGGCATCAACGCCCAGCCAGGCCCACCGCTATTCGATCCGGCGGACATAGCCCCGGACCTGATGATCGGCATGAAGCAGTATTACGATCCATCAGGCTCCGCCAAGGACCGCTACGGTCCCATCGACGCCGAGGACCTCGGCGTCGTAGACCTTCGGGGCGACATTCGCTTCGACCTGCTCCCCATCTATTTCGGTCAGCCGACGGATCCCTACAAGTTCCCGGCCAACCGGTACATCCACAGCTTCCGGCGCTGCACACCGTCGGGGCCCCAGTGTGACGGAACCTGGGTCGACAACCTGGGCGGAGGCATCTTCAAACGCTGGCAGCGCCGGGCCTACCTCGAGTTGACCACCGATCCGGCCTCGCCGACCGAGGTGGCCGAGAGCTCCTGTCCCGAGTGCACATCGGCCCCGGATTACGATGGCGATGGAACGCCCGATACCGTCAACGAGGACTACAACATGGACGGGACCAAGGATCCCGACATGGACGGTGACGAGAACAACGACTGGCTGGTCTACGTCAACCTGACCGAAGAGCGCCGGCATCAGGATTGTGCCCCGCCGGCGGCCTTCCCCACGTGGACCCCGACGCCGACGCCGACGCCGACGCCGACGCCCTGCATCGGCCCCAACGAGGGCTTGCGGGGGATGTACTACGATGGCCGCAACTTCAACACGCTGCGCAGAGTGCGAATCGACCCGCAGGTGGACTTCGGTTGGGGCAGCGGGCGGCCCGATCCCAATGTCAAGAAAGACAACTTCTCCGTTCGATGGGAGGGTTGGGTGATGCCGCCCGGCGACGGCGATTACACCTTCTGTGTCCAGACAGACGACGGCTCGCGGGTCTGGGTCGACGGCGTCGAGGTGATCAACAGCTGGAAAAACCAGGCGCCTACATGGCACTGCAGCTCCGCCGTTTCCATGAACGGTTGCCAGCTGTACCCCATCACCTACGAGTATTACGAAAGAACGGGCGGCGCGGTCGCCAGATTGTACTGGGCGAGGCCTGACGGGACCTTCGAGGCCATCCCGCAGGAGTGGCTCAAGGCCGAGCCGCTGCCGACGCCCGACTGCAGCGACCTCTTCATCAAAAAGGAACTTCACAGGGATTCGGAGCACGGCCGGGAGAACGACAGGATGCGGGCCAGGGTGCGGAACCAGACACAGTATCCGGTTCAGTTGATCCACACCAATCTGAGGTGGGCGAAGAACAAGAACAACGAGTATGTCAACCTCTTCAGCTTCAGGACCTGGAAGTACGATCCCGGGAACTACAGCAGCTCGCCCGCGGACTCCAGTATCGCCGATCCGAAGCTGCTCGACGTCAACCGTGAGAGGGACTGGCTGGTGGACTTCAATAACAACCCGGCAGTGCCCCTCTACGGTGACTACGAGGTCAAGCTGACCTTCCGCGTGGAAGATGGAAGCACAACACCGCTGGAATGCACCATCGACAGCAGCGTCTCCTACGCCAAGGCGACGCCGACGCCGACACCGACCGAAACGCCGACGCCCACGGTGACGCCGACGCCGACAAACACCCGGCCGACGCCGACGCCGACGGTCACGCGGACGCCGACGAACACGGTACCGACGCCGACGCCAACACGGACATCCACGCCGACCGGGACGCCGACGCCGACGAACACGGTACCGACGCCGACGCCGACGAACACGGTACCGACGCCGACGCCGACGAACACGGTACCGACGCCGACGCCTACGGCCACGCGGACGCCGACCAACACGGTACCGACGCCGACGCCGACCAGGACGCCGACGCGGACCGCCACGCGCACGCCAACGAACACGGTTCCGACGCCGACGCCGACCAGGACGCCGACGGTGACGTCGACGCCGACCAGCACGGCAACGCCGACCAGCACGGCAACGCCGACCAGAACGGCAACGCCGACGGTGACGCCGACGCCGACGAGGACGCCGACCTCCACGCCGACGTCGACCTTCACGCCGACGCCGACCAACACGCCGACGCCGACCTTCACGCCGACGCCGACACCGACGCCGACGCCGACGCCGACGAACACACCGTTGCCGTTTTAGGGGAGGAGAACCGCATGAGCTTCACGAACCGACCTCACCGCAGTGAGAGCACGGCGGCCCCCCGCCGACGGTCCTGGAGAACACATGGCATCCCGTGGATGGTCGCAGTGGCTCTCCTCGTTCCGGGCTTCCCCCGCGTGACGGAGGCCCAGACCGTCTTTCCGGCGCAGCCTCCGACCCCGGTTTTCTCGGAGGATTTTTCCACCGGCATCGACCCTTCCGTCTGGACCGTGTGGCCCACCGGAAGCGGGGCATGGTCGTCCAGCAACGACAACGTCTGGTGTTACGCCAGCGGTCACTGGAACACCCACCTCAAGGAGACGGGCGCCACCTCGCTGGCGCCGAGCGGTCTTCTCATCGCCAGCTCCATGCCGGGCAATTCCGGCTACAATCCGGTGGACTGGACGAACATCCGCATGGAGTTCGACATCTACAGCTCCAACGTGGGTCAGATGGGTTTCACCTGGGGCCTTCAGCCGGACAGCAACGGCGACGGCTACCCGGATGCCGGCTACCTCTTCTACATCGACAGCTTCGCCAATGCAAACGCCTCACCAGGACCCTCCAACCGCGCACAGTGGTACCTGATCCGCCGTGAGAATGATGTCAACACCGTGGTCGGGAGCGATCAGGTGGTACTGGTCGCGGGAGACTCCAATCTGGACTCTCTCTACGCGTGGCGCTGTTACCGTCTCCGGCTGGACTGGTTCTGCGGGAACCTGCGGGTCCAGGTGCGCAAGGAGGAGTTCAGCGGCTCATGCACCACCGGTTGTTACTGGGGTTGCGGATACGACGGCGTCGATCCCGAAACAGCTTGGTGCACCATCATGGAGTGGACGGAGCCCAACCCGGTGCTGACCCCCGGTGGCGCCGGTTTCTGGCACGGCAGCCCCAACCAGTGGTGGGTCGGCGAGGGCCGCTGGGATAACCTGGAGATTTTCTCCTGGGGCCCGGACTGCAGCATCTGTTCCGCCTGGACC
Source organism: Acidobacteriota bacterium (assembly GCA_013152925.1). GTDB lineage: Bacteria > Acidobacteriota > Thermoanaerobaculia > Thermoanaerobaculales > Sulfomarinibacteraceae > JAADFK01. The sequence goes on along the minus strand of JAADFK010000210.1, from coordinate 16,255 downwards.
CCCTGGGACACGAGCTGGCCCACCGGTACGGAAACGGCGACGGACACGATCCCCTTCAAGCTGCTCTTCGATTCCGTCCTGGCCGATGGAACGCTCCTGGCCCTGGATGGCCAGTACAAGGGGCGGAATGACCTGTGCGGTCCGTGGCAGCTGCTGGCCGATTTGCCGGACCCGACCCAGCCGGCCGGTTCGAACAGCGACCAGATCAAGGCCTACCTGGAACGGGTTTCCACCTCCAAGACGGCCTCGGACATGTTCAACTTCAGCGATAACTTCGATGCCGACAATCCGATCCCGCTGATGTACTGGGGCCAGACGCCCATCAAGCAGACCCTCCAGTCGGCCTACGACTGGTACAAGGTGACGCGTGGTCCCGGCGGGCCGTGGAGCGACGCGGCCGATCCGCTCTCCCACTGCCGGAACTGGTACGTCATCTTCATCACCGACGGTGAGGAGAGCTGTGACATGGTCAACCCCGGCGAAACGCCGGCGGTCTGCCAGTGGCTGGCCTCGAATGAAAGCTTCCAGAACCCTGGCCCCGGGCTGGAGCCGGTACCGATCCTGACCATCGGCTTCTCGGCCAATGTTGACCAGAGCTCTCCCCTCAAGTGCATGAGCACCCAGACCGGTGGCCAGTTCTACACGGCCAACAACGCCACCGAGCTGGCGGCGGCCATCGCCAACGTCATCAACCTGATGTCGGAGGAGAACCGCTCTTTCCTGCCGCTGACTGTTTCGCCGGACCCAACGTCTCTTGGCTCCAGCTTCAGCAACGAGTTCCTGCTGACCCTTCCCGTCTTCGTTCCGAGAAACGGCAGCTCGGTCTGGGATGGGCATTACTACGCCTTCCGCCTCAATCCCTCCAATCCGACGCCGCCCATGAAGGACGTTCTCGACCAGAACGGCAACGTCATTGGGCGAGTGATCGACACGGATCAGGCAGTGTGGGATGCAGCCTCCAAGATCGCCACGCAGACTGCCTCCAACAACCGGAAGATCTTCTACTCCCGCGACTCGGGGGGACAGTGGAAGAGCCGCACCGTTTTTCCCAGCATCAAGACCGATGGCACCCTTCTGGCGGAGTTCAAGTCCTGGACGGGTGTGTCCCTCGATGCCAACGCCACGGAGATCGTCGACTTTGTCGATGGTGTGGCATCGGGCCGGTCCAGCCCGCTCGGCGATATCTTCCATTCCAAGCCAGCTCTCGTCGGGCCGCCCAATAACTTCCGCTATTACTACAGCAACGTGCACGACTACTTCACCGACTTCATGTCCGTGCACAAGCACCGTCGCAGGGTTGCCTTCGTTGGCTCCAACGACGGCCTCTTCCACGCCTTCGACGCTGGCTTCTACGATCGGGACGAGACGAACTGGAATGACCGCTTCGACCTGGGCAACGGCGTCGAGCTTTTCGGCTACGTGCCCCACGCAGTCATCGACCCGCCGACCAAGCCCAGCGCTCTCAAGACCATGACCTTCGGTACCGAGCAGGTCTACTCGGTGGACGGCCCGGTTGCCTCGGCCGATGTGTACATCGATCCCACCGGCGGGACGAACCGCGAGTGGCGCACTGTCGTGCTCTTTGGGCTGCGCCGCGGCGGCCGAGGTGTCACGGCCCTGGATGTCACCCAGCCAGATCCCATTTCGAGCGGTGAGCCCCAGCTCTCGGTCTTGCCGGGTTGCCTCGATGATGGGCCAGGATGTAATGGCGAGTATCCCAAACCCCTCTGGGAGTTCACCGTCGATCAGGATACCGACGCCGATGGCGACGGAGAGAAGGACCTCGGCCTGACCTGGTCGACGCCGGTGGTCGCCCGCGTCAAGAAACAGGGCGGTGGAGGAACGACCGATGATGCCTATATCGCCTTCTTCGGTGGTGGCATGCCGGTGCGGCCCGGTGACCCCACGGACCATACCGGCCGCTTCTTCTACGGCCTCGACGTGGCCACGGGCAAGATCGTCTACAAGGCCAACATCGGCTCCGCCGTGCCTGGTGGGCTCGCCACGCTCGACCAGGACGACGATGGCTTCGTCGATCGCATCTACTTTGGCGACACGGCGGGCGGGTTGTGGCGCCTGGACGTGACGGGTCCGGCCACAGATGGCGGTGGCGGGAACCTGGACACATCCTCGTGGACCCTGACCAAGATCTACGAGTTTGACAGCTTGGAGATTGTTGATTCCGGCGGCAACTCCGCCGGGCAGGCGCCTGCCAAGTTCTTCATGACCCCCAAGCTGGTACCGGTGTCCTTCGCAGGCGGCACCTTCACGTGGGGCATTGCCATCGGTTCGGGCGATCGCGCTCAGGTTGGCAAGCTGGATGGCATCCGCAACCGTTTCTACTTTGTCAGTGGACGACACCCTGCGCGATGAGACTGACCTCGAGCAGGTTGACTACAATGCAGCCAACGCCGACGCCGATGCGAATTTCTTCAACCCCTCCGGGGGAACCTACGGCTGGTATCTCCGTTTGCGTCCCAACGAGAAGGTGACCACGGCCCCCATCGTCGTTGCCAAGAAGGTGTTCTTTGGCACCTTCGAGGCGACGGATCCTGGAGCCGATGAGGGCATGTGTCACGCTGGGGGGGTGGGCCGGCTGTATTTCGTGTACTATAACAACGTGAACCCGGTGGAGGATTCACGTGGCGAGGTATTCGGTTCCAGTATGGTTGTCGGGACGTCGTCGTATACAATGGGAGGCACGACCTATGCCCTCGCCAACACGCCCGATCTTAATGTCGAAAACAAGAAAATGGTCCAGGAACCGACCCATCGGGTGACCAACTGGCGGCAGGAATGAAGGAAGTCATGCGAAGAATCCTCGTGATTGCGGTAGTTCTGGAGGTCCTGGCTCTGGCTGGCGTGGCCATGGCCGTGGATGTGCAGCTCAAGGACGGCACAGTGATCCATGCGGCCTCCTACAAGGTTCAAGGCTCCTACGTGCTCGTTCGCCTGGAGAACGGAAGCCAGGTGGCCTATGATCTGGGAGACGTCAACCTGGAAGCCATGAAGAAGGCCGAGAAGGCCGCTCAGCCAGCGCCAGAGGCCAAGCCCGTGGCGCCGCCTGCCAACGCCTTTGCCGGCGCCATGGCCACGGGGCGTGGGAAAGCCGCGCTGAAGATCACAGACCAGGACGTGTCGCACGTGGAGACGGGCGGCTCTGCCCCGCGTCAGGAGAAGAAGAAAAAGCCGCTGGCCGATCACCAGGAGGGCGGCCAGGTGGTGGTCCAGGGAGTCAAGGTCGAGCCAGCTGGCCCTGGAAAGTGGCTGGCCTCGGGCCAGGTGGTCAACCGCAAGAGTCAGCCCGTGATGGATGTGCGGGTAGTGGTGCAAGCGGTCGGGCCGGACTCGAAGGTCTTGGGCGAGGCGGAGCTTCCCGTGGCCGGAGTGCTGGATCCCGGCAAGGCCGGGACGTTCGCCCACACATTCGAGGTGACGAAGCAACCGCTGCTTCGCGTCCGCGTGTACTGGATGCAGCGCGAGAAGCCTCAGGCCGCGTCTGGAAAGGGCAAGGGTGAGAGTGGCAGGTCGCACGGAGGTTACGCCACCTCGGCGGCGCCACCCGGGGTCTCCTCGAGACCGGCCGGGACCAACACGACACCCAGCGCGGGGAGCCGCCCGCCGTCCATGCAGTGGGGAGGCGCGCCCGTATACAAGCGTGGAGGCTCAGGACCACCACCGACACCGTTGCCGTACTGAGCCGTGGCGGAGGGGTCGGCCAGGCCGCGGAAAGGCCTCCTGGTCGTGGCGGGTGTCCTGATCGTTGGAGGTCTGATCGCAGTACTGGTGATGACCGGGCGTTCCAACACTTCACGCGATCTGGGGCGTGGCCTCCACGTACAGAGTCTCGATGTGGAGTGTCCAGATCTGAAGCTGGGGATCCGCGATCTGAGGGTTGTGCCTCAAAACGGTTTCACGGGCTGGGAGTACTACCTGATCTGTGCCGAACCCGCAGGGTGTAACGCCCGGGTTCGGTTGACCTTCCGCTTCGTGGCCGGGGGGAGGTCCGGCGAGTTGACGGTCGTCCGCTCCATTCGCTTGGCCCGGGGGCAGACCTTGCATGACGGCGTGCTACAGCGGCCGGCCGCGGCCGTCAGCCGGGTGACACGGGTCGAGGCCAGGGTGTTGGCGCCCGGCGCCGCAAACGTCGTGGCAACGCCGTTGCCCTGGTAGAGTCGGGGCGGCATCGACCGACCGTCCTACGGTTGAAGCGGCGCGCTGAGGACGCATCGGGCGGACACCTTCGAAGAGGTGCGGGAGAGATGGAGTGGCCAGCGAGAGAACTGGTGGCGTAACGCCGGCCGAGGGCCTGGCCGTGGCCGGGTTCCTGGGAGCGAGCTTCCTGCTCCGCAGGATTACCCTGTACTGGATTCCCGTCTTTGTCCACAACGACGAGGTGTCCGTGCTGCTGGAGGGGCGGAAGTTCCTCGGCCCCAACCCCCCCGGGCTCTTCGCCACCGGCTGGTACGGCTGCCCCAACCTGGGACTGGCTCTCAACGGTGTCTGGCTGCGCCTCTTCGGGAACGATCTCATGGGCGGGCGCCTGGGTTCGATGGTCCTCGGAATGCTCTCCCTTCTCGGTGCCTGGTGGCTCACCCGCCTCCTTTTCGGCAGGCGCCCGGCGCTGTTGGCGTTGGCCGTGCTGGTACCGTGGCACTGGCACGTGCAGCTGAGCCGGAGCGCTCACCACTACGTCCAGGCTGTGGCCTTTGGAACCTGGGCGCTCGCCCTTGCGGCCGCCGGGCTCAGGAGCCGGAAGCTCGGCTGGTTTGTGGCATCTGGAGTGCTTCTCGGTGTGGCGCTTCAGACCTACTATTCAGCGAGGTTGTTGCCGCTGCTGGTAACCGCGTGGATTGCGGTCTGGGCGCTGGAAGCGCCGCAGGATCGCCGCCGCGCGGCGATGGGGTTCGTGTTGACAGCGTTGGCGGCGCTGGCCGTCTGCGCCCCGATGATCCCCCACTACATGGAGCATCCCTCGGCGTTCAACCTCAGGACCCGGGATGTCTTCGTCTTCAGCCCGCTGGTGCGGGACCATGTATGGGACGTCATCGGCGTGGAGCCCACCGTCCCGGTCGTGTTGGCGTACCAGCTGCGCAGGATCGGCGGGTTTCTCTTCCGGGGGCCCGACGCGGCCGTTCAGTACGGTCACGAGGGTCCCTTCCTGGATCCCTTCCTGTGGGCGCCGTTCCTGGCGGGGGTGTTCCTGCTCGTGGCGCGGTGGCGGAAGCCCGAATCCTGGTTGCCGCTCCTGTGGATCTCCGGGACGATGGTGGCCGGGGGAATCCTGACCATCGACCCGCCGTTCTCGCCGCGGCTCTCCATCATGATAACTGCGATTGCGATGGTCGTGTCCGTTGGCTTCGAAGCCGTGCTCTCGCTTCGGGTGCGGGGCGCACCGTGGCGCCTCGTGAGCACGGCCGTGGTGGCCGCGCTGCTGGCCGGATCATGGGCCTGGAACGTGGAGGACTACTTCGTCCGGTTTCCAATGATTCGGCACGGCCGCCGCCGGGATCGCATCGTCCGTCTCCTTGAGGGCCATCCCGGGACGCGAACTATCGTCAACCTCTACGACCAGCCGGAGGATTTCATGTACCGTTCGTACGCCTTCGCTGCTCCGGATGCGCGCGGAATCAACCTGGGACGCTCCGCAGAGGGGCGGGTTCCAGCCGGGCCGGATGCCAAAGGTACCGCGGGTGTCACCCGGAGGAAGGTCGAGACGATCGCCTCGGAAATCGCCCGGTTGCAGCCGCCCATCCTTGTGGTGGGCCACCGAGCGAGGCAACTGGCGGCGCTGTATCGCCGGGCGGGTTCGGGAGAATGGGGAATCCTCTGGGACCCGTGGTCCCGCCGGCCCCTCCCGTGGCTGTGGCTTGATCGGGGGCTGCCGCCCAGCTCTCGTGGCGAGACCCCTGTGGCCATGCCACGCCAGGAGCCGCCGCTCACTTCCTCCCGTTCCTGCGGTCGAGGATCGCCTCGATCTCGTCCATGATGGTGTTCATGCGCTTGACCAGGGCCTCGTAGGGCGCCGGCGTGGCCAGGTCGACCCCGGCATCCTTGAGGAGCTCGTAGGGGTAGCGGGAGCCGCCCGCCGTGAGCACCCCGAGGAAGCGTTCGCGGGCGCCGGGCTCGCCGTCCAGGACTTCCTGTGCGAAGAGTGACGAGGCGGCGATCGAGGTGGCGTACTGGTAGACGTAGAAGTCGTAGTAGAAGTGCGGGATGAAGGCCCACTCGACGGTGTAGGCATCGTCGATCTTCACGATACCCTGGGCGTCACCATGATAGCGGCGGAGCAGATCGCCGTAGATCTCGGAGAAGCGCTGGCCGGAGAGGGCCTCCCCCCTCTCGACGAGCTCATGGATCTTGAGCTCGAACTCGGCGAACATGGCCTGGCGGAAGAAGGTGCCGCGGAGGCCCTCCAGGGCGGATCCCAGGTAGTAGAGCCGTTCGGTATCGTTGGTGGCGGTCTCGAGGACGTGGTCAAGGAGCAGTGCCTCGTTGAAGGTCGAGGCGACCTCGGCCACGAAGATGGAGTAGTCGGCGGTGGGATAAGGTTGTGCCGCGTTGGCCAGGTAGGAGTGCATGGTATGCCCCCACTCGTGGGCCATGGTGGAGACGGACTCGTAGTCACCGTTGTAGTTCATCAGGACATAGGGGTGGACGTCGTAGACAGAGCCCGAGGAGTAGGCGCCGGAGCGTTTTCCGGGCCGGGGGAAGGCGTCCATCCACCGGTGCTCGAAGCCCCTCCTGACGGTGGCGACGTACTCCTTCCCCAGGGGCTTGAGGGCGTCAAGGACGAGTTGCTCCCCGGAGTCGATCGGAAACTCGATGTCGGCCTTGACCAGGGGCGGATAGATGTCGTAGTAGCGGAGCTGCTTGATGCCCAGCATCCGCGCGCGGAGCTTGAAGTAGCGGTGGAGCGTCCCCAGGTTGGCGTTGGTCTCCTGGATCAGGGCCCGATAGACGGCCACCGGGATGTTGTCGCCGTCGAGGGCGGCCGCCATGCACGAGGGGTACTTCCTCGACTGTGTGTAGAAGAGGTCCCGCTTGAGCTGGGAGTAGAGGGTGACGCCGCAGGTGCGTTCGTAGTGGTGCCAGGTGTCCCAGAAGGCGTCGAAGACCTTCTTCCGGTCCGCGCGGTTGGCGGTGGCGCGCCACCGTGAGTATCCCGCCTGGTCCAGCCGGACCTCCTGGCCATCGGAGAGCGTGACGGTGGGCCAGGGGATCTCGGCGTTGGCCAGGATGGAGTACGTGGACGAGGGGGCGTCGGCCATCAGGCCCGCGGTGGCCATGACGGACTCGGCCTCGGCGCCCAGCGTATGGGGCTTGGCGCGGAGAATGTCCTCCAGGAAATGGCGGTACTGGTCCAGGCCCGCCTCGTCGGCGAGGAAGCGGTGGATCCTTGCCTCGCCCATGGCCAGGATCTCCGGCCTGAGATAACTGGTCCGCTGGGCGAAACGGGTCCCCAGCATGGATGCCGTCTGACGCATCTCCAGTGCCTTGGGGTCACGGGTATTCTCGTCAGAAAGCATGGAGGCGTAGGAGCTGACGCGCCGGAGCTGCTTCATGATGCCGAAGTAAGTGTCCAGGCACGATTTCAGGCTGGAGGCGTCCTTGCCGAGGCAACCCTTGCAGGCGTCCAGTCGGTCCATGCTGGACTGCACCTCGTCGAGGGCGGCCTTCCAGGCCTTGGTGTTCGGATAGATGTCGGCGAGGTTCCAGCGGTACTGGATGTCTTCGTTCTGGTGGCTCATGGTGGGCTCCCCGTTCCTGGGCCCGTTCGCAGCGAGGGTTGCTGCGGGAAGGCTCAGGAGTAACAACATCGTGACGATCGCGGTACATTGCATGGTGACTCCTTCTCCGGCTCGAAGGCCAGAGTGTACCGGCCGCCCCCCACGGAGGCAAGGCCGCCCAGCGCCGAGGTTTTTGGTGCCCTGCTCCCCTTCTCCCTCTGCCATCCCGGCCGAAGCACCCATCCCTTCGTGTCATCCCGACCGGAGCGGTGCGCAGCACCGGGGACCGGCGCCGGGGATGCGGGCCCTCCGGCGCCTTCCCCGGGGTAGAATGCCAGCTGCGGCCCGGGGCCGCGCTGGAGGTTGCATGGGACATCCCTTCGTTCGGGTCGAGACGCTCGACGGTTTCACGGAATGGCGCCATCCGGACAACGGGTTGACGGTGCTGGTTTGCGCGACGCCGGTGGCGCCGGTGGCCAGCTTCTGCGTGGTTTACCGGGTGGGCTCCCGGGACGAGGTGACGGGGCAGACCGGTGCGACCCATCTGCTGGAGCACCTGATGTTCAAGGGAACGGAACGGTACAACCGGGAGCGGGGAACGGAGATCGCGCGGGTGCTCCAGCGTGTGGGCGCCTCCTTCAACGCCAGCACCTGGCTGGACCGGACCAACTACTACGAGACGGTGCCCGTGGAGCGCCTGGACCTGGCCATGGAGGTGGAAGCCGATCGCATGCGCGGAACGCTGCTGCGGGAGGAGGACCTGGAGAGTGAGCGGACGGTCGTGCTCAACGAGCTCGAACGCGGGGAGAACGACCCTTTCGATCTGCTGATCAAGGCCTCTTTCGCCCATGCCTACCTCGAGCATCCCTATCATCACCCGACCATCGGCTGGCGCTCGGATGTGGAGAAGCTCTCCCAGCCGGTGTTGCGGCGCTTCTACGATACGTTCTACCATCCCGGCAACGCCACGGTAATGGTGGTCGGTGACGTGGACGAGGCCGGCGCCCTGACCCGGGTGGATCGTCATTTCGGGGGGATGGCCGCCGGTCCCGAACCCCTCCCCCGCATCCCGACCCGGGAGAGCGAGCAGCGGGGCGAGCGCCGCTTCGAGCTCCACCGCGCGGGCGAGGTCGGCTGGTTGGCCCTTTCCTGGCACATTCCGGAGGGTCTGCATCCGGATCTTCCGGCGCTGTCCGTCCTGGCCCAGGTGCTGGCGGAAGGGGTGACCTCGCGGCTCCACCGGAAGCTGGTGGAGACCAACCTGTGTCTGGGTGTTCACGCCTTCGCCTGGGAGCTGCACGATCCCGGCCTGTTCCAGGTCTTCGCGACGCTGGCGCCGGGAACAGGTCACGACGATGTGGAGGAGTTGATCCGGCGGGAGGTGGCGCTCCTGGCGCAGTCGCCGCTGGAGCCGGAGGAGCTCGCGCGGGCGCGGGTCCAGGTCCGGACCGACCTGGCGTTCCACCGGGAGTCCCCCGCCACCATGGTGTCGGCACTGACCGAGGCCGTGGCGGTTGGTGACTGGCGGCGCTTCCTCCGGGAGCTCACCACGGTCGAGGCCGTGGACGCGGAGGACGTCCGCCGGGTCTGTGGGACTTACCTGCGGGATCTCAACCTGACGGTGGGCCGCTTCATCCCGGACGGTGCCGGGGGCGCTGCACCGGAGGTGGCGCCGGCCCCACACCCGTGCTGGCTCAGAGAGCCACTGTCGCAACGGGTCGCCGTGCATCGGCTGGACAACGGTGCCAGACTCGCCGTGCTGGAAAACCCCCACGCCCCGACGGTGACCATCGCTGGCTCGCTGATTGCGGGCCGTGCCTTCGCGCCCGGCGGGAAGGCCAGCGTCCCCTCCATGACCGCCGCCATGCTGGATCGGGGAACGGTGCGGCACACGCGCATGGAGCTGGCGAGGGAGCTGGAGGATCACGGACTGGAGCTCAACATCGAGGCGCCGGCGGGCGCCCCGACGGTGGTCAGCTTCTCGGCCCAGGGCCTGGCCGAGGAGCTTCCACGGCTGGTGGCGCTCCTGGCCGAGGTGTTGCAGGAGCCGGCCTTTCCGGAGGAGGAGCTGGAGAAGCTGCGGACCCGGGTGCTGGGCCTCCTGGCCCGTGAGCGGCAGGAGACCTTTCCCAATGCGCTCGGCGCCCTCACACGGCGGCTCTATCCGGCAGGCCACCCGCACCGGCGGCGCACGGTGGAGGAGCGCGAGGCCGAGGTCCGCGGCCTTGGGCGGGAGGAGCTCACGGCGTTTCACCGGAGACTCTACGGTCCGGCCTCCCTGGTGGTGGCCGTCGTTGGCCAGGTCGGTCCTGACGAGGCTCGCCGGGTGTTCGCCGGGAATTTCGGGCAGTGGCGCGGCGGCGTGGCAGCGCCGCCCCCGGCGCCCCCTGCCCTACCGCCGCAGCCCGCGGAGGAGTTGATTTCGATCCCCGACCGGCCCAACGTGGACGTCCTCCTGGGCCATGCGGCGGCGTTGGTTCGCGGGGCGCCGGATCAGGCGGCGGCGGTGTTGGCCAACGCATGTCTCGGACAGTCCACCCTGACCTCCAGGCTCGGCGTGGAGGTGCGGGACCGCGCGGGATTGACCTATGGCGTGTACAGCCGGTTCTTCGGCACGCTGCACATTCCGGGGCCCTGGGCGGTGTACCTGGGCGTGGCACCGGACAACCTCCGCCGGGCGCAGCAGCTGTGCGTGGACATCGTGGAGCGATTCGTGGAGGAGGGGCCGACGGAGGAGGAGGTCGCCGAGCAACGGGAGGCCCAGGCGGGCTCCTACACCGTTGGGCTGGCGACCAACAGTGGCGTGGCACGCGAGCTGGTGGCCGTGCTGACCAGCGGCGAGGGCGTCGAGCACCTGGCGTCGTACCCGCGCTCGCTGATGGAGACCTCGCGCGCGGAGGTGGCGGCTGCGGCCCGGAAGCATCTCCATCCGGATGCTCTCGTCATGACGGCGGCGGGGTCTGTCTGACGCCGTGCCCCGGGGCGTTCGGGGGTCATGGTGTTGACGTGAGTGTACAGTATGAGACAATCGTGGTGGACCAAGGAGGAGACATCATGAGCAACTATGTCGACGTTGGGGTCACCTACTCCGGTGGCCGGGTGGAGTGCAACCCGGACCCGGTGGACCTTCACTACGAAGGTCCAGCGGGTCCCGACTCCGTTCGCTGGGTTCTGGACACGGCCGTGTCCAACCAGCGGCTGAAGATCACCTGGAAGGAGAAGAGCCCGTTTGCGACCATGCAGACGAGCGCCGACGGCCGGACGGTGGAGGGAACGGACAATGTCAGGGTCGAGGGCAACTACGACTACACCGTTACCGTCGAGGACGCCGACGGGAGGCCGGTAGCCCAGCTGGATCCCAGGGTCCGGAATCTCCCATGAACACCCGCCTCAGCTGCCGTTCTTGGAGTCTCGAGGCCGCTTGAGGAGCGCGTCGAAGCTCGGGTCGCCGCGAAGGGACTCGAAGAAGGGGAGCTCGAGCCACCTGGGGTTGAGGCCCAGCTCCACCGCCCTTTCTGCGTGGACGATGGCGGTGGTCCGGTCGCCGATGAGGGCGTAGGCCAGGGCGGCGTCAAGGTACACCATCGGTTCCTTGGGGGCGAGCTGGATCTCGTCCTGGACCGCCTGGATCGCCTCGCGCGCCCTGCCCAGGTGGGCGAGGCACTGTGCTCTTACCCCGAGGTAGGTCACGCGGTCGCTGGTGGCCAGGGGCTCGGCGAGCTCGAGGGCCTTTTCGTACAGCCGCTTTGCAGCGGGCTCGTGGCCCAACAGCAGCTGGCAGTCGGCGATGCTCATGACCGTTACGGCGTCCCTGGGCGCCAGCCGGTCCGCCGCCCGGTAGGCCTCGAGAGCCTCCCGAATCTTGCCCTGGAGGAGGCAGGCCAGGCCGAGGTTCGAGAAGTTGAGGGGATCGGGGTCCTTGGAGACGAGCTCTCGCTGGAGCCGCTCCGCCTCGCCGGGATCACCGTTGATGAGCTCCACCTGGGCGAGCTTGCCCACGAGCTTGCGGTTGTCCGGCTCGAGCTCGAGGCCCCGGGCCAGGTGGCGCCGGGCGGCGTCGACCCGCCCGCTGTGCAGCTCCGCCTCGGCCAGCTCCCACAGGCTGGTCACCGAGGGGTAGGCGGCCACCATCCGTTGGAGGATGGCGATGGCCTCCCCCTGCTTTCCCAGCCGCATCAGAAGACGGGCCCGGTAGCGGAAGGCGTCGGGCGAGCCGGGCGCAAGCCGTTCGAGCCGGGTCACGGCGGCCTGCGCAGCGTCGAGATCGCCGGCCGTCAGCTCGAGATCGGCCTCGGCGGCGGCCACCCGTGGGTCTTCTGGCGCCAGATCCCGCGCCCTGGACAAGACCTCCCGGACCCGGTCCCGGTAGGAAGGATCGCGCTCGGCGACGTACTCGAAGAGGCCGGTCTCGGCTTCACCGAGGTAGGGAAGGAGGAAGCGGGGATTGCTCTGCCGCAGGGCGTCCAGCTTCTCGAAGAGCTGTTTCATGGTGACGCCGGCGCTCTGGGTGGTCATCTGCCGGCGAAGGCGGATGTACTCCGTCAGCGCTTCGGGCGAAGGTGGACGGGCCCGGCCCTTCCGGCGGCGTTTGAGATGGGGGTACGCCAGCACAAGATGGGCGTGTACGGCGTCGGAGAGCAGGGCGGGGTCGTCCGCGGGAACGGTGAAGGTGGAGGTCCACAGCACCCTCGAATCCTCTCCGTCGAGGCGCTGGAGGGTCACCTGGATGGTGGTTCCCGCGATGACCAGGTTGGAGGCGATGAGCTCGGAGGCGGCCGTGGCCCGGGCGATGGCCGCGGGGTCGTTACCTGCCTGGTCGACCTCCTGGATCGGTGGGGCGGCGAGGCCGCGGAGGTTGACGATGGTGTCGAGAACAGCAGTTCTGACGACGCTTGCCGGCAGCTCCGGGTCGAGCTTGGGATCGCTGACTCGCACTGCCGGGGCCAGCACGGCGACGATCTTGGGCGGCTGTGGGCGGTGGAGCTGCCACCAGGACAGGGCAAGAAGGAGGGCCAGCAGGGGGAATCCGGCGAAGAGGACCGTGCGCAGGAACCGGCCCCGCCGCCGGCGCTGGACGTAGCCGGTGAGCTGGGACAGCGAGAGACCGTCGGTCGTGTGGGTCGTCAGCAGGGCGTCGAGGGCCTGCAGCGTCGAGGCGACCTCGGCGGCCGACTGGGGGCGGCGGCCAGGGTCCTTTTCCAGCAGGTTCTCGATCAGGAGGCAGAGCTCCTCGGGAATCTCGGGGTTGAGCTTTCTGGGCGGCTGTGGACGGTGGCGGACGATCCGTTGCATGGTGTCCAGGGGGCTCGATCCCTGGAATGGGTGCGTCCCCGTCGCCATCTCGTAGAGCAGCGAGCCCAGGGCGAAGAGATCGGAGCGGGCGTCCAGCGTTTCGGCTCGGGCCTGCTCGGGCGACATGGCGCGGCTCGTGCCCATGACGACGCCGTCCTGGGTCAGGCTCGTCTCGCCGCCGCTTTCGAAACGCTTGGCCAGGCCGAAGTCGAGGATCTTGACCCGGCCGTTGGGGGTGACCAGGATGTTCTCCGCCTTGAGGTCGCGGTGGATGATGCCCTGGACGTGGGCGGCGGCGAGGCCTTCGGCGATCTGGCGGCCAAGGTCGATGACGCGGGTGGTCTCCATGGGGCCTCTGATCAGAAGCGAGGCCAGGGAGACGCCTTCCACGTATTCCATGACGATGTAGTCGCGGTCCCCCTCGCTGAGAATGTCATAGACCTGCGCGATGGAGGGGTGGTTGAGGCCGGCGGCGGCCCGGGCCTCTCTCAGAAGCCGCTGGCGCCGGGTCTCCGACAGCTCCTTGCTGGGATGGATCGACTTGATGGCCACGTGGCGGTCGAGGCGGGTGTCGTAGGCCCGGTACACCACGCCCATCCCCCCGCTTCCCAGGTGCTCTTCGATCCTGTACGGGCCGACCTGTTCGATGTCCACCGGGGTATTGTACCCCGTTGCCATCCGGTGTGGCCGCCGCTGAAGGTGCTCGTGGGTCTTCCGCCGCTCACGCACGCCATGCACGGAAGCCGCGTTGACAGGGCCCTGCCCCCTCGCTAACCTGGGACGATACTCCGGCGTGGGTGAGCTCGATCAACCGGATGGTTGGGAGTTGGTACCGTGTCCCTTCCGGTGGAAGGTCTTGAAGGCAAGTACGAGGTGCTCTCCAAGCTCAAGGTGGGCGGGATGGGGGCCATCTACAAGGTGCGCCACCGGCTGCTGGACGACATCCGGGTGATCAAGGTCATGCGCCACCAGGTGGAACAGCAGGGGGAGTTCGAGGAACGGTTTCGCCGGGAGGCGCGCACGGCCATCCGCCTTCACCATGACAACATCATCCAGTTCTACGATTTTTCCGTCGATCGGGAAGGCAACGCCTTCATCGTCATGGAGTACATCGACGGCGTCAACCTGCTGGACCTGCTCAAGGAGCACGGCCCGCCCCCCCTGGGCCTGACCTTGGAGGTGGCGCGGCAGTCCCTCAAGGCGGTGGGGTACCTCCACGACAAGGGGATCGTTCACCGGGACATCTCCCCGGACAACCTGATGCTCACGCGCGACGATCGTGGCAACCCCAGGGTCAAGCTCATCGACCTCGGTGTGGCCAAGGTGGTGGAGGGGGGCGGGGAGCTGACGACCACGGGTATCTTCATCGGCAAGCTCAAGTACTGCTCCCCCGAGCAGCTCCGGCGGGACGAGGGGGCGGAGATCACCCGGCGCTCCGATCTCTACTCCTTCGCGGTCGTGCTCTACGAGCTCCTGACGGGTACGCTCCCCATTCGGGGGAACAACCTGACATCGATCATGGCCGGCCATCTCTTCGAGCCGCCGGTGCCCTTTTCCGAGAGCGATCCGGAGGGCTGCGTGCCCGAGGATCTGCGGCGGATCGTGCTCAAGTCGCTGGCCAAGAATCCCGAGGCGCGCCACGAGTCGGCGCGGCACATGGCGCGGGAGCTGGCCGTCGTTCAGGCGCGGCTGCCCTTTGCCGCGGCCGACCTGGACCGCTACCTCGCCCCGGTGGAGAGTGGCCGGAAGACAGGGGACGCCGGCGTGGACCTTCGGGGATCCGGTGTCCCTGGGGCGGACACTCCCTCCGGCGTTCCCCCGGGGGACGGTGCGGCGTCGCGGAAGACGCCGGCCGCGCCAAAAGACCGCCGGGACGTCCCCAATCGCCGGCGTTGCGAGGCCCTCTTCGCCGAGGCGCGCCGGCTGGCCGCCGAGGGCCACCTGGCCCAGGCGGCGTCCCAGGTCCACGTGGTGTTGCAGATCGACCCGGAGAGCTCCGCCGCCATGGATCTCCTGAGGTCCATCGAGGAGCAGCGGCAGGCGCGCGCCCGGGAGAGCCAGCGGGTCCAGTCCCTGACCTCCAACCTCGACCTCATCGCCCGTGCCATCGAGGCGGGTGATCTGGAGAGGGCCCGGGAGAGCCTGGCCATGGCCCGGGAGCGTTTCGCCGCCGATGCCCGTATCGAGGAGCTCGAGCGGCGCCTCGAGCAGGCCGAGGAGGCGGCCGCCCGGGAACGGCTGGAGGGGATCCGCGTCGAGGCCCGGGTTCTTGCGGAGGTCTACCAGTTCGGCCCGGCCGTTCATCTTCTCGAAGACGCGCTGGAACAGGCACCTGAAGACATGGTGGCGACCTTGCGCCGGCAGATGGACGAGATCCGGAGAGCCGGTGAGCTCCACAGGGCCCAGGAGGAGCACGAGAAGGTGGTGGCGGCCGAGGCCTCGGCCATTGAGGAGCTCCTGGAGGCGGGGCGGTTCGACGAGGCCCGCAGCGCCCTGGACGACGCCGAGTCCCGCCTGGGCGCGGCGGAGGTGCTGGTCGCCCTGAGGGAACGGACGGACGCTTTGGAGGAACAGCTCCGGGACGCCGAGGTTAGCCGCCTGCTGGCCGAGGCCCGGGAGGCCGTGGAGCGGCGTGACTTCGAGGCGGGGATCGCCGCCCTGGAGGCGGCTCTCCGGGAGCGGCCGGAGGACCTCTTCGTCCTGGACGTGCTCGAATCCACCCGGCGCCAAGCCCGGGAACACGCGACCGAGCTGGAACGCCGGCAGGCGACACAAGACCTGGAGGGCCGGGTGGAGGAGCTGATCGCAGCCCGGCGCTGGGATGAGGGCCGGCGCCTCATCGAGGAGCACGCGGGGCGGTGGCCTGGAAGCGAGGACGACGTGGCGGGGCTTGTGGAGCGGCTGGAACGGGGCCGGACCCGTGAAGAGGCCCGCCGGCGGGCCGAGGAGCTCCTGGACTCGGCTGGCGAGGCCCTGGAGGCCGGCGAGCTGGTGGCGGCGCTGGACGCCCTGGGCGATGTCCGGGCCCTGGATGTGGACGATGACGAGGTCCTGGCTCGGCTGGGCGAGCTGGACGGCTGTCTTCGCGGGGAGCTGGCCGCCCAGCAGGAGGCGCGGGAGCTCGCCGCGGCCGTGGAGCGGGTGACGCGGTGCCTGGCCGAGAGGGACGCCGAGGGCGCCCGGCGCGCCCTGGCGCTGGCCGAGCGGCAGTTCCACCACGCCGAGGCGCTGGA
>JAADFK010000209.1 GCA_013152925.1 Acidobacteriota bacterium | reverse complement strand
CACGCTGCCGTCGAGGCGATGCATCAAGGACTCTTCAATCGCTGCCATCCTGCTGCCACGAGACTGCCGCACCAGAGATCGGAAGTACCGGGTTGACCGGAGGGAGGTTGTGGCGCTGTTCCGAACGTTCGTGATAGCCGGAGATACGGCGACGCCGATGAACATGTCACCCCAGCATGCACGCCGTCACGGCGCCGTTTGGGAGCGCGGACTTCAGTCCGCAGAGGGCGTCATTCGTTTTCATCTCACTATGGCTCACCACGATGCGGGCTAAAGCCCGCGCTTCATATGCCAGAGAGCTCACCTGATCAATGGCGGTCCGCGTCGCCACATCCGGGTTGGATTTGGTGGCCTGAGCCATCGAATCCGGGCTCGGCAGGGACAATCGGTCGCGATGGCCGGTGAGGTTGTGGGACGTGAGATCCCGGCAGGGAGCGACGAACATCGCAGGGCCGTGAAATTCCGCACACCTCCCTCCTCCCTCTCAGCGCCACGACAACGAAACTCTGACTACCCTCCGGCAAGCAGACACCGCCTCGCCCCTCCATCGCCAACCATACATCCCGCGGCACGAGGCGCCAGAGGCGCCAAGAGCCGCTCCACCCCTCCCCAACGTTCTCTTCCATCCCATCGGCCGATTCCCGCGGAGATCGTCACGAGGCTCCCGAGGCGCCGTGAGCTGTGGTGATTTCGCCGCGCCCGCGAACGAGGCGTAGCCCAAGCTACGCCGCAGTGAGCGGACGCAAGAAAGCACCGCAGATCGCGGTGCCTCGGGAGCCGCAGTAGATCTCCGCGGGAATCGGCCGATGGTTGGTGCCCAGGGACAGAGTTGAACTGCCGACACGCGGATTTTCAGTCCGCTGCTCTACCAACTGAGCTACCTGGGCAACCAGGCGAAGGTCTTTATAGCGCAGGCCCCCTCGGGTGTCAACGCCATCCGCCCGGACGGCACGGCACCATCACGTCAGCTCCGCTCCGGCCGTGTGGTCGCCGCGGGGAAAGCGAGAGCATCCTCTCTTGGACCTTTCTCCACATCTCCCACATGAGCCCTACAGGTCTCATGGGTCTTGTGTCAGAAGAGGCCCGCAAGTGGGAGAACGGGGAAGAAACGACACCGTTGCCCGCCTTGCACGGGTATGGGACAGGGCTGTAGACTCTTCGAGAGCGAATGGGATGCTGGAGGTTCATCATGGCACAAAGACTCCGGCTGGCGGCCGTGCCTCTTGCCCTGTTGATCAGCACCGTTGCCTCAGCCGGAGTGTTGCACCTGTCAGGAACCGTGTCGACAGCGCGGCCCGGTGTGACGGTGACGGTTCGGGCGTGGGCACTGGGACGGTGGGCTGTCGAACATCCCGGCGCGCTGGTCAAGCCGGTGGCCGAGACGACGACGGCTCCCGGCACCTCGTTCACCCTGGACGTTCTGCGTTACGCACTGCCACTGCGCGTGGAGGTCTCGGCCAAGGGCCACGTGGCCCGGGCCTTCACCGTGGTGCTGCCCGAACAGGCGAAGCTGCCGCCGGCACGTCTGGCGCCCGGCCGGACGCTGAGCGTGCGCGTGGTGGCCGGGCACGCACCGCTTCGTGGTGCTGCCGTCTGGGGTGAAGCCTCCCTCGGACCCTGGGGCGGCCTGCCCGGCCGCTGGCGGGGCGCCCTGGCACGCCAGGTGACCGATGAGGCCGGCCGGGTGCATTGCACCGTGCCGGATCAGGGGTTCTTCCTCGACCTCCTCGCCGTCGGTCCCGAGGGCCGCTGGGGCGAGCTGTCGCGACGCAACGCCCGGGGCGGTACCCTGACGCTGCGGCTCGAGACCAAGAAGCTTCCCCTCCTGGTCACCCGCCGGGACGGTGAGCCCGCTCCCGGCGTGCTCGTCACCTGTCCCGGCGCCCCGGCCGGCGCCGGCATCCGGACGGCCAGAGACGGCACGGCCACCCTGTGGGTCTCGACCTCCGAGGGCTGGACCGCCGTGGCCGAGGACGATGGACGGATGGCGATGGCCTCGGGCACCTCCCTGCCGGCGAAGGGCACGCGAGCACGCCTCGTGCTGGACACCCCGCCCTCCACCGCAGTCCACATCACCGGCGCCCCCGGAGGCGTCGTCATCGAGAACACCGCCTTCGGCGGAGCCAGCCCCTCCCGCTGGATGGCTGCGGCCGACGGCATCTTCGATCTCCCCGTCTTCCGGGAGACCCAGTGCCTCCTGTGGGGTCCCGGCCTGACGCCGGCTCGCCTGACGCTGACGCCGGGCCGCTCCTCCGTCGCCGTGACCCTGCAACGGTCGGCCACGGTCTCGGGCACGGTGGCCGATCCGGCCGGCAAGCCCGTGGCCGGCGTCTCCATCGTGCCCCGTGTGCTGCCCTGGTGGCTGATCGTCAACCCCGGCAACCTCTCCACCACACGCTTGAAGCCCCTGCCGGCACCCCTGGCCGTCACGGGACCCGACGGCCGCTTCGACCTCGGCGAGCTGCCCGCCGCGCCCATGATCGTCGAGGCGCGGGCGCCGGGCTACCCGCCCGTCCGCTCCAAGCGCCTTCCCCTGCCGCCGGGCGCTCACCCGGCGGTGTTCCTCGAGCTCAGGCGGGGGGCCACGCTGGCCCTCAGGGTGACCGATCCCCAGGGCACGCCGCTGGAGGGTGTCGCCGTCACCGTGCACCTCCCGGACAGCGCCTCGAAAAACCCGGGCGCCATGATGCTGGGCGCGGGCACCGAGGGCGAGAAGCTGGCGGAACCGGTCGCCTCGGCGGCCACGGATCGTGCGGGGCGTGCCACCCTTCGCGCCGTGCCCACGGGCAAGGTCCTCGTGCAGCTCGTCCGGAGCGGCTATGTCACCCGGACCCTCGGCGAGGTCACGGTGGACCCGGCTGGGACAGACCTCGGCGACGTGGTACTGGAGCCCGGCGTCACCGTGGCCGGCACGGTGGTCGATCCCGACGGGAACCCCGTGGCCGGCGCGCAGGTCATGGCCAGCCGCACGGCCCAGGCACCCATCTTCAACCCCACCGTGACGGCCGATGGAAACGGTCACTTCGAAGTGCCGGACCTCGAGGGCAAGGGTGAGCTCTACCTCCAGGCCAGGGCCGAGGGGTGGGTGCCCGCCCCGCCCGTCAAGGTGGTCCTGCCCCCCGGGGGCGAGGTCGAAGTCCCGGTGCGGCACGAACGCACCCTCTCCGGCAGGGTCGTGGCCAAGGCCTCCGGCGAGCCCCTGGCCGGCGCCGGGGTCACGGCCTCGGTGATCCAGACCATGACGATCCCCGGCATGGGGACGGTCAAGACCTACGTCATGGCCGGCACCGCGACCACGGCCGACGACGGCGGCTTCCGGATCGGGCACCTGGCCCCGGGACCGCTCGGGCTGACCATCACGGCCCAGGGCTACCAGAAGGCCAAGCGCCAGGTGGAGATTCCCGAGGACGCCGAGCCCGCGCCCGTGCTGATCGAGCTCGAACGGGGCGCCGAGCTCAGGGGCCGCGTGCTCGGTCCGGACGGCGCGCCGGTGGCCGGCGCCCTGGTGGAGACCGTGGGGCGGCCGTACCAGGAAACCCAGTCCGGCCCCGATGGAGCCTTCGTGCTCGACGGCCTGCCGGCCGGAACCTACGAGGTGCAGGCCACCACCGCTGAGCTTCGCGGCGGCGGTACGGGTACGGCCGGTTCCGGCGAGGAGCTCATCATCCGGCTGCAACGGCCCCGGCGGATCCTGGGCCACGTGACGGGACCCGAAGGCGAGCCCGAGGCCGGCGTCCGCATCCAGGTTTGGGGAACCACGAGGATTCCGCCGGCCGAGACCGGGTCCGACGGATCCTTCACCGTCGACAAGGTCTTCCCGGGCGACGTCCGCCTGAGAGCTTCCAAGAAGGGCTTCGCTCCCGTCATCCGGAATCTCACCGTGCCCGACGATCGTGATCCCACGGTGGAGATCCAGCTCTCGCGCGGCGGGACCGTCGAGGGCGAGGTCCGTGGCCTGTCGGCCTCTGAGCTGGAGCGCTGCACGATCACGGCCGGCGCCGCTGGAACGCATCCCAGGCCGGACGGGCGGTTCACACTCAAGGGCGTCCGGCTCGGCACCGTGACGGTGACGGCCAGCGTGCTCCCCGGCAACCGTTCCCGGAGCGCCGTCACCACCGTCAACGACATCGACACGCCGGCCCGGGTGACCATCGACTTCGCCGGCGGCATCGACCTCTCGGGAACCGTCACCCGCGCCGGTCTTCCCGTCCAGGGGCTGCTGGTGCAGGCCCAGGGCATCGGCATGCCCGGCGGCAGCAGCACGGCCACCGACAGCGATGGCGCCTTCGAGATGACCGGGCTGTCCCCCGGCGAGTACGAGCTCAAGGTCCTCTCCGCCGCCGGCGAGCCGCTGACCGGACGCCACATGGTGCTGGAGCAGGACACCAGCCTCGAGCTCGAGGTGCCCGCCAGCGGTATCGAGGGCACCGTCAGCGCCTCGGACACCGGTAACCCCATCACCGGCGCGACCCTGGTGGCACGGAGGGCCGGCCTGCCCCGGATCGAACGGCAGGCCAGCTCCGGGGCCAACGGCAATTTCCACTTCGACGAGCTCCCCGACGGCGACTATACCCTCGAGGTCACGGCCGAGGGCTACGAGACCGCCTCCGAACAGCTCAAGATCAGCGACGGCCTGATCACCCACGCCGGTATCTCGCTCGATCCCGGTGAGGGCGTGATCCTCCTCGTCCGCGAGGCCGACGGCACACCCGCCGGCGGCATCGCCGTGGTGGCCCTGGCCGGTGGCGCCATCGGAGCCGACTTCTGGGCACCCTGCCAGACCGATGGCCGCTGCCGTCTCAAGCAGCTTCCCAAGGGGGACTGGACCCTCTTCGTGGCCTCCGCCGGTGCGGCCCTCGTCCACGTCTCCGCCCCCGGCCCCGAGGTTCCCGTCCACCTCCGGCCCACCGGCACGCTGGTCATCGAGGCCAGGCCCGGAGAGGACGGCGCCCTCTGGCGCGCCCGGATCGTCGAGCAGGCCACCGGCCTGGCCGTCCCCATCCGCCGTCGGTACAACCCCGGCGGCACCGAATGGGTCCCCGTCCCCGCCGGAGGCCTTCCCCTGAGGCTGCCCGAGGCAAGCTACACGATCCAGGGCGCCGGACCGGCGGGCGGTAACGTTTCAAGGAATGTAACGGTGCACGCCGGGCGGAGGGCTGTGGTCTCGCTCGGTCAGGGGGAGCAGGGCGGGTAGGAGCAGGAACGGGGCCCGCGCCGGCTTCGCCCGGTTCCCGGGCTCACGAACCGGCCGCACACTCCATGGGAACGGGAATGGCGTCGGCGAAGACTTCTTCCACGGGGCGGACCGGGAGATCATCGGGAACCTCGATTTCCATGAGCAGCATGGCCTGGCCGTGGGTCTTGCCCTGGGCGTCGGTCTTGAGGCTGGCCGTGCCGCCGCCGCCCAGGGAGTCGTGGAGGATGAAGTTGAGGGCGCGGAGGTTGGGTACCTCGTGGCGGGTGACGCCGCCCCTGCAGATGCGGGCGAAGTGCCGCGCCACCCGCTCCTCGGTCAGCTCGTCGAGGAGGATCTCGTAGACCTCGTCGCTGTCGGCGATGATACCGACGTTGGAGTCGTCACCCTTGTCGCCGGAACGGGCGTGCGCGATCTGTGCCAGGCGGATTCGTTGCATGGGCTATTCCCCCCGGGGCTCGTGGGCCCCCTCGTCGACCTTGGCCTTGACGGGCGCCGGAGGTGAGGGGACCTTCTGTCCCATCTCCACCTTGGCCCGCAGGCGCAGCCATTCCCACTCCAGGTTGCGCCGGATGTTCTCGATCTGGCTCTCGTCGAGATGCCGGAAACGCCCCTGGAGCTCGAGGTACTCGGTGACGTCGGTGAAGGCCGGCTCGTGGTTGATGGTGTAGTGGACGCCGTCCTCCACCTCGTAGAGGGGAAAGACGCCGGTCTCCACGGCCAGGCGGGCGATCTTGACGGAGCTCCTCTCCTCGGACTTGTGACCGGCGGGGCAGGAGATCCACAGGTGGATGAACTTGGCGCCGCGGATGGACTGGGCCTTCCGCATCTTCCGCACGAAATCCTCGGGAAAGGCGATGGAGGCCGTGGCCGTGTAGGGGATGCGGTGCTCCACCATGATCTCGACCATGTTCTTCTTGGGCTCGGCCTTGGGGGTGTGGGCAGGGGTCGTGGTGGTCCAGGCGCCGTAGGGAGTGGCGGAGGAACGCTGGATCCCCGTGTTCATGTAGGCCTCGTTGTCGTAGCAGACGTAGATGATGTCGTCGTTGCGTTCCACGGTGCCGGAGAGCGACTGGAAGCCGATGTCGAAGGTGCCCCCGTCGCCGGCCCAGGCCATGACGGTGATGTCGTCCTTGCCCTGCACGTCCAGGGCGGCCTTGATCCCAGAGGCCGAGATGGCCGCCGTCTCGAAGGCCACCTGGAGCACGGGGACGTCGAGGGCACCAAAGGGGTAGGGGCCGTTGATGACCGCCCAGCAGCAGGCGGGGATGACCACCATGGTCTTTGGGCCCAGCGCCTTGAGCGCCAGCCGCATGCCGAGCGCCGCGCCGCAGCCGGGGCACGCCAGGTGCCCGGAGCGCATGATCTCGCCCTCGGGAAGATGAAGATTCCGGGGATCGTAGGTCGTGAGGTCTGCCGCCATACCACCCTCCTCAGGCCATGACCACGGCGGCGCGCGCCGGGTCTTTCGCTTCGAGAACGTCCCACCAGCTCACCGGGTCGGTGATCCGGCCCTCCCAGACGCCCCGCAACATGCCATCGATATCGTCCGGCCGGATGTCCCGCCCGCCCAGGCCGGCGATGAAGCCGTACATGGGCGGCCGTTGGGCGTCGGGCAGGCCGTAGAGGGCCGACTTGATCTCCTGGTGGAAGATCCCGTGGTGTCCGAAGGAGCAGTTCCGGTCGAGCACGACCACCTTCTTCCTGCCGGCGAGAACCCCCCGCAGAAGCTCAGCGGGGAAGGGCCGGAATACGCGGAGCCTCAAAAGCCCCGCCGGGATGCCCTCCTCCCGCATGGCGTCGATGACGACGCGGGCCGTGGAAGCCGCCGTGGCCGCCGTGACGAAGACCAGCTCGGCGCCCTCCAAGCGGTACTCCTCCACGAGACCGTAGGAACGCCCCGTCAGCCCGCCCCACTCCCGGCCCACCTCCTCCCAGACCCCCAGGGCGAGATCGTGGGCCAGGTCCATCTTGCGCCGGAACTCCATGTACCGGTCGGGGAAGACCAGGTTGCCCAGGGCGGCCGGGCGCTCCAGGTCCATCTTCTGGGGCAGGTCGAGCGGCGGCAAGAAACCGTCCACCATGGACTGCTCCGGAACCTCCACGTCCTCGTAGGTGTGGGAGAGGAAGAAGGCGTCCAGGATGACCATGGTGGGCAGGAGCACCTTCTCGGAGACCTTGTAGGCCTGGATCACCGAGTCGACGACCTCCTGGGAGGATTCGCAGTAGACCTGCATCCACCCCGTGTCCCGCTGGGAGAGAGAATCGTTCTGATCGGTCCAGATGGACCACCCGGGCGCCATGGCCCGGTTGACGTTGGCCAGCACGATGGGCAGGCGGGCGCCGGCGGCCCAGTGGATCAGCTCGTGCATCAGGGCCAGGCCCTGGGCCGAGGTGGCGGTGAAGACCCGCGCGCCGGCCGAGGAGGCCGAGATGCAGCCGGCCAGGGCCGAGTGCTCGGAC
This sequence comes from Acidobacteriota bacterium, assembly GCA_013152925.1. Classification (GTDB taxonomy): domain Bacteria; phylum Acidobacteriota; class Thermoanaerobaculia; order Thermoanaerobaculales; family Sulfomarinibacteraceae; genus JAADFK01. The sequence goes on along the minus strand of JAADFK010000209.1, from coordinate 15,182 downwards.
TCGACCTTGATGAACTTTGCATCCAGCTTGCCTTCGGAGACCATGTCCGCCAGTCCCTCGATGATGGAGGTCTGGGGGGTGATGGGGTAGGCCGAGATCACCTGGGCCCGCGCCAGCCGCACCCCGTGGGCCACCGCTCCGTTGCCCTTGAGCACCATCCTCATGACGTCACCTCCACCAGGCTCAGGGCATCCCGCGGACACTCCTCCACGCAGATGCCGCACCCCTTGCAATGTTCCGTGTCGATCTCGAAGCCGAAGGCGTTCTCCCGGCGGTGGATGGCCACGTCGGGGCAGAAGTAGAGGCAGTTGCAGCACTCGTTGCAGGTGCCGCAGACCAGGCAGCGCCGGGCCTCGGCAACGGCCTCCTCCTCGGTGAAGCCGCCCATGACCTCGGCGAAGGAGGTCTTCCGCTGCTCCGGGGGAAGCTCCGGGATCTCGGGCCGGGGCACCTCGGTGAAGTAGGCCGGGTTGAGCTGCTCCACGTGGACGGTCCGGGCGATGGTGACGGGACGGGACCACAGGCCCTGGACGGGCGGCGCCTCTTGGGGAAGCTCTCCGCCCCCGAGCCATGCATTCACCACCGCCGCCACACGGCGGCCCTCACCGACGGCGGCCGTCACCGTCCCGCCGCCGAAGGCGGCGTCGCCGGCGGCGAAGATCCCCTCCACCGGCGTGGCGAAGCGCGAGTCGGCGGCGATGCGCCAGCCCTCCCGGGCGGGCTCGGGCAGGAAGTCCAGGTCGGCGCTCTCGCCGATGGCCGTGACGACGCCGCCCACGGGGATCTGGAACCCGGAGCCCTCCACGGGGATGGGCCTGCGGCGCCCGGACTCGTCGGGCTCGCCCAGGCGCATCTTGAGGCATTCCAGCGCGGTGATGCGATCGCCCTCCACCACGACCCTGGACGGGGCCGTCAGGAAGTGGAGCTCGATCCCCTCGGCCATGGCCTCGTCCACCTCGGCCGGGATGGCCGGCATCTCCAGGCGCGACCGCCGGTAGACGACGACGGGCTCGACCCCGATCCGGAGGAGAGACCGCGCCACGTCCATGGCCGTGTTGCCACCGCCGACGATGGCCATTCGTGCCGGCAGCTCGGGCCGCTCACCGAGCAGGATGCGTTCCAGGAGGTGGACGCCGTTGTACACCTTGGGGTGGTCCTCGCCGGGGACGCCCAGCGGCCGCGAGCGGTGGAAACCGACCGCGGCGATCACCGCGTCGAAGCGCCCCCGGAGATCGTCGAGGGTCACGTCCCGGCCCACCCGGGTATCGCAGGTGAAGCGGACGCCCAGCGACTCCACCAGGGCGATCTCGCGGTCCAGGATCTCCTTGGGGAGCCGGTAGTCCGGGATGCCCGTCCGCAGGTAGCCGCCGGGGGCCGGCTTGTCATCGAAGACCTCCACATCGTGACCGGCCAGGGCCAGGTTGTAGGCGGCGGCGATGCCGGCGGGACCGGCACCCACGACGGCAACCTTCTTCCCGGTGGCCGGCTTCTTCTCCGGCAGGAACGCGGGGTCGAAGGAGCGGTCGCCGAGGAAGCGCTCCATGGTGTGGATGGCGATGGCGCCACCGAAGGCGTTCCGGTTGCACTCGCTCTCGCAGGGGTGGGGGCAGACCCGCCCGAGGGTGGCCGGAAGGGGGTTGCCCGTCCGCCACAGCCGTGCGGCCTCGTCCACCTGCCCGCGTGCCACCAGGTCCAGCGCCTTGGAGATGTCGTTGCCCGCCGGACAGAGGTTGGAGCAGGCCGGCAGCTTGTCGTCGTAGGAGGGCTGCACATACTTCCAGGTGCCGGTCTTGATCAGGGTCGTCGGGTTGTCCGAGTAGGAGGTGATGGGAAGATCCTCGAGGAACTTGGGGTTCAGCTCGACCATGATCACCTCCCCGCCGCCTGAGCGTCCAACACCTTGACGGACTGGGCGGCCTGACGGGCCGCCGCCACGTTGGCCTCGGGCTTCACCGGCACCGTGGCGTGGATCGCCTCCGCGATGTGCTCGAGCCCCACGAGGCCTGTGAAGGTCGAGAAGGCACCGAGGATCGCCGTGTTGACGATGGGCGCCGTGATGGAGCCGAGGTGATGCTCGACGGCGATGTGGGCCGCGTCGACCGTGGCCACACGGTAGGAGCCAAGGCCGGCGAACTCTTCCGGCGGGTGGGACGAGTTGATCAGAATCCACCCCCCCTCCTTGAAGCCCTGGGTGACGTCCACCAGCTTCTGGAGGATCAAGCTCTGGTCGAGGACGATCAATCCGTCCGGTTCGTAGATCTCCGTCCGGATACGGACCGGCTCGTCGTCCAGGCGGACGAAGGCCGCCACGGGAGCGCCCCGGCGCTCCGAGCCGAAGGACGGAAAGGCCTGAACGTGCATATCCTCGCGAAAGGCCGCCTCGGCCAGGATCTGCGAGGCGATCACCGCCCCCTGACCCCCGCGGCCATGGATGCGAATCTCGATCATCCGCACCTCCCTTCGTCCCGCCAATTTATGTGAATCCCTTCACGAAGGCAAGGAGACCTTCCCACTGGCCGCAACCGGGAGGGACCTCCCGCTCGGCCCCTCGACGTGGCATACTGGGAAGGTCATGATGGAGCGTACGGCGTGGGAGAAGATCTCGGCTTGCCGCCGGGCGATGCGCGTGGCGCCGTCTCAGGGGAGGGATTGCCGATGAGCGAGATCCGGATCCAATCGTTTTCGCACCTCGAGGGGCCGATCGAGACCTTCCTCGAGCTGCCCAGGGCCATCGAAGAGCTGACCGAGAACCAGGCCAAGGCCGAGGCGGCCGGCACGCGAGCCCTCCTGGACCCGGCCAACACCTACTACCGGAACGCCTCGAGCCGGTGCTTCCTGGCCTTCCGCGACGACCAGCCCGTGGGTCGCTTGACGGCCTTCCACAACCAGCTCCTCGTGGAGAAGGAGGGCCCCTACGGGCTTATCGGGCACTTCGCCTGCAAGGATGACGTGGAGGCCGCCCGGGCGCTGATCGACGCGGCGGGCGCCTGGCTGGCCGAGGTGGGGCTCAAGTGGATGCGCGGGCCCATGGCCGGCGATATCTGGCACCGCTGGCGCTTCATGGTCCGCGGTTTCGACACGCACTCCTTCCCTGGCGAGCCACGGCAACCCGAGCACTACCCTCGTCTCTTCCTGGCCTGCGGATTCGCCACGGTGCGCACCTATTCCACCAAGCGGATCGAGGACCTCCCTGGACAGCTGGCGCGCTTTCGCTTCGAGCCGGCCCTGGCCAAGAAACGCGGCATCACCTTCCGCTCATTCGACAAGAATCGCTGGGACGAGGACGTCCACGCCCTCTTCGTGCTCTGCCAGCACTCCTTCGCCTCCAACTGGAGCGTCACGCCGACCACCGAGGAGGAGTTCGCCAGCATCTACAACCGGTGGCTCCACCGAGTGGGACCCGACGAGATCCTCCTGGCCGAGGACTCCGGCGGCAAGGTCGTGGGCCTGGGGCTCTCCATGGCCGCCCCGGCCGACACCCTCAACATCCGCACCCTGGCCGTGCTCCCCGAGTACAGCGGTTACGGCATCGGCCAGGCCATCACCGCCGAGCTCTACCGCAGGGCCATCGCCAGGGACATGCGCGCGGTCCATCACTGCCTGATGGGCCCGACGACGCCCCCCCAGCGCTGGGACCACGGCTTCGGCCGCGTCACCCGCGAGTACGCCATGTACGAACGGGGGATTGGCGGGTGAGACGAGGGCAGTGAGGGGTGAGGGGATAAAGGAGAGACGACAAAGGAGAGACAGGAGGGGGGAGGAGAATGGGTGGCGGCGGGGCCGTTGGGGGCACGAGGGCCGCCGCTTCAACGTTGGTTATGCCTCGCCCGTCCCGGCCGGATCCTGCGATTCGGCCGATTCCTTTCCGGCCAGCCGGATGGCTCTGGCGGCGCATTCGGGGTAACCGGGGCAGCTGCCGCAGATGGGATCGCCGGCGAAGTTGAACTCCTCCGGGGGACAGATGGTCACCGAGGGATCCTTGGCCTTGTCGAGCTCGGCCAGCAGGGCCTCATCCTCCGCGCTCGACGGTCCGCCGGCCTCGGCCCGCACCACGGCCGCCCGCACCGCAGGATCCCAGGACTCGTTACGGCGTTGGACGACCGTCTCCTTGGCCACCTCCACGGCCTTGCCCTTGGCCTGCTTTAACTTGAAGGCCAGCTTCCTCCGGCTGGGCAGCTTCCGCGTGGCCAGGAAGAAGACGTATCCGGCGGACATGCCGGCGGCGTTGGCGGCGCCGGTCAGTGGGCCGAAGTTGGCGAAGCTCGAGTAGAGGAGGAAACCGCCACCCAGGATGGCCAGCCACTTGACCTTGACGGGCAGCACGAAAAAGAGGAGGAGCTCCACGTCCGGAGCCACGGTGGCGAAGGTGAAGAGCAGGGATGTCTGGTAGAAGATGTCCCCGGCCAGGGGCTGGCCCAGGATGTACGCCGTGGCCACGGCGCCGAACACGGAGACCAGCCAGAAGACCAGGAAGCGCGGCGAGCCCCACTCCTCCTCGAGCGGCCGGCCCATGATCCACAGGATCAGCATGGAGAAGAAAAAGCCCAGCATGCCGCCGTGGAGGAACTGGAAGGTGATGACGCTCCAGGGCCTGGCCACGAGAGCCTGGGGGTAGAAGATCATGGCCTGCCGGATGTCCGGCGATGTGGCCGTCAGGAAGTAGAACGCGAAGTGGGCGAAGATCAACGCCTCGGTCAGATGCCACTGCTCACGCCGCATCATCGTCTCCCCAGTCTCCGCTCCATCTCCTCCTGGCTCAGCCTGAGGATGATGGGCCGCCCGTGGGGGCAGCGATGCGGGTTTTCCGTGTGGGCCAGGTCCACGAGGAGGGCCTTCTGCTTCTCCTGGCTCAGGGGGTGGTTGACCTTGATGGCCGCCCGGCAGGCTAGGCCAGCGGCCAGCTCCTCCTCGAGAAGCTCGGCCGCGCGCTCGGGCACGCCGTCGAGCTCGGTGGCCCGGTCGAGGATTTCCTCCACCAGCCGGGCGGCCCCCTCCCGGTCCAGCTCGGGCGGCATGGCCGAGATCCGCACCGTGTCCGGCGCAAAGCGATCGACCTCGAGGCCGGCACGCTCGAACAGAGCGGCGACCCCGGCGACGGCCTCCGCCCACGCCTCCCCCACCTCCACCAGCACGGGTTCCAGCAGCCTCTGAGAGGGCGCCGCAGCGCCGGCCAGCTGTGCCCGGATGCGGTCGTAGAGCACCCGCTCGTGAGCCACGTGCTGGTCGACAATGACAAGGCCGTGCTCGTCCTCGAGGAGAATGAACGACCCCCGGTACTGGCCGATCAGCCGGCCGAAGGGCGTGTCGGGCGCGCCGGCCCGGGCGCCGGACCGCGCCGGCGGCGCGGCAGGCGCTTCGTCATCCGGAACGGGAGCCCCGGAGACCTCGGCTGGAGGCGAGGAGTACACCGGATGGGGGAACAGGACCGGCTCCCGCGCCGGCGGCGGCTGGCCGGGGGCCGGCTGGCCCGGGTACTGCCGGCCCTCCCGGGGACGATCTCCCGTGGCCACGCCGAGACGGCGAACATCGACGCGGCCCTGGGCGGCGGCCACGCCGGCCCGCAGGGCGCGCTCCACGGCCCCGAAGACCTGACGAGCCCGGGCAAAACGGACCTCGGCCTTGGCCGGGTGGACGTTGACGTCCACCTCCTCCGGCGGCAGCTCCACCATCAGGACTACCCGGGCGCCGGACATCCCGCTCCCAGCCTCGCGGAGAACCCGCAGAATCGCCCCCACCAGCAGGCGGTCGCGGACTGGCCGCCCGTTGACCAGCATGGTCAGCGCCGCCCGGCCCGAGCCCGCACCGGGCGAAAGCAATCCCGAAACGGCCACGGAACCGGCGCGCTCCCGGAAGCGGGCCACCGGCCCCTTCGCGCGCCGCCGGTCCAGGGCGCGGAACCGGTCGGCGACGTCGACGGCGGGTGGCGCCTCCAGCAATGCCCGCCCGCTGTGCCGGAGGGAGAATCCAACGTCGGGCCGGGCCAGGGCCGCCGCCGTCACCGTCTCCACGGCGTGGCGCAGCTCGGTCTCCGGAGCGTGGAGGAACTTCCGGCGGGCCGGGGTGTTGAAGAAGAGGTCGCGGACCTCCACCGTGGTCCCCCGTGGCCGGGCCACGCCCTCCACGCCCAGCACGCGGCCACCCTCGACCGCCACGCGCACACCGCCCTCGGCGGGATCGGCACAGCTCGCCAGGGAAAAGCGCGAGACCGCGGCGATGGAGGGGATGGCCTCTCCCCGGAACCCCAGCGTGGCGATGCGGTCCAGGTCCGCCGCGCCCGCGATCTTCGAGGTGGCGTGGCGCTCCAGGGCCAACAGCGCGTCGTCCGGATCCATCCCGCAACCGTCGTCCTCCACGCGAACCAGCGAACGTCCGCCGGTGGCCAGCTCCACCGCGATTCGCGTCGCCCCGGCGTCGAGGCTGTTCTCGATGAGCTCCTTGACCACCGAGGCGGGGCGTTCGATGACCTCGCCGGCGGCGATCCGGTTGACCAGCTGGTCCGGGAGAATCCGGATCCGTGTCATCGGTGGGGTAGGCCTCGCGTCCGCATCACCGGCACATCATACCCAAGATGGGCGCCCGGGACCGCGGAGCGCCGTTACTCCTCTTCCTCTCCCATCAACCGGTCCGCTCTCCCGGGGCGGGTTTCGTCGCGAGAGCGGCAAGCCGCCCGCCAGTGTGGGGTTTCGACCAAGGCGCCGCCGAGGCGTAGCCCAGCTACGCCGCAGGCGCCGCCGCCGGAAGAAGCGCCGCAATGACGCGCGGATCGCCGCTCGCAGCAGCAACCGCAAAACACACCTCGAAAGCACCGGGAGCCGGCTTTCCCCCTCGCCAGCCCACGACACCCTCGAAAACGGTCAACTTTCGTCTTCTCTTCCTTCCCTCTTCTTTCTTCCCGCCTGCAGCTCTCCGGTCCGTTGCTCCGGGACGGGTTGCGTCGCGAGAGCGGCAAGCCGCCCGTCAGTGTGGTGACGCCGCCGAGGCGTAGCCCAGCTACGCCGCAGGCGCCGCCGCCGGAAGAAGCGCCGCAATGACGCGCGGATCGCCGCTCGCAGCAGCAACCCGCCCCGGAGCAACGGACCCCTGTGTGCTACCATGCGCGGGCCGGCGATGGGATCCGCCGTAACCGCCCGCCACGGCTGATGATCCCTGGGGACACGGGGGTACATGCCATGGAACCTCAGGATCTGGCGGAACATCTGGAGGCCGTCCTTTCCCTCGAGCCCGGCGTTTCCTGTCGTGAGGAGCTGGCCGAGGAACGGAGGCGCCTGCGGCGGGGCCGCGTCAACGTGGTGGTGGTTGGCGCGTTCAAGCGCGGCAAGTCGACCCTGCTCAACGCGCTGATGGGCCGGCCCATCCTCCCCATGGGCGTCGTCCCCGTCACGGCCCTGGTCACCCTGATCCGCTCGGGTCCCACGGAGCGCGCCGTGGTCCACTACCTGGACGGGCGGCAGGAGGAGGTGCCCGTCGACGGCCTCAAACCGTACGTCAGTGAAACCGAGAACCCCGAGAACCGGTTGGGCGTCGAGCGGGTCGAGGTGGAGCTGCCCGAGCTCCGCGAGCTGGGACGAATCACCCTGGCCGACACCCCGGGCTCGGGCTCGGTGTTCCAGCACAACACGGATACCTTACGGCAGTGGCTGGGCCAGATCGACGCGGCCCTCTTCGTCGTCTCCACCGATCCTCCCATTGGAGAAACCGATTCCCAGCTCCTGCAGGAGGTCGCGGAGACCGCCGGCGAGGTGCTCGTGGTCCTCAACAAGGCCGACCACCTGCGCCCCAAGGAGCTGGGTGACTCCATCGCCTACACCTCCAAAGCGGTCGAGGCCACCATGGGGCGTCCCGTTACCCTGATCCCTTGTTCCGCCCGGCGGGCCCTGGAAGATGGCATCAAGGACGAGGGTGTGGCCAGGATCGCCGCCTGGATCCGCGAGCTCGCCGCCGGCCGGGGCGAGGAGGTCCTCGAAAGGGCCGTCGCCCGCCGTGCCGCCCGCCGCCTGGCCCAGGAGATCACCCTGGTCCGCCTCGAAGAGGCTTCGGCCAGGAGCTCTGTGGAGGATCTCGAGGCCGCCCTTCACCAGCTCCAGGAGGTTCGTGTGGAGCTGGTTCGCCGCGTTCGCGAGGTGGAGGCCGCCTTTCAGGCCGGCTGCGCGGATCTCATGCGCCACCATGACGACGTGGTCCGGGAGCGGCAACCCGCCCTGATCGCCGAGGTGCAGGAGGTGGTCGCCCGGGAGGCCCGGCACCTGATGGAGCGGCGGATCAACATGCTGCGCTTTCAGCGGACGCTGGAGAAGGTCCGCGATCGCACGGTGGAAGCCGTTCTTGAACCCTTCCAGAAGGAGCGCGAGGAGGCCGTCATCCAGGGCTTCGTGGAGCTAACCGAACGTGCCCTCTCCCGCGTCAACGAGCTGGTGGACGAGGCCTTCGAGCGGGCCGCCCGCCTCGTGGGCGTGGAGATGGCCAGCTTCGACGTGCGGGAGAGCTTTTCCATGGAGTCCCGCCTGGACTACCGGGTGGGCCTGCCCAAGGTCAACCTCGATTACATCATCGAGGGGCTCTTCCTCCTGTTGCCGGGCCCCGTGGGCCGTCCCATGGTGGCCCGGCGCCACAACCGTTTCATCCCCGAGGCCATGGGCCGGCAGCTGGGCCTGATCCGGGCCGACCTCCACGAGCGGCTCAACGAGAGCGCCTTCTCCTTCAAGGGCGGTCTCGAGCGGCGCGTCGAGGAGGCGCTGGACCGGCTGGAGAACGCCGTCAAGCGCGGCGCCGAGCTGGCCGACCTCGACCGCGAAAGCCTCGCCGAGCGGTTGACCGCCCTGGACCGCCGGAGAGGCGTCCTGGAAAGGGCCCTCCGGGGCTGCTCTGCGCTCATCGATCTGGGGGGGGCAGCCGGGACGGTACAGGCCAGCTACTCCGGCTGAGGTGGCGCCGGTTTCCCGGCCAGCGGTAGATCGAAACCACCGTGGACCGGACGCCCGCGCGGAGCGTGGCGAGCCGGTCCGGAGAGGAGAATGCGACCCCGTTCAGAAAGCCCTGGTGCGGCAGCATAAGGCGGCGCACGCGACCGCCTTCGGCGGGAATCACGAACAGCTCGCCGGTCACGGTTCGTGCGATCAACCCGCCCGGCCCGGTCACCGGAGAGAGCGGCATCCCGACTCCGGAGAGCGTCGCGAGATGGTGCAACACCACCTCCGGGCCCTCGCGGCCGAAGCGCCACAGGGAGAGCCCGAGCCTGTCCCATGCGATGCAGACGGCACCATTCTCGTCCGACCGACACCGGAGGTCCCGGGAGGTTGACCCCAGTGGCTCCACGTCGTCGGAGCCCACCAGCAACAGCCGTTGCTGCGCCGACACCCCGAGGAGGGCCGAGGCGAGTCCATGCAGTGCCCACCGGGGGTCCCGGTCACTCGCTATGGCAATGGCGAAGCGATCGTCCACGGCCACCCACCGTGTCTGTGGGGACCCTCCGTCGAGGTTCCACGAAGACCGGACCACGCCCGACCCGGCGATCCGACCGCTCTCCCGAACGAAGGTGGCCCCGCCATCGATCGTTCGCCGAGTGCCGGTGACCCACCATGTCCCGGTGGCGGGGTCGAGGCCGAGCTCGGGTCCGATCATCGCCTGCAGATCGATCCGCCAGCCGTCTTCCGGCAGCATCCGAAGACTGAGCCCACCGTTACCGGGGGTGTCGTCCTTGACCATCGTCAACGCGCGGGATCCGTCGACGAACCGCAGGTCGACAGCCCCGGCCTCCACCTCCCGGCCATCGGCGAGGACCACGCGCCAGGCGGTGCCGGCCCGACCGAGGTCGGCGTCGTACTCCCGGTACCTGCCCACCGCGTACGCCGTTCCACCCGGGGCGAGCCTGAGCTGAACCGCGGAGCGATCGACGTCGATGCTCACAAACGGCTTGAGCGTGACCTCTTCGACCACCGAATCGCCAAGCCCGGCAACGAACAGGTCTCTCGAGAAGCGGTCACGGAAGCCGGCGCTCCCGATCCACAGCGTCAGTGCGACCAGCAGCCCCATCGCCGCGGCTGCGACCCGCATTCCGCGCTTCGGCGTCACGAGGAGGACGACCGTCAGGACGACCTCCAGGATCAGGATGGTCGGTGAACCGGCGACGACCGCGTGCAGGGGGTACGCCGCAAGCCTCCCCGCCCCGGACGCCCAGATCGCGAGGCCGGCAAACCCCCACGCCATACCGAGCCATGTCCCCAGGGCTCCCAGAACGAGCCCGCTCCGACGGCCGCGCTCATCCGGAGCCAGGCGTGCGCGAGCGAAGGCGGACACGCCGAGCACGATCCCGATTAGCACCATCAGGGCGCCGACGAAACCGGTAGGCTCCGGGGATCCCCAACCGAACGGGAGATGGAGCAGTTGGAGCAGGGCCCCGGTGACGATCGCCGCAGCCGCCGCGGCGAGAGCCGGGACCCGGGGCCATGCCGCCGCCAGGAGCAGCGGGAACACAATGGCGCTCCGCCCCGGCACGGCCAGGCCGAGCAGGGCGCCACTTGCCGACATCGCACGGAGTGCGACCCCGCCGTGCGCGAACGGGACCAACAGCGCCGGGAGCCTCGAGGAAGCCAGGCGCGAATCGACCTCGTCGAGCATGGCCTGGAGCGGAGCCACCGTGTCGTCGGCAACGGGGACGACCCACCGGGAACCTCCCCGGTCCACGGCGACGAGCTCCCCGGGGCCGCGAGCGCGGGAACGGACCCGCAGCTCGGTCAGCTCGTCGTAGGCGAGCGAGCGGGAGGACGTGGCGGCTCTGCGAAGGCCGTCCGGGGTCCTGTCAGCCGTCTCCGGCACTCCCTCGAGCCACGTGATACGGTCGCCTTCCAGCAGCACATGCTGGCCGGCCCGGGCGCCCGCCACGCAGAACGGGAGCGACGACGATCGCGGAGCATCCTTGGCGCCCGCCGCCGCCCGGATCGCCCGCAGCCTTCCGGCAAGGGAGGGGTGCGTCAGGGCCGCCTCCTGGGACTGCTCCATGCGGCGCGGAAGGAGGTTGATCTCGTGGAGAACGGTCAGGGCCGAGGCGAGCGCCTCGGCGTCGCCGCAGAGCTCCACGGCCCGCAGGTCGCAAGCCGTCTCCCGCTCGCGGTGTCGGATCTGAGCGACGGCGATGGCAATCGACCCGGCTGCCAGCCAGGCCAGCGGCGCCCACGACGGGAGGCTCACGAGCAACCGGCCGACCGGCACCAGTGCCAGCGCCGCAATGGTCAAGACCCAGAGCCGGGCCGCCCTGATGCGCAGCAGCCGTGGCGTGAAGCGCTCGAGGTGTGCGACCTCATGGGCGTGGATCGCGGCAAGCTGCCGCGGATCGAGAGCCTCGAGCAGCGGCCGCGAGAACACAACGGCGGGAGACGTGCGGTGGCCGATGGCGATGGCGTTGGCCCACCGGCCACCGGTGACCTCGGTGCGGAAGAGCTCGGGCTCGGGAGCCGTGGAGCGAGCGACGACCTCGCCGGCAAGGCGGCTGAACACCGGCATCTCCCCGGCGCTCAGGGGCTCGGCCTGGAGCAGGACAACCATCAACCGGCGGGATCCGAGGAGGCGGATGATCGCCGGCAACGCGAGGATTGCGGTGGCCACGACCCAGGCGGAACCGGTAGCGTCGACGACGATCGGGGCGACGACGATCAACAGCGACGGAACGCCGAAAACCGCGATCAGGCGAAGCTGCCACGAAAGGAATCGAGCGAACCCCCACGTTTCGCCGAGCAGCGAGCGGCGAGCCGGGAACCACGCCGCCGCCAACGCAATCCACAGGAGGGGGAGCAGCCACAGCGCATCTCGTCTGGCGAGCAGGGCGACGACGATGCTGGCGACGGCGGCGATCTGGCCCGACTCGCGGCGGGCGTGCCACCACTGCTCGGCCAGGGTGGGGCTGGAGCGCTGGGCGAGCCCCCGTCGGCCCTGCCGCCACACCAACAGAGCCGCCACGACCGATACGGCTACCGCAGCAAGAACTCCCATCTTGGAGAATCCTACACCACGCAACTCTCTCCGGGGCGGCCCGGACGCCTGCGACCTGACCTGCAATCCGGTTGCACGCCTGGCAGATCGCCCCTTTCGAGAACACTCGCGACCTCCTCGGTACCCTGCTTCCGACCAAACCCCGCAACGTCTCGCAAGAGTCGTTGGGCCTGACACTCCAACGAAACGTGCTACTGGTGGTCGTCGAAGTGGGACAGGTCGGGCGTGGAATCGGGGGTCACGACCCGGCTCGTGTCGGCCAGGTCCTCCCGGATCAGGAGATCGATCAGCAGGTCGCGCACGCCCGCCTTGCCGCGAGCCTTGTAGCGGCTGTGGACTTGGCCGGGCTTGAGGGAGATTCCCGTCATGTGCGCCAGGTACTGGCAGAAGACGCGGGGCCGCGACAGGAAGCTGGCCACGAGGAGCACCAGGAGGATCAGGATGCCGGCCGCCGCGGCCAGCATGATCAAACCGTGGGAACCAAGGTCGACGAACTCCAGGCTCATGATCCATCCTCCTCCGGCGCGTCGGGTCCGTTGAGAGCCAGGGTAGCATCGACTTCCCCGAAATGATCCGGCGGGACGAGAACCTCCCGTCCCTTGGACCCGGCGAGGGGCCCGACGATTCCCTCCTCCTCCATCATATCGAGGAGTCGTGCCGAGCGGGTATACCCCAGACCGAGGCGGCGCTGGATGAAGCTGGCAGAAGCCTTCCGCGTGGTGACCACCAGGCGGACCGCGTCCTCGTACCGCGGGTCGTCCAGCTTGCCGTCCTCCCCGGTGACACTGCTCCCCCGCCGACCCCTGCCGTTCTCCCCCAGGGGCTTGTGGGCCAGGATCTTCCGCTGGTACTCCGGCTTGCCGAAACGCTTGATGAAACGCACGGCGGTGGCGATCTCCTTCTCCGTGACCAGGGGACCGTGGAGACGTTTGAGGGTGGAGCTCCCCGGGGGAAGGTAGAGCATGTCGCCCCGGCCCAGCAGGTGCTCGGCCCCCACGGCATCGAGAATCGTCCTCGAATCGAACTTGGAGCGAACCTTGAACGCGATGCGGCAGGGAAAGTTGGCCTTGATGATGCCGGTCAGGATGTCCACCGAGGGCCTCTGGGTCGCGCAGATCAGGTGAACGCCCACCGCCCGCGCCTTCTGGGCCAGGCGCGTGATGGACTCTTCCACGGCGCGGCCGCTGGCCAGCATCAGGTCGGCCAGCTCGTCGATGATGATGACGATGTAGGGCAGCGGCTGGAGCCCCTCTCCAGCCAGCGCGTCCTCGCCCAGCACCTCGAGGCGCTCCTCGACCCGGCGTGCCTGGGACGGATCGGCGACGAGGCGGTTGTACTGCTCCAGGTTCCGCACCCCCAGGGCGGCCAGTGTGCGGTAGCGGTTTTCCATCTCCTCAACGGCCCAGGCCAGCGCGTTGGCCGCCTTCTTGGGATCGTTGATGATCGGCGTCAGCAGGTGCGGGATGTCGGCGTAGACGCCCAGCTCGACCATCTTGGGATCGACGAATATGAGCTTCACCTCGTCCGGGCGGGCACGAAACAGGATCGACATGATCATGGAATTGATCCCGACCGACTTGCCCGACCCCGTGAAGCCCCCGATCAGCAGGTGAGGCATCCGTTGCAGATCGCCGAAGAAGGGCGTGCCGTGGATGTCCACGCCGAGGCTGAGGGTCAACAACGAGGGGGACTGGAGGAAGTCGTCCGTGTCCAGCATCTCCCGCAGGCGGATCACCTCCGGGTCGGGATTGGGAACCTCGATGCCCACGGTGGCGCGGCCGGGAACCCTGTCGATGCGGACCGAGCTGGTCCTCAGGGCGAGGGCCAGGTCCTCCGAGAGGTTCTGGATGGCGGCGATTTTGACGCCCGAGTCCAGCCGGAATTCATAGGTCGTGATGACCGGTCCCGTGCGGATGTTGACCACCTCGCCGCCCACCTTGAACTCGCGGCACTTCTCGACGATCCGCTGACCGAGCTCGAGCAGCGCCGCCGAGTCGCGCTGGGGCTTCGGACCGGGCTCTTCCAGGAACGAGATCTTGGGCAGGGCGTAGTCCTCCAGATCCTCGACGAAGTCGAACTCTTCCTGGCGTGTTGGCAGGGGTGTCTCGGCGACCGGTTTCTTCCCCTTGCTTCGCGCCTTCGGGCGGCGGGCGCTGGAGGCCGCCGCGGGAGCATTGCCGGCCGGCTGGCTCTCCTCCAGGGACCTCCGAACGATCCGGAACCGCCCGCGCCCCTTGATCTCCTTAACGACCAGGCCATCTCCCACCCGGTTCCCGGCGCTCTCGATGCGGTTCAGCTGGCGCTCGAGGACCCGCTTCTGCACCTTGCGGCGCTCACCCTCCCGGCGGCGCCGGCTCCTCCAAATGGACAGCGAGCGCCACCGCTCCCCGAAACGGCCGCCGACGCGGTCCAGCGCGTCGACCACCGAACGCCCCGACACCATGAGGAGCCCGACTACGAGGAAAAACAACAGGATGCCGGCCCGCCCCACGGGACCTGCAAAGCCCGCCAGCAACTCGTCCACTGCGCGGCCGATCAACCCCCCGCAGGACACCGTCCCTCCCCGGAAGCCGATGTCGCTGCACCCGAGGTTGGCGAAGCCGGACAGGGCGACGAAGAGGGCCGCCCACCCCGCGGCAACGAGGCCGGGAAGCTCCGTGGCGATGCCCCGGAGCTGCCGCCACCCCAGGACCGCCAGGAGGAAGGGGAGCAGGATCGACGGCAGCCCCACGATGCCCAGGCTGACCGCAGAGAGTGTCGCCCCCAGCCAGCGGTTGTGGGGGCTCTGCCGGAGCGAGGAAACGTGAAGGGGGCTGGGGTCGAGGGGGCTGTGGCTGAGGAGGGCAACGGCCAGCAGGACCGCCGCCAGCAACAACCCCACCCCGAGGGTTTCACGGACGATCCGGTCCCTCACAGGAGCCCCCCCACGGCCAGGAGCAGCACGATGATGCCCAAGGGGATACAGTACCAGCCGAAGCGGTGGAAGACCCGCGAGGTCACCGTACGGAGCACGATGCCAAGGGCCAGGTAGCCCGAGAGACCCGCGGCCACGGCGCCGAGGACGCACGGCAGCCAGAACCCCGAGCCCATGGCCGCCAGCTGGCCGCGCGCCCCGGCCACCTCGACCAGCGTGGCCCCGGCGATCGCCGGAACGGCGAGCACGAAGGAGAACCGGGCGGCCCACTTCCGCTCCAGGCCGG
>JAADFK010000208.1 GCA_013152925.1 Acidobacteriota bacterium | reverse complement strand
GCACCCGGGTGTGGCACCGGCCCAGCCCGCCGCGGCCGCCGCCGCGAAGAGGATCGACCGCCGGCCGGGTGAACATGGCGCCGCCGGGCCGGTCGAGGTTCCCCGTGAGGGTGTTGAGCACGTTGATCAGCCAGTGACACAGGCCACCAAAGCGTTGCGTGGACACGCCGAAGCGGCCGTAGACGGCGGCGGCCGGCGCGGCGGCCAGCTCGCGGGCAAGCTCGCGGATCGTGCCGGCGGGGATGCCGGTGGGGGGCGCCGCGGCCTCGGGCGCGAAGGGAGCCATGGCCTTCTCGAGCCGTTCCCGGGAGCGGAGGAAGGGCTCCAGCCGCCCGGGCGCGGCCAGATCCTCGTCCAGGAGGATGTGCACCATGGCGGCCAGCAGGAGGGCGTCGGTGCCAGGGCGGATCGCCAGGTGCCGGTCGGCCAGCCGCGCGGTCTCGGTGCGGCGCGGGTCGACGACCACGAGCCGGCCCCCGCGCCTCTTGAGGGAGTCGATCCGCCGCAGGATGCCGGGCGCCGTCATCAGGCTGCCGTTGGAGACGGCCGGGTTGGCGCCCAAGATCAACAGGAGGTGCGTCCGGTCGAGGTCGGCAACGGGCAGCAGGAGCTGGTGGCCGAACATCAGGTGGGCGGCCACGTGGTGGGGCAGCTGGTCCACCGAGGTGGCCGAGAAGCGGTTGGCCGTGCCCAGGGCGCGGAGCAGCAGTGGCACGTAGAGCAGGGTGCCGTAGTTGTGGGCGTTGGGGTTGCCGAGGTAGACGGCCAAGGCGTCGGGGCCGTGGGCCCGGCGCACGGCGTCGAGCCCGCGGGCGGCCCGGTCGAGGGCCTCGTCCCAGCCCAGCTCCTCCCAGCCGTGGTCCGTTCGCAGCAGCGGCCGGCGCAGGCGGTCCGGATCGTCCTGGATGTCGCGCAGGGCGACGGCCTTCGGGCAGATATGTCCGTGGCTGAACGGGTCCTCCCGGTCGCCGCGGATGGACACGATCGCCCCGTCGAGGACCCGGATCTCGAGTCCGCAGGTGGCCTCACAGAGGGGACAGACCCGGTAATGGACCTTGGCGCCCGCCGGGCTCACCACAACCTCCGGCAGCTCTCGCGGGCACGGTGATAAGAATCCCGCCGGGACCGGCACGAGATCGTCATGGCGCCCCAGTATAGCGCCCGGCGGGGGCCGCGATGAGCCTTACCCGCACAGGAACGGCGTCACCACGTCGAGACGGAGCCGCTGTCCGTGGCGCGGAGGTCCTCGAAGTGGCCATCGATGCCGTCATAATCCTCGATCACCAGGTGATGGCTCGTGTCCATGTGGAGGGCGGCGGCCACGTGGAGATCGCCCTCGCCGCGGCCGAAGCCGTTCACCTCGATCATAGCGACGCCGAAGGGGAAGTCCATGGAGCCCTCGCCGAAGGTCGACTCGTTGACATGGATCGTTCTGGGTGTAACGAAGAGGTAACGATAGCCGTCGTCCGTCGGCTCGATGACGACCAGGGCCACTGAGAAGGTCAGCCCGCCGAGGCGGAGCTGGCCGTCGTTGCGTCCTTGAAGGGCCGCCAGGAGGGCGCCCTGACCACCCTTGGCCAGGATGTCCCCGAGGTATTTCGCTTGCTCCACCGAGGTCAGGCGGTTGGCAACGAGGGTCACTCCCATGCGGCGTGTGCCGTGGGGTGCGTTGACCACTGCCGTTCCGGAAAGAACCCGGGGCGGGCCTCCGGCCAGCGCGATCGAGGCAACGACCAGGACGGTGCACACGGTCGAAATGATGATGGAACGGGAGCGTTTCACGGCCAACCTCCGGGATACTGCTCTTCCCCCACGATACACCAGAATGTCCACAATCGAGGGAGAGCCGGGACCGTCCCTCCGCCGACCGGCCCGTGGACATGGCGTGCGAACCTGCCGTTGTCGTCAACAATCGTCCGCGACGAGTCATTCCGCGGGGTGGATGAGGGTGGGGCCGCTCCCAGGACCTTCGCGGCCGGCAGGCCTTGTCGCGAGGATCTCTAGCGCCCCACAGCAGCCAGTATGTCGTCCAGCTCCTCCTTGCCGATCTCCCCTCGGGCGTACCGTCTCCGGGCGATATCCGCCGGTGAAGCCGCGCCTTCTCCCCCGTAAGCGGTCCCGCAGAATGGCCCACCCCAGCGGTCGCGACCGGTCAGCAACCGAAAGAGCAAGAGCAGGAAAAGGGTCATGATGATCAGACCGAAGAGCGGGAAGATCCAGAGCCCACCGCCCATGAAGCCGGAGAAAACGGGGAAACACACGGCTATTCTCCTTCGCCTTCGGCCGTGGAGACCCGGAGCCGGACTCTCCCCTCCCGGGCCAGGCCAACCAGGAGGAACGCGACCGAGTCCGGGGAGAGCTGGAGTTGCCCGGCAATCGCCGGAAGGTCAACCTCTCCACCATGTTCCGCCAGCTTCGTGAGAAGCTCCTCCTTGACCTGGCCGGCCCAGTCATCGAAAAGAGCTCGGAGCTCGGGCGTGGCCCAGGTGGCCATCTCCGCGGTCCGGGTGACGGATTCGGTCATCATGCGGCACATCTGCATGGGCATCATCCCGCCATCCTGCATCTGTCCCATCATCTTCTTCATCATCCCCATGGGGTTGAACCCGCCGTCTGGATCCTGGTTCTTCATTCTGCACCTCCGTCGTGCCCGTGTGAACGTCCGTCATCCGTTGCGCTGGCCAGCATGGAGCGCACCGCGTCATCTGAAAGCTCGTAGAAAACGAAAGGCCCCTGTCTCCGCGCCACCACCAAGCCGGCTTCCCTCAACACCTTCAGGTGGTGAGACACGAGACTCTGCCGCAACCCCGTGCGCCGCACCAGCTCCCCCACGTGCCGGGGCTCGTCCAGGAGCTCACCGAGAATACGCAGCCGCGACCGCTCTCCGAGGGCCCGGAACATGAGCACGAGCCGTTCAATATCAATCACCATTGATATCTATACACGTTGATATCCTGTCTGTCAAGACCCAAGGGACCGGACGGCCTCCAGGGGTGGTCTGGCCTGGAGCCGGCGCCACGGCCGATCTGGGACGGGAGGAGGGCCGGGATCCGGTGGACACCGCCGTCGTGGCCGGGCTTCGCCTCTGGTTCTGAGCTGGCTCCCGTCCAGGATGGGAACAGCGTGGTTCCCGATTCAGCAACGAGCTCCGGTCACACGGCGGCCAGGAGGTGGAGCCAGGCCAGGGCCAGGGTGCAGAGGGCGAGCGTCAGGGGGATGCCGACCAAGGCGTGGTCCCGCCATCCGATGGCGATGCCGGAGCCCGAGGCCACGGAGGCGACGATCATGTTGGCGATGCTCCCCACCAGCAGGAGGTTGCCGGCGAAGGTGCTGACCAGCGCCAGGATGACGGCAGAGCCCGTGCCGTGGATGGCCGGCAGCAGCAACATGACCGCTGGCACGTTGGAGAAGAGGTTCGAGCCCACCAGCGTGACCACGCTCAGGCCCAGGGAGGAGGAGAGCGGCACGCCCCAGGAGGTCACCACGGCCAGGCCACGTGCCGCGAGGCCGGTCTGGGTCAGCGTCTCGGTGACAACGAAGAGACCGAAGAAGAGCAAGAGCAGGTTCCAGTCCACCAGCTGGAGCAACCGCCGGGAGGTGATCTCCCGGTTGGCCAGGAGGACGGCCCCCGCCCCCAGGGCGACGACGGCGCGGTCGGGCCGGCCCAGGACGAAGAGGACGACCACCACGACGAGGACGAGGATTCCCTTGATCGTGTGCCAGGGGTTGAGCTCCGGGAGCGGCCCGGTGACGGGCTTCCAGGTGGAGGGGTCGCGGAGGAGGCGTCCCTTCCAGGCCAGGGCCACGGCACCCCAGACGAGGATCAGCCCGAGGAGGGCGGGAACACCACCGTCCAGGAGGTACCGTGCGAAGCCGAGGTGCATGCGTTCGCCGATCAGGATGTTCTGCGGGTTGCCGATCAGGGTGGCGGCGGAGCCCGTGTTGGCGGCGAAGGCCAGCGCCAGGAGGTAGGGCACGGGCTCCAGCCCCCGGCGGTGGGTCACCTCGAGCACCACGGGCGCCATGGCCAGGCAGACGATGTCATTGGAGAGCAGGGCCGAGAGCAGACCGGCCGCCGCCACCAGCAGGGCCAGGAGGCCCAGGGCACCGAAACCCTCCCCACCCAGCTTCCGTGTCACTGCCGTGTAGAAGCCGCCGAGCCGGAGCTGGGCCGAGACCAGCATCAGCCCGAAGAGCAGGGCGATGGTACCCACGTCCACGGCGGCCCACGCCCGGGAGGGCGTCAGCACGCCGCCGACCACGAGCATGATGGCCCCCACCACGGCGACCCCCGTGCGGTCCAGGGCCAGGCCGGGGATGTTGCCCAGGAGCATCCCCAGGTAGACCACCACGAAGACTGCCACCACCAGCGCCGTCACGGCCGGACCTCCCGCGGACCACCGGGTTGCACGTCGCCGCCCGGTCCGGGAGGCCACGGCAGGTCCGGCGGCAACCGCCTGACCGCCCCAGGATAGCGTGGCCACCGGCCTTTTCTTGAAGATCTGCTCATCAGATTCCCAGCAGCATCTTCGCCGTGGTGAAATAGATCAGCAGGCCGGTGATGTCGACGATGGTCGTCAGGGCCGGGCTGGCCACGACGGCCGGGTCCAGCTTCAGGGCCGCGGCGCCCATGGGCAGGATCGCGCCGACGAGGGTCGCCGTCACCACCTGGATGGCCAGGGCCAGGCCGATGACACCGGCGATGGCGGCCAGCGAGAATCCCGGCGGAATGTACGAGCTGTGGGAGAGGAACAGGACCTTGGCCGAGGAGAGCACGCCCAGCACCACGGCGAGCAGAACGGCCACCTGAAGCTCCTTCCACAGCACCCGGAGGATGTCCTTGAACGAGGGCTTGAGCTCGCCAAGGGCCAGTGCCCGAACGACCACCGTGCCGGACTGGGAGCCAGTGTTGCCACCGGTATCGGCGACCATGGGCATGTAGAGCGCCAGGATCATCAGGTGGCCGAGAGCGGTCTCGTAGCTGTGGATGATCCAGCCGGAGACGATCTCCAGGGCGGCGAGACCGACGATCCATCCGGCCCGGTTCCGGAAGTGGAGCCAGGCGGACTTGGCCAGGTAGACGCCGGGCTCGTGGGAGCCGCCGATCGCCATCAGCTTCTCCAGGTCCTCGGTCTGCTCCTGGGTCAGGATGTCCAGGGCATCGTCGTGGGTGACGATTCCCACCAGGACGCCGTCGTCGTTGACAACGGGAATGGCAATGAAGTCGTACTTCTGGATCAGGCGGGCCACGGTCTCCTGGTCGTCGGCGGCGTTGACCGAGATGACCTCCCGGTGCGCGAGCTCGTCCAGGCGCTGCGTGGGCCGTGCGAGGATGAGGTCCTTCAAGGAGACGAAGCCGATCAGGTGGTGCTCCCGGTCGACGATGTAGACGTAGTAGACCGTCTCCCGGTCGGGCGCCTCGTGCCGGAGCCGTTCGAGCGCCTCGGCCACGGTGATGCCAGGCGGCAGGGAGGCGTAGTCCGAGGTCATCACCGAGCCCGCGGTGCCCTCCTCGTAGGCTGCCAGCCGGCGGATGTCCTCCCGCTCGGCGTGGGCCATGGCGGGCAGCACGGCCTCCAGGGCCTCCTCGGGGATGGCCTTGACGAGGTCCACGCGCTCGTCGGGCGGCATCTCGCTCAGCAGGGCGGCCAGGCGCCGCGTCGGAAGACGAGGGGCCAGCTCCAGCTGGACCGAGTCCGGCAGGTGCTTGAAGACGTCGGCGCCCGGCTCCGGATCGATCAGGTCAAAAAAGCGCGTCAGCTCCTCGGCGGGGAGCTGACGGATCGCCTCGGCCACGTCGGCGGGATGGACCTCCCGGCAGAAGGTGTTGAGGGCCGGGCGGTTGCCCTCGGCCACCAGCTCGCGAATCTCGGGGAGCAGGATGGAGAAAAGGATCTCGGTCATGTGGCACCTCCGGCAAGCCCTCCCGGGCGCCGGAGGTGCTCCACACTACGGACGTGCGGCCACAGCCTCCCCGGCGGCCCCGGGGCTCCTGTTACATCGTGGTCCGCTGTCCATGGCGCTCTCCCTGCACATTGCCGTCCGGCGCGGGCCCGAAGGCCCGTCCAACCGGAGATTATACACCCGCCCCCGGTGTCCATCACGCCGTCAAGCGGAGGCCGGAGCCTCGGGATCCTTCCCCTCGGCACCGGAAACACCGCACCCGGCACTTCATCACCTGGAGACCAGCCGACGGCTGACGACGTATTCCCCTGCCCTCACGGCCCGGGCGTCGCGGTCCGCATCTCCCCCTCGGCGCCGTAATCCGGTACAAGCTGATCTCCCTCCAGTGTCACCCGGAGCTCGCCGACGATCATCCCACCAACGGCCAGCGGAACCGACCAGCACCGCTCCGGCGCCCGGAGCTCGGCTGCGGGAAGCACCCGGACTCCCGCACAGGCCCTGGAGGCCGCTTCCCTCGCCCCGGGGGCCAGGGCCGCGCCGCCGGGGGGGGTCGGGGGCAACCCACGGGGCAGAAGAGCTCCGGTGGCCGGATCGATCCGGATCACGGCCGCAACCCGTCCGTCCTGCATCATGGCGAGCTTCCAGTCCCGTTCTCCGGCAGGCCCCGGGAAATACCAGGCGGGACCGGCCGCCAGGTGCGGCACGGCGGCACGGGCGGTATCCACGGCCCGGCGGGCCAGAACCGCGTACTCCACCGGGTTCCGGAACACGGCTGCCGGGCCGGTGATCACGCTGGCGGGGGCACCCGGCACGGGCGGCGCCGGTGGCGGGGCGGCCGACGGTGGAGGCGGCGGCGGCACTGCCGGGGCCGGAGGGGGAGGTGGAGGGGGAACCTGGGCCAACGCCGCACAGCCCATGGCGAGAAAGGCAACGGTGAGGATGCAGATCAGAGACACTCTTCTCATACCACGCATGAAGACCTCCCGGCCGGTGGAATCGTCCCCCGGCCTCTCTTCCAGCATGGAGCTGGAAAATGAAGGTTTCCTGAAGATTTGCCACCGACGCTCAGGAGACGGGCAACGTGGCACGAACACGGGCACCCCCGCCCTGCCGATTGCTCGCGGTCACCCCTCCGCCGTGGGCCTCGGCGATGGCCCGGACCAGGGCCAGGCCGAGCCCCGTGCCGCGGTGGCGCCGGTTCCTCCGGCGGCTTCCCTGAAAGAAGGGCTCGAAGATTCGAGGGAGCTCGGCGGGCTCGATGCCTTCCCCGTCGTCCTCCACCGTCAGCTCAACGCTCCCGTTCCTGGCGCTCCAGGACACCTCGATCCTGCCGTGGGGGCCGGTGTGCTCCACGGCGTTTTCCAGGAGGTTGTCGAGGAGCTCGGCGAGGAGGGAGCCGGATCCCCGCAGGGTCACGGGTGGTCCCTCCGAGATCACGAGAATCCGGTCGCCGGCCGTCCGCCGGGCCCGGGCGACCGAACCCCGGACGAGCCCCGCCACCGCGAGGGGCTCCCGTTCCAGGGCGCTGGCGCCCTCCACACGGGAGAGCTCCAAGAGGGCGTCGCAGGTCCGTGAGAGCCGCTGGACCTCGGCGTGCATCCCGCGGTGCAGCTCCCGGGCGGCGGCCGCGTCGTCCGCATCGCCGCGGAGGAGGATCTCCAGGGAGCCGCGAAGCACCGTCAGGGGGGAGCGGAGCTCGTGGGCGGCGTTGGCGACGAAACGGTTCTGGACGGCGAACATGGACTCGATGCGCTCCGCCATCTCGTCGAAGGCCCTGGCGAGATCGCCCAGCTCGTCGTTGCGGCGGGCCAGGCCGGTCCGGCGGCGAAGATCGCCGTCGGCGATGGCGCGGCAGGTCGCCACCAGGGGTCCCAGCACGCGCAGGGCCGACCCGGTCAGAAGCAGCCCGAGGCCGCCTCCCGCCGCCAGCGCGAGGAGCAGGGCCGCGACGAGGCCGGCCCAGAGTCGCGAGAGCACCCCGTCCACAAGATCGAGGCGGGTGGCGAGCTGAGCCGCACCGACGATGGACGCGTGCCCCGGCGCGGGCCGAAGCGGAACGTAGACCACGAGGAATCGCCGTCCCTGCACTGATTCGAGGACCGTCACCTCGTTCTCACCCTGCAGGGCCTGCTCCAGCTCGGACCGTGCCACCGGCGGAGCCTGGGGTTCCTCGGGCAGCAGCCGTCCGGTGGCGAGGATCCGTCCCGATCGAGCGATGATCGTGGCCACGGTGTCCCGGGAGGTCAGGTCGCGAGCCAGCGGGGCGGCGATGGCTCCGAGGCCCGCGCCTGCACCGTCCCTCTGCAGCTCTGGCATCCACCGCTCGATCACGGGTTTGGCCTGGGCCCGGACGCGCCGGCCGGTGCTTTCCAGGAGGAATGAGCGGGTGCGCGCGTAGAACACGACGCCGAGGGAGGCCAGGATCACGGCCAGAACACCGCCGTAGGCCAGCGCCAGCCGGAACCTGAGGGGGACCCGCGGCGTCTTCACGGGGCCTCCGGATCGAGGGCGTATCCCACACCGTGAACCGTCCGGATGAGCTGGCGATCCCGGTCTCCCAACTTCCGGCGAAGATGGCTGATGTGGACGTCCACCACGTTGGTGTCTCCCTCCGAGCGGTAACCCCAGACGCGGTGGAGCAACGCCTCGCGATGGAAGACACGCTCCGGGTGCCGCAGCAGCGTCTCCAGGAGCTGGAATTCCGTCGGCGTCAGCCGTATCTCGACACCGTCTCGCGTCACCCGGTGGGTCTCGGGGTCCAGCTCCACCGGCCCCGCGCGAAGCGTTCCGCCACCTTGCAAGCGCCCGGCACGCCGCAGCAGCGCCCGGATCCTGGCCACGAGCTCGTCGAAGGCGAAGGGCTTGGTCAGGTAGTCGTCGGCTCCGAGCTCGAGACCACGAACCCGATCCTCCACCCGGCGGCGCACCGTCAGCATCAGCACGGGCACCGCCCAGCCTCCGTCGCGGAGACGCCGGCAGGTCTCGAAGCCGTCCAGGCCCGGAAGCATCACATCGAGGACGACCAGATCCACGGGCCCGCTCTCGAGCGTTCGGAGAGCGTCCCAGCCGGACTCCGCCGTCTCCACATGGAAACCCTCCGCCGAGAGCCCAACCCGCAACATGTTGGCAATGGAGGGCTCGTCCTCCACGACGAGCACGACGGGGTCCTGCCCGCCGTCACTGCTGGTGCTGGGGTGCCGCGGTTCCATGGCGTTGCGAGTGTCGCACGCCGAAAGCCCTGTCAACAAGCGGGCATCGGAGGAATCGCCAGCTCAGCCGGCGAGGCGGCCGCGGTCCATGCGGAGAGTGCGGGTGGCCATCTGGTCGGCCTCCTCGGGATCGTGGGTGACGTGGACGAGGGTGAAGCCCAGGCGCTCCTGGAGGCGGAGGATCTCCGTGCGCAGGCGGCGGGCGAGCTCGAGGTCAAGACTGGACAGCGGCTCGTCCAGCAGGAGCGCCTCGGGCTCGAGCACGAGGGCGCGGGCCAGGGCCACGCGCTGCTGCTGGCCGCCGGAGAGCTCGCCTGGCCGCGCCCCGGCCAGCTCGCCGAGCTCCACGAGCTCGAGCATCGCCCGGACCCGCCGCCGCCGGTCGGTCCGCGGCGTGCCCCGCGCCCTGAGGCCCAGCTCGAGGTTACCGGCCACGCTGAGGTGGGGCCAGAGGGCCAGATCCTGGAAGACCATGCCGAGCCCCCGTTGCTCCGGTTCCACGAGAAGCCGGCCCTCGGCGGCGGCCAGCCGTCCGCCGATCAGGACCCGGCCCCGGTCGGGAACGGCAAGCCCCGCCAGGAGGCGCAGCACGGTGGTTTTGCCGCAGCCCGAGGGTCCCAGCAACACCAGCCGCTCGCCCACCTCCACGGCCAGGGAGACCCCGTCCAGGGCCACCCGGTGGCCGAAGGTCACGCGAACGTCCTCGAGCGCGAGCAGGCTCACGAGCCGGCCTCCATCCTCCCCACGAGCCCGGCCAGCAGCCCCACGGGGATCACCGTGGCGGCCACCAGCAGGACGCACAGGGCGGCGATCAGCTCCGGCGCCCCGTTGGCCGCCAGGGTCATGATCCGCACGGGCAGGGTATCCCACCCCGGCGGATGAACCAGCAGGGTCATGCCCACATCCCGCAGGCAGAAGACAGCACCCGCCAGCCAGGCCGCGGCGAGGCCGCGCCAGGCCGCCGGCGCCAGGATCCACACCAGACGCCGCCCCCAGCCGATCCCCGCCACGCGCCCCGCCTCCACGAGGCCCGGCGGGACGAGCTCCAGGGTCGCCCGGCAGATCCGGAGCGTGACGGCCGTGGAGCGGGCCAGGTAGCCCAGCAGGAGGATCAGCGGCGTCGCGTAGATCAGGTTGGCCCAGGGGTGGTTCCACAGGACGATCAGCCCGACCCCCATGACCGCACCGGGCACGGCGAAGAGGAAGAGGGCCGTGGCGTCCGCCGCCGCCCCGGCGCCCCGGGGGCGCTCGACGCCCAGCACGGCCAGCAGGAACCCCTCGGCCGCGAGGAGAGTGCCGCCCACCGCCGCCAGGAGGAGGCCACGGACCAGGCTGCCACCGGCCTGGCCCAGGGCCGCCGCGTAGCTGGCCGGTCCACCGGCCCGGAGCACGAGGATGAGCAGGGGCGCCCCCACCAGGAGACCGGCCACGGACCAGGCCGTCACGGCGGCGGGAAGGCGGAACCGGCCCAGGGGGACCGTGGGTGGGGGGCCGGGCTCCCGGCCCCGTCCTGCCGTCCCGGCCCCCGTCCACCGCGACACCAGTGCCTCCAGCCCGAGCACGGCCGCCGTGATGGCCGCCAGCGGCATGGCCGCCGCGGTGGCCGCGGAGAGGTCGTAGAAGGCCGAGAACTGGGAGAGGCTCTCCACGGCGAACACGGGGTAGCGGAAGCTGGGCGGCACGGTGACGTCCCCCAGCGCCAGCAGGAAGACCAGGGCCGCCCCCAGCAGGATGGCCGGCGCTGCCAGCGGCAGAGAGATCCGCAGCAGGACGGTACGCCACGGCGCCGCCAGCAGTCCGGCTTCCTCGAGCCGCGGCGGCACACCCCGAAGGGCCGCCGCCACGAGCAGCATGATCAGGGGCATGAAGGCCGTGGAGAGCACCAGGACGCAGCCGGGCAGCCCGAAGAGCCAGTGGGAGAGCGTTCTCGCGGCCCCCTCGCCCAGCACCCGCGCCACGGGCCCCGAGGCCGAGCCGGCCGCCATCCAGGCCACGGCGTTGAGGTAGGGGGGCAGGAGCAAGGGCATGGCCAGAAGGGCCGCCAGGAGCCGCCGTCCCGGCAGATCGGTCCTGCCGACGAGGACACCGGCGGGGACACCGAGCAGCAAGGCCGCCACCGTGGTCAGCGCGGCCAACAGGAGGCTGTTCCCCGCAAGGCTCCACTGCCGCGCCGAGCCCAGCAGTCCGCGATAGGCCTCGAAGCCGAGATGCCCCCCAGCCGTCAGGCTCCTGAGGATCATACCCGCCACCGGCAGCAGCCCCGCCACCACGAGCAGCAGGACCGCCGAGCCCAGCACCGCCCGCCGCACCGGGCTCACGGGCGGCCCCCGCGGACGCGGCGCCAATTGGCAATTCGACTTCCAATCAGCACCACAGATGGCTCTCCGGACGGCTCACGTCGGCGGCTCCCCATCGGGTGCTCCGTGCCCCGGGACCAGTTCCCCGCTGGACCGCCGATGGTCCTGGCCTTTCCGAGACCGTCAACCGGCTTCCCTCTCCCGGTCCATCTTCACCCCTCACGCCTCACCCCCGACTCGTCTCTCCTCTATCGTTTCTCTTCTCTCCTCCCCACCTCAGTACCCGGCCCACGCCTTGAGCTCCTGCTGGATCTCCACCATCTTCCTCGCCACGGCGGCGTAGGAGACCTTCATGACCCGGATCGACCCGAGGCTCGGAACGTCCTTTGGCACGGGCACGCCCGCGTGGAGGGGGATCTGGGCGCAGTCGGCCTCGGCCAGCCGCCGCTCGGTATCGGGCGAGAGCAGGTAGTCCGCCAGCCGGCGCGCGGCGTCGGGGTGCGGGCCGCCGTGGATCAGAACCACGGCGTTGGGGACCACGAAGCACCCCAGGCCGCCGGGCTCCTGGTCGGGCACGATCATGCGGATCGGGTCGCCCCGGCGGACCCGGTTGATGGCGTCGTCGCTGTCCACCAGGGAGACCCCGGCCTGCCCGGCCGCCACCTGGTCAGCGCTCTCACCGTTGGAGGTGGTCAGGCGGACGCCGTTGGCCTTGAGCCGGTCGAGGAAGCCGCGGGCCTCCGCATCGCCCAGCCTGACGAAGAGCGCCGCCATGTGGGAGGTCGTCGTCCCGAAGAGCGGGTTGGCCAGCACGACCTTGCCGCGCCAGGTCCGATCGGCCAGATCGAGCACGGAACGCGGCGGCTTCTCGACGGCGTCGTTGACGATCAGCACGCGCAACCGGGCGGAAAACCCGGTCCAGTAGCCCTCGGGGTCCCGGAATGTGGCCGGGATCCCCTCGGCCGCGGGCGAATCGTAGGCCTCGGCCACGCCGCGCTGCCTGAGCACCTCCGCGCGGATGGGCTCGTTGGCCCAGTAGACGTCGGCCTGGGGGTTGTCCTTCTCGGCCATCAGCCGGTTCATGACGCCCGTGCTCTTGGCCTCCTCCGTGTCGTAGACGGCCCTGACCTCGATGCCCGTCTCCTTCTGGAAGGCCTCGAGCACCGGCTGGGAGAAGACCTGGTCCTCCGAGACGTAGACGACGACCCGTTGGGCCTGGGGCTTCAGAGAAGCCGTGCGACGGGAGCAGGCGGCCAGCGGCAGCAGCGTCGAAAGCGTCACGGCGCAGACGGCGAGGCGGCGCACGGTCCTCTGCCTCACCGCGCCGCCGGACGGACCACGAGATCGTCGAAGGAGGTGGCCGCGTCCGACTTGGTCCACAGGCCCACACCGCCGGGCTTCGTGAAGGTCGCGTCGTGGATGTCGATGTACTGCTTCCCATCGAGGAAGCACTGGATGTGGTCGCCCTGCTGCACGATGCGGATCGTGAGCCATTTCCCGGCGGGAATGGGAATCCGCGAGGCGCCCGTCAGCATGTGCCGGTGCCCGTTCCGGACCGTGTACAGCCGGAAGTTATGCTCCAGCGGGTTGTAGCGGACCACGTAGTAGTTGTCGCCGTCCCGGACCCGCCACATGGGTCCCCCGCCCTGGTCCTCGCGGCCCGTGTTGGCGCGGAGCTTCACCTCGATCTCCCCGTCGAGGAAGGGAATCGCCGAGGTCCAGCAGAGGTTGAACGTTCCGCCGTGGGCATGGGCCGGCGGGAGCACCTGGAGCACGTTGGGCGGGCTGGGCGCCGTGGCGTCGGCCGCCACCGTCCACACGGCCAGCGCCCCGCGCCGGCTCGTGGCATCCACCGTCCACCCCTCGGGCAACCCCCCGGGCGCGACACCATCGAAGTCGACGCCCACCGCTTCCCGCGGCGTCGGCGCCGTGGCCGGCTTCTGGGCCAGCACCGGACCGGCCGCCATCGACGCAACCGCGGCTCCGACGATCAACGCGCAAGACCCTTTCCTCATGACGAACCTCCCCGCCGGCAGACCCCGTCGCCGACACGTTCCCGGACCGGCGCTCGCAGCGCGAATCGCCGGGATCCGGCCATTCCTGGACCACCCCGGAGTATAGATCAATGCTCCCACCCTTGCGTGTGCCGTGATCGACCCACACCGCCGGCATCGGAGACGAGCAGCATGCGTTCCCGCCGGACCGGTGCCACCGCTCCGGTGGGTACCCGGGCGCGGGGCGGCGGCGTAGAATCCCGGCGAAGGGAGGTTGCTCATGTCACGAGGTGCTCGGTTTTCCATCATGGCGCTGCTGATCTCGGCCGTGGCCGGCTGTACGCTCGTTTCCCGGCCCGAACCGTTTCAGTACGACAGACCCCCCAGCATCTGGCGGGACGGGAGCGTCTCGCTGCGGCACCTCGAGACCTACCGCTGGAAGCCTTCCAGCGACGAAGGGCTGGAGGCGGACAGCCTGCCCATGGCGCCCGGGGTCGTCCGGCGTCTCCGTCAGGCCATCGTCGATGATCTGGCCCCGTGCTACCGGCTGAAGAGCTCCGGCCCGGCGGACTTCTGGATCGCATTCCGCCTGGAGCCCCCGGCGGCAAACGGGAAGACACCGGCCGCCGGCCCCCGGCTCGTGATCTCCGTCGGC
>JAADFK010000207.1 GCA_013152925.1 Acidobacteriota bacterium | reverse complement strand
GTCGTCTTCCCATGGTCAACGTGACCAATCGTCCCAACGTTCACGTGCGGCTTCGTCCGCTCAAACTTCTCCTTGGCCATTACTGCCTCCCCTTCAGGCCCCGAGGCCTTTGGTCCGCGCCACGAGGTCGTCCGCCAGCTGTTTGGGAACCTCGTCATAGTGGTCGAACTGCATGGTGTAGGTGGCTCGCCCCTGGCTCGCCGAGCGAAGATCGGTCGCATAGCCGAACATCTCCGCCAGCGGCACGTGGGCCGTCACCACCTGGAAACCGGCCCGGGGCTCCATGTTGACGATGCGGCCCCGCCGGCTGTTGAGGTCGCCGATAACGTCACCCATGTACTCCTCGGGAGTGACGACCTCGACCTCCATGATCGGCTCCAGGAGCACGGGCCGTGCCTTCTTGGCAGCTGCCTGGAAGGCCATGGAACCGGCCACCTTGAAGGCCAGCTCCGAAGAATCCACCTCGTGATAGGAGCCGTCGTAGAGGGCGACGCCCACACCGACCATCGGATAGCCCGCAAGAATGCCTCGTTCCATGGCCTCGCGGATCCCCATCTGGACTGGCTTGATGAACTCCTTGGGAATCGTCCCGCCCCGGATCTCGTCCTCGAATTCGAAATCGGTTCCATCGGTCAGCGGCCAGATGCGGATCTTGGCGTGGCCGTACTGGCCCCGGCCGCCGCTCTGGCGCACGAAGCGTCCCTCGGCCTTGGCCTCCTCGGTAATGGTCTCCCGGTAGGCGACCTGGGGCCGGCCGATGTTGGCGCCGATGCTGAACTCCCGCGTCAGGCGATCGATAATGATCTCCAGGTGCAGCTCGCCCATGCCGGAGATGATGGTCTGCCCCGTCTCCTCGTCCGTCTGGACCCTGAAGGTCGGATCCTCCTGGGTCAGCTTGCTCAGCGCGAATCCCAGCTTGTCCTGGTCGGCCTTGGTCTTGGGCTCGATGGCCACCGCGATGACCGGCTCCGGGAAGTGCATGGCCTCGAGGACGATGGGCTTCGCCGGATCGCAGATGGTGTCGCCGGTGGAGACCGAACGCAGGCCGACGGCGGCGCAGATGTCACCGGCGTAGACCTCGGAGATCTCCTCGCGCTTGTTGGCGTGCATCTTGAGCAACCGGCCGATGCGCTCCTTCTTCCCGGAGGTGGCGTTGACCACCGTGGCGCCCGTGGCCAGATGGCCCGAGTACACCCGCATGAAGGCCAGCTGGCCGACGTAGGAGTCCGTCATGATCTTGAAGATCAAGGCGGAGAAGGGCTCGTCGTCATCGGCGTGGCGCACCTCCAGCTCACCGCTATCGACGGCGTGGCCCTCGATAGGGGGCACGTCCAGCGGCGATGGGAGGTAGTCAACCACGGCGTCCAGCAAGGGCTGCACGCCCTTGTTCTTGAAGGCCGACCCGCAGAGCACCGGTACCAGCTGCCCCGCCAGGGTTCCTTGCCGTAGCCCCTGCCGGATCTGCGCCTCGCTGAGATCGCCCTCACCGAGGTAGACCTCGAGGAGCTCCTCGCTGGTCTCCGCCACGCCTTCGGAGAGACGCTCGCGGTACTCCTCGGCCTCGGCGCGGTACTCCTCGGGAATCTCCTCCACCTGGTACTCGGCGCCGAGGGTCTCCTCCACGTACCGCAGGGCCCTCATGGTCACCAGGTCGATGACGCCGGCGAAGGACTCCTCGCTCCCCAAGGGAATCTGGACCGGTACCGGGTTGGCCTTGAGCTTGTTGCGCATCTGGTCGACGACACCGGCGAAGTTCGCACCGACCCGGTCCATCTTGTTGATGAAGGCGACGCGGGGGACCTGGTAGCGGTCCGCCTGGCGCCAAACCGTCTCGGATTGTGGCTCGACGCCGCCGACGGCGCAGAAGACCGCCACCGCGCCGTCGAGGACGCGGAGGCTTCGCTCCACCTCGGCCGTGAAGTCCACGTGTCCCGGTGTATCGATGATGTTGATGCGGTGATCGCGCCACGAGCAGGTCGTGGCTGCGGAGGTGATCGTAATGCCCCGTTCCTGTTCCTGCGGCATCCAGTCCATGGTGGCCGTGCCCTCATGGACCTCACCGATCTTGTAGTTGATGCCGGTGTAATAGAGAACCCTCTCGGTAGTCGTCGTCTTACCGGCATCAATGTGGGCCATGATGCCGATATTGCGAACTTTCTCGAGAGGAATCTTGCGGGGCATGTTGTCAAAGATCTCCAGGTTCTGTCGTTGACGAAAACTCTACCAGCGATAGTGGGCAAAGGCCTTGTTGGCCTCGGCCATGCGATGGGTGTCGTCTCTCTTCTTGATGGCGCCGCCCCGGTTGTTGGCGGCGTCGAGGAACTCCCCGGCCAGCTTCTCCGTCATGGTCTTTTCGTGGCGCTGCCGGGAGTAGTTGATCAGCCAGCGGATGGCAAGCGAGAGCTGGCGCTCGGCGCGGACCTCCACCGGGACCTGGTAGGTCGAGCCGCCGACACGGCGGGACTTGACCTCCACGTGGGGCTTGGTGTTCTCCACGGCCCGCTTGAAGAGCTTCAGGGGATCGTCTCCGGTCCTTTCCTCCATGAGCTCCAGGGCGCCGTAGAAGATGGACTCGGCGATGGTCTTCTTGCCGTCCCTCATCACCGAGTTGATGAAGCGCGTCACCAGCTGGGAGTTGTAGACGGGATCGGGAAGGATCTCCCGCTTCTGGACAGTTGCTCGCCGCGGCATCGTTTCCTCCTCAGGCCTTGGGACGCTTGGCGCCGTACTTGGACCGCTGCTGGCGCCGTCCCTCGACGCCCTGGCAGTCCATGGTGCCCCGGATGATGTGGTACCGCACGCCGGGGAGATCCTTGACGCGGCCGCCACGGATCATCACCTGCGAGTGCTCCTGGAGGTTGTGACCCTCCCCGGGAATGTAGGCGGTCACCTCGATACCGTTGGTCAACCGGACGCGGGCAACCTTGCGGAGGGCCGAGTTCGGCTTCTTGGGGGTCGTGGTGAAAACACGCGTACAGACACCCCGGCGTTGCGGGCAGGCCTGGAGCGCCGGGCTCTTGGTCTTCTCCGCCACCGTCGAGCGTCCCTTGCGGACCAGTTGCGAGATTGTCGGCATACGCTTCCTCTCCGATTCAGGGTAGAAAAGCCAAGCGCCGGCGGCACCTGGCAAGCCTGCTGAACTTGGGACCCCGGTTATAGGGACCGGAGCCGCGGAAGAATACTGGAGTTTCCCCCTGCTGTCAACCTCATCCGAGGAAGAGGTTGTTGCGACGTGCCGGCGCACGGAACGGCATGGCGTGTGACCCTCACGCTCATCCCCTTCGGCACGTTCCGGAGGGCCGTTCCTTCTCACGTCATCCCGACCGGAGCATCCCCGCTCCCCCCTCCGTCATCCCGACCGAAGCATCCCCGCTCCTCTCTCCGTCATCCCGACCGAAGCATCCCCGCTCCTCTCTCCGTCATCCCGACCGAAGCATCCCGAAGGGATGCGAAGTGGAGGGATCTTCCCCACGATTGTGAGACGTCATGGAGCACCGGAAGCCGGACGGTGGCGGGGGAGATCTCTCCGCTCCGCGCCCTTGCAGGGCGCTCCGGTCGAGATGACGGACGGAGGGACCGCGGCGACCCGGCCGGCAAGACGGCGAGCTCGGGGCGCGGCCGGCCCGAGCTCGAACACATGGACCGAGAGCGGGGCAGCGACATCACCGGGGAGGTGTACGCCCCATCCCCGGAGACCCGACCGATCACCGTTGCGCTCCTGTCCGGAGCGATGCGTTTCAGGACCCAGGAGGACCCCGGCCCGGGCCCGTAACGGACCGGATCGAAGGAGAGGGTGTGGCTCCGGGAGTCGCGGGTGTGATTGGCGGCTAACAGCCCGATGGCTCCGTCCGAGGCCTTGAAGGCGCTGGAAAACCCACCGTCAGGGTGTATCGTCCATCGTGGCGCTCCCGCCCCAGCTTTCGAGATTCCGCCACGCCCAGGCCCGGACGCCAGCCGCGGTTTCCGCCGCAAGGACACGTGCCATTCCAATGGGCAGCGAGGCGTCGAATTGGCAAACCAGGCCAAAGCCCTCGTCGACATCGCGGAGAAGAACGAGGGATTCCGCCATTTCGAGTGTGATCTGCTTGATCGTGGCGGCAGGCCACCGGGCGGCGGCCCTTTCCCGCACGGTGCGGACGAGGATTCCCAGATGAGCGGCCGCCTCTTCGGCACCATCCTCAGTGTCCGTGGCCGTCCATGCCTGGTAGGGAAGGCAGTCCGGAAGTGTGACGAGAAGCAAGCCTGTGAGCTTTGGGATCCCAACGGCGATTTCCTGAAGGTCGATGTTTTTCACGGTTCATTTCTCCTTGAGTGCGCTGGAGAGCGCATCCTGCATGGCTCGTATGGTGAGTGGTTCGGCGAGTTGGTCGATGCAAACACCAAGATAGACCCGGCCCCACACGCTTCTCCCGGAGAGCAGCATCAGCCAGGCGTTGTTGTCAAGCTGGACCGCGACGGTGCCATCTCCTGATGGGCAAACTCGCGGCCCGGCGCTGTTCCAGGTGGCGGCGAGCCATGTGGCGGCCGCCGCAAGCTCTGGCGCACACCCCCACTGCGCCAGTACGAGACAATCATCATCACAGATGAAGACCGCCTGGGCTTTCATCTGGCCTCTCAGCCAGTCAATCAACGAAGCCAGCCGCCGCGAGAGCCCCCCCTCCTGGCTCGGGAACGGCTGCAAACAGGCTAACTCCACAGCCGGTGGTGGCTGAGTCTGACTCGCGACCGGCGCGACACGTTGGCCGGCACTTCGACCCTCGGGCCAAGGCGGAGCCGCTGGCGGTTTCTCAACAACCGCTTCGAAGCGGGTTCGCAGCTCCAGGGGGTCAATCCACGAGAGAGCGAGCTTCATCTTCCACCTCCTCGGTACAGAGCGCCAAACGGGGCTCAAGCTCAGCAGCGATCTGCTCAAAGACCGCTGCCGCCGGAGGAGGAGAGCGCCGGAGAAGCCCCAACGGGACGCCTTCGGCGCTCGCCTCGAGGAATATGGGATCCCGGACAACAACGGCGTCGAAGCCGAGCTCGGCTGGGATCAATCGAAGAGTCTCCTGAACGACGGCCATCGACGCCGCCCGCCGGGGTTGAACCATGGTGAGGAGGACGCCGACAACCCTCCCCCCCTCTCCATGCCGCCAGATCTCAGCCAACGCTTCCAGATAACTCGGAAGCGACCGAATCCCCAACGGCTCCGCCTGCATCAAGACGAGTGCGGCGGGTGTCATGCCGAGCACGCCGCGCGCCGGTCCATAAGGGCCGGCCGCCGTGTCGATGAGCACGATGTCCCAATCCTCGGACGCCCTCTTCAGCAAATGTCTGAACGCGTCCTGAGCATCGGGTTCTTGGAGCCACGTACACGCCTCGGAGAACGTCGGCCGGCCCACGGGAAGAAGGCCCAACTCCGGCACGCGCGTTGAAAGGACGGTATCCTCGAATCCCATGTCTCCGCGCAGATAGTCGGCCAGGCCGGGTCGGCCGGCTACGCCCCCTCGGAGCGAAAGGCCAATCGAACCCTGAGGATCGGTGTCAATGAGCAATGTCTTCCACCCTCGTCCGGCGATGGAGAACGCCAAATTGAGGGCGACGGTGGTCTTGCCGACGCCTCCTTTCTGGCTGACGATCGTGAGCACTGTCATGGCTGCCGTTCCTTTCCCGTTGGAGGCCGCTGTTCAGACATTCCGCCCAGGTTTTCGTTCACTCCAGCGTTTTCAAGAGCCGAGACATCCCCCGGTATCGGAAACTCAAACGTGGGATGCCACGCATTCCTGGGCAATTGGTTGGCGTCAAAGATGTACCCATGATCATCGCCAATCGTCTCATTGACGACCGCGGTGCCAAAGGCCTTTCGGAGGTAGATGTAGCGCGAGGAAAAGTACAGTGCCCTCGTGTCACCGTCGTAGTGGAGGTTGAGCGGACGATCCTTGCGCAGGGCGACGAGCAGATTCGGACGACGAATATCAACTGACAAGGTTGCAAATGTCCCCTCGAGCTCGGCCATCCGCATCTCCAGCCAACGGCTCCCCATGGTTTCGGCGGACATGGCGCACGGCGCATCCAACAGGCGAAAAATGACCTCACTATCCACTTGACCCGAGCGTGTGAATCGGTGGGCCTTGAACAGGTCGTCGTCGTTTTGGATGACGCCGTTGTGGACGCCGATCACGTGACCCGCTCGAATGGGATGGTTGTTCGCGTTGAGCTCAGGGCTCCCCTTGGTGGGCTTCCTGGTGTGCCCCAAGATGCAGATCACGCCGTCGCCGAGCCGTTCCAGCAACTGCCCGTACCCATCCATTGCAACCAGGCTCGATGCCGGCACAGCCATCTTGAGCACCTGGCAGATACCGTTCGCCCATATGATTGCAACACCACTGGCGTCGCGTCCGCGCGACTCGCTGAAAAGAAAGCAGTCGGTAAAGGTGTTCCCGATGGCTCGCCATACCTCTGGTGAACGTCTTTCAGGATGCAGCAGCACTCCGCTCAATCCGCACATGGTTTACACCCGAAAGGCCATGGTGCCGCGTTCGGCATCCCAGATGAGATCCCGCCACCTCTCCAGGCGGCTGAGGCGCGTCTCCAACTCCTCCGGAGTCAGCAAGAGCTCACGCGCGGCCTCGAGATTCCAGGAGCGCAGGTCCCCCTTGCGCGTGAGCTCACCGAGGTCGATGAGCTGCATCAGACGTCGGTCAACGTTGTCCAAAAAGCCGAAACCGTTGGTGATGCCAAGGCCCAGGGTTCGCTCACATCCCGGCCAGTCGAAGTCCTCGGCTCGCAGCAATGAAATGGGAGTGTGAGCCAAGACCTGCAGAACCGACAGTGCAGGATGAGGTTCCCGCGTCTCCCCCGAAACACGCGCGAGCCTTCGGAAAACCGGGCCAAGAAGATCGAGGAGCTCCCGGCTCCCGGCGCGAAGCTCCTCGAGAACCTGAGGACCGATTCGTGACGTGTCGCTCGTCGCCAGCTTGCCATCATTGTTGCTCAGCATCCCCAGGAGCTCCACCTTGCGACGCCACTCCTGGATACACCCCACGTGAATCACGCCGTACTGACTCAAGTCCACGGCCTGCAATAGAATGGCAAGAAACAAGAAAACCTTGGCGGCAATCGACGTTGGGCTCAAATCAGCGTCCGGGAACCGGTTTTCGTAGTGGAGATTGCCCACCGAACCGTCATGCTCGAAACAGATATGTTCGAGGTTGAGGAAATTCTGATGCTCCGGAACCACGTTGCTCCGTTGAAGGTACGTCTTGATTTCCTGCATGGAATGGGAGCCCGGGCTCCAACGAATCATCTCGAGGTGACTGCAGTGGCTCCGGCGACGGCACAGCCCCGTGTAGGATTGTCCGCCGCTCGTGAGAAACCGCAGCTCCGGAGCGTACTTGCGAGTCAGATTCCACACGTTGGCAAGGATGATCTCGGGCACGGGCTCATTGAGACCGACGGTCAGGACGTGAAAATGAAGCCCGCACGTGGAGCGCACACGCACATCGTGCGGCAGAAGGGTCAGGATCCCGAGGAGCTGGCTTCGAAGGGCTGGGAAAAACGGCTGTCTTCCGATGACCTGTATCTCGATGCCGCAGTGCTCGCTGATGACGTCGAGGACGCCGTGGCGACCCAGTCGTTCAAGGTCTTTTGAAGGAGACAGAGCCGTTACCAAGCCCGGCAGGAAGTCTCCCTTTCGAACTCCCTTCGGCAAGGCGAATTCGATTTCTGTTCCAACCTTGACCGTCCTGTACAGAAGATCTTTCCAATACTGCGCCTGCGCCGGTTCCAGGCAGTCGCCACGGCGGAAGAAGATCGCCTTTGTCACATCAGACTCCCCGGCATGCTCCAGACAACGCTCACGACAACCTCACCTCACCGGTGTTACCTTTCCCGTGACGATGTCGTAGAGCCCTCCGATCACGAGAAGATGGCCTTGATCAACAGCGTCTGCGAGGATCGGCCGCGAGGAGCTCAGCTGGGCGACGACCTTCCTCACATTCTCGTTGATGGCCTTTCCCAAGAGGCCGGCTTCCCCGTTCGCGCCCCCCCGCGCGGCCTCCACTGCGGGAGCGATCGCTTCGACTATTGCGCCGATATGCCCCTCCGCCTCGCCGCCCTGAACAGCAGCCGTGACGGCTCCACAGCTCGTGTGTCCGAGGACCATCACCAGCGAGGTTCCGAGATGGGCCACGGCGTACTCGATGCTCCCGATGCCGATATCGTCCACAACGTTGCCGGCGGTTCGAATGACGAAGAGGTCACCCACGCCACGATCGAACAGGATCTCTGGAGAGACTCGCGAATCCGAACACGTGAGAATGACGGCGAAGGGGCTCTGCCCCCCTGCAAGCGACTCTCGGCGCTGCAGCGTTTGGTGCGGATGGGTCGCCCTGCCGGCGCAGTATCGTTCGTTGCCTTCTGTCAGTAGGTTGAGAGCCCACTCTGGACTCATGCCGCTCGTGTGCATGCTGACCTCCCATGCTTCAGGGGCGAGAGCGCCCGCCGGGCGAGCCCAGACGGGCGAGCCGCCGTTCTCTGGTTCGTTCGTTACACCAGCTCGATGTCGATCTCGCAGGAGCGCTTCTCCGCATCGTGCTTGATACCGATGAGCCGTGCCTTCTTCCCGAGGCGCTTGTGGAGCGCCGCACGGGCCATCATCATCGGCACGCAGTGATAGGGTGGAACGCCCGCCTCCTTCAACTGTTGTGTGACATTCCACAGCTGGCAGCCCTCGCAGAAGATATCGACCTCGTGGTCCGAGATCTCCAGCCGCGCGCTCTTGACCATGCCGTACTCGTCGATGATCAACCGCTCGATTTCAGTCAGCAAGGCCTGCGGGTTCTCGCCGTGGATCTCCAAGCCCAACTCGCGTTCCATGTCTTCGAGGATGTCTTCGCCGATCGTCTCGGCCGTGGCCTGAGAAGCTTCGCCGAACAGGTCCCAAAGCCCTTTCCCATAGCCGAAGATGATGTCGTTGAAGAGCCGCCTCATCCGTTCTTTTTTTTGCTCTTCCGTTGCCATGCCAGACTCCTTTCCCACGCTGATCCCCTTGGGGAAGTTGATTGGATTGTGGCCCTAACGACGCGTCACATCTTGCGCTTGGGCACCGCGTCCCACAGCGCATCCGCATACTGACGCGCCATCAGGCGCACGTTCCCAAGGTTGGCGTCGCTCCGGTCGACGGTGACCAACAGGTAGTAGCTCCCATCGCCGAGAAGCCTGGACACGATGTAGGTCTTGGCGGTGGAAAGAAGGTTGTCTTCCACGGTGCCAATCTGAAGCATTCCCGCCGACTTCTCGAGCAGCTTCATGGCCAGTGCGAACTGAGCGGCGGCTCCCTCGGCGTTGAATTTCGGGTCCACGCTGTGTGTGGCGATCGAAACACCGTCCGCGCCCACAATGTCGGCCGCGATGATCCCCGGTATGTCCCCGGCCATCTCCCTCAGAGCTTCATCCAACTTCGCCATCTTCCTCTCCTTTCTTCAAGCCCCGGAATGCCCTCTCCGCCCCTCGGCCGCCGCTCACGCGAAGGCCCTCAGGAAGAGAGATGACCATTCCGGGGTCAGGGTTTGTCGAGGCACTTCCAACACCGCCTCGAGTTCGAATTCTCCAACTTCCCACGTTACGATCGAATACGCTGCATCCTCTCCGAATACGGCTCCCATGGCGGCATGAACGATACTGCCGTCGGCCACGTAGACCACGGCGGAGCTGCCGGGGGTTCGCACCTCGATCTTCCACGTACCGGGCACCTCGCAGAGGAGGCACAGGAGCGCAGAGAAACCGAGGTCGGCAAGGCTTCCGCGAAAGGGCGCGGATTCTCCCACGGCGGGTGAGCGCTGCAGGTAGCTCGTGATCTCTTCGGTACGATCTTCCCGCCGGTGTGACCTGTCCCCGAGCGAATCCACAGCCCGAGAGATCTCGGCGTTCTCCTGGTCCCGCACGGCATCCAGTCCCCCGGCTGCCTTTTCGTCCCCTGGTTGTTCCCGGCCGCCGGCAGAGCCGCCGGAACCATCAAGATGCCCCGCAGCTTCCAAGATCTGGTGGCTCAGCGGAACCTCGATGTTGTGCGGGTGGAATCTCGCGGACTCGTGTGGCATTTCCTCCACGTCGGTGACGACCCAGCTCGCCATGCGTTCGAACGCCTCGGGTCCGCTGAGCGTGGCGGTGGCTGCATGGACCAGACATCCGTGGTCCACAACGACTACACCCTCATCCTTCGCGAAACGAAACCGGTAACCCTGGCTTTCGCCGGCAAGCTCCAGCAGCTCGACGAACTCGCGGACGGTGAGCCCCGATTCTTCGTCACCGCCACATTCGATCGTCTCCCAGAGAAGAAGGCGGAGATCGGCCATATCCAGCGGCTTCTCGACAAAGCGAACGGCGCCGGAGCGCAACGCCTTCTTTCTCAGCTCGTCTGATGGATACGCGGTCATCATGATCGCGCGCATCCCCGGGTTGCGCGCGAGTGCGTGACGTAACACCTCGAGACCATCGATTCCCGGCAGGCGAAAGTCAGCCACCAGGAGGTCGAACGCTCCACTCGAGAGCTGGTGGAGGGCCGCTTCGCCGGTATCCGTTACAGTGACGTGAAACTCCTCTCGAAACGATTCCAAAAACACCTTGATGTTTCTGGCCAACGCCTTTTCATCCTCGACAACAAGCAATTCCAGCATCGATACAGGCAAGAGCAATCGCGGTGCCAGGTTCAGCCGACATGTCACAGCGAGGGATTGGACAATCGTGGCCAATTGCGGTCCAGGATGGTCAAACACTGTTCAATGCCAGCTGGGCGGTTCAACCGGATGAACGGTGCGACGACCTGGACGTTCTGGCGCCTCGGGGAAGGCGGGGGGCACCCGGAGCCCCGTCTCGTATTCGCGAAGGTGTATCAAGCAGAAAGATCCGGCGCCAGTCGCCACGGGCAATCACCCATGCCGGTTCAGGGGGTCACATGACAGACACGCGGAGCCGCACGCCGGCCGGAGCCGCTCACCGCGGGTTCAACATGGTCCTCAGTCTCCTGGCACGGTACCTGACGAGATGGCGGGGAACGCCGAGCCGTCTCGCAACGGCGCTGATGTTCCCCCCCTCTGCCTGAAGCAGCCGGTGAAGCTGCGCTGGGTCTTCCAGCGCGTGGATTGCCGTGGTACAACTTCGATTCCAAGGTTTCAGATCAAGATCCTCCGGATTGATTTCCGTGCCCTGGCAGAGCACCATTGCCCGCTCCAAGCGGTTCCGGAGCTCCCTGACGTTTCCCGGCCACGAATGCGCCAGGAGCGCCGCCAGGGCCCGCGCTGACAGACGGGCTGGTTTCCTTCCGAGCTCGGATGCCAGGCGATCGAGGAGAAAGCTCGACAGGGCAGGTATGTCTTCCGAGCGCTGGCGCAGCGGGGGCACCGAGAGAGTCACGACCGCGAGCCGGAAAAACAGGTCCTCCCGGAGGGGCTTCTCATCCCGAAGAACGCTCAGCTCCAAGTTGGTGGCGGCGATCACTCTGCACGTGCTCTTGAGCTCCATCTCCCCACCAACGGGACGAAAGCTCCCGTCCTGGAGGAAACGCAGCAGCTTGGCCTGGAGCCTTGGCGCCATCTCGGAGATTTCGTCGAGGAACAGGGTGCCAGAGTCGGCCAGCTCTGCGAGACCGCGCCGTCGTTTCCCGGCGCCCGTGAACGCCCCGGACTCGTGGCCAAAGAGCTCGGACTCCAGGAGACCATCGGGTATGGCGGCACAATTCAGCGGTACGAAAGGCCCTTGGCACCCAGTGGCTTCATGCAGCTCCAGAGCGATAACCTCTTTCCCGGATCCGGTTTCGCCACTGATGAGAACCGAAGTTCTCGGGGATTCAGCAAGACGTTCCACGACCCTTCGAAGCCGGCTCATCTCGAGGTTGGCCCCCCAGAAAGCTCGCCCGGACTCACGACGGGCCCTCGCCTCCCGGGTGCCGGAAAGCGCGAGCTCTCGTTTGAGGACGAGGAGGAGCTCGTCATGTTCCACGGGCTTGACAAGGTAGTGCCGCGCACCGGCGCCAAGGGCATCCACAGCAGTCCGCGCCGAGTCATCGCCGGTGAGCACGATCACCACGGTCCAGGGGTCGGCCGCGAGGACCGGAGCGATGAGACCGCTCCCGTCTCCGTCCGGCAGACCAAGATCCAGGATGATTGCGTCCGGCTTGAAACGCTGGGCCAGCTCCAGTCCCGAGGCGCCGGATCCGGCCTCGATCACCTGATAGGTCTGGCTGACCAGCAGCTCTTTCAGAAGAGCGCGCTGAGCAGGGTCATCCTCGATCAGAAGACAAAGTGCCATGTCAGGGGCCAATGCAGGGGACGTTGATGACAAAGCGTGCCCCGCGACCGGGGAGATTGCGCCAGCTCAGGTCTCCGCCCAGGAGCCGGCACGCCCTTTGCGCTATGTTGAGCCCGAGACCGATCCCACGCGTCGATGTCGAGAAGAACGGGCGAATGATCCGGTTCTCGATGTCGGAGGCGATGCCCGGGCCTTCATCGTCGATCACGATGTGGAGCTCGTGCGTTCCGGTCTGGCTCCACGCTACCGTCACCGTCCTGCCCGCCGGGGAGAATGTGAAGGCGTTGTCCAAGACCTCCGCGATGGCAGCCGGGAGGAGATTCGGATCCGTCAGGACCACGCACTCGGGCCCCGGCTCCACGCGAAGTGACGAGGTCCTGGTTCTCCCGCGACCGGCAATGATCTGAAGCCCCAGACGCACGGCTTCGTCAATCCGCATGCCCGACGCCGTTTGCTGGTCGAGACGGATGAACCGCTGCATGGCACGAATCACCTCGTCGATACGTTTCACCTGGCTGCGGATCCCCGACACGAGCCGCTCCGAGCTCTCGTCAAGGTCCCCCAGCCGGGCCAGGAGCTGGGCCGAAGAATCAACGTTGGCCAGGGGGTTGCGGATCTCGTGCGCCAAGCGGGCCAGCATTTCACGAACATCGCCTTCAGACAGGCTCGGGCTGGTCATCGGGCGTCCCCCGCGAGCATTTGCAAGACTGCCTCCCAATCAAAAGGTTTCTCGAA
The DNA here is from genome assembly GCA_013152925.1 of Acidobacteriota bacterium. Classification (GTDB taxonomy): domain Bacteria; phylum Acidobacteriota; class Thermoanaerobaculia; order Thermoanaerobaculales; family Sulfomarinibacteraceae; genus JAADFK01. The sequence goes on along the minus strand of JAADFK010000207.1, from coordinate 31,590 downwards.
GACTGGCGCGTCCGTTCTTCCCCGTGCATTCTCGGCGTCGCCGGTGAGGATGATGACCCGGTGCCCCAGCTTCTGCAGTCGCTCCACTTCCGCGGGAGACGCCTCGCCTCCGAGAGTCCAATCGAGGAGGATTGCCTCCGGGGACCGCTCATTCAGGACCTTCCACAGCTCCTCCCACCGTCCTGTGGTCACCGGCTCAAACCCGTACGATCGCAAGAGCGCCGCTGCCGTCGACAGGAATTCGGGAAGATCATCGGCAACAACAACGCATGGGGCAACGCGCTGGGCGTCGCTGGCCGGCAGGCGCGGCGCCTTGCTGGCATCCATCGTTTCACCCTCACCATCTTTCCACGTGCCCTCCAGGCGTGGGAGGAAGATGGTAAAGGTCGAGCCCTCCCCCTGAGCGCTGACAACGTCGACGAAGCCGCCATGCTGTCGGGCGGTCCCAAGAACGGAGGCGAGCCCAAGGCCTGTTCCCTTGTCCGGTCCCTTGGAGGTAAAGAAGGGGTCGAAGACCTTCTCAAGGGCGCCGGGATCGATGCCGCAGCCGGTATCTGTCACCGAAAAGAAGACGGCCTCTCCGGCAAAGGTCCATGGCTGTGCCTCCACCGTCTTCTGGTCGATCAGGCGACTGCCGGTGCGGATCGTGAGCTCTCCGCCCTCCGGCATGGCGTCACGCGCGTTGGAGCAAAGGTTGAGGAGGGCATGTTCCAAGCGACCACTGTCACAAGATACCGGCAACGGCTTCCGGGCCAGCTCGAGCCTCACGGAAATCGAGGCGGGAAGGAGCCGCCGGAGAATCGGTCCAGCCTTGGAGATGACCTCACTGAGATCACGAGCCTCCCTGGTGAGGGGCGCGCGCCGAGCAAAACCCAGCAGGTTGCGAATCAGGTCGTGGGCTGACCGGACCGCCCTTCGGATCGTGGCCACATTCTCCTCGCGGGGCAATCCGGTGCACTCGTCGGCCGTCGCCAGGTTGGCGACAGCAGTGTCAATGACCGACAGCATGTTCCGAAAATCATGGGCAACTTCCGCCGCAAAAGCGCCCAGCGTCTCCATCTTTTCGGCATGAGCAAGGCGCGATTCACGCTTCAGCTCCTCGGTGATGTCCCTTTCCACCCCCACAAAGTGGGTGATGCGGCCCGCAGCATCCTTGAGCGGCCAGACGGAGACCAGCAGGTCGCGCTCCCTGCCATCGTACGTCTGAACGGCCATCATCCCCTGCCAGGAATCACCCCTACGGATGGTCTGCACGACATCCTGGTAGACCTCCGGACCGTCGACGCCCATGCTCAGGCTGGCAGGCGTCTTGCCCAGGACGTCTTCTCGTCGCAGCCCGGTGCCACGCTCGAACGCCGGGTTGACATACAGGATGATGCCGTTGCTGTCGGTAATGATGACATACTCGCCCGTCTGTTCGACGGCCAGGCTGAGGAGCGCGGCTTGCTGCCGCGCAAGAGCCACCTCCTCGAGGTTGGTCAGGACCGCGAGCGTTCCGGAGTATTCCCCATCGTCGAACAGGGCCCGGCCGCTGACCAGGACCGGGAGCCTGGTCCCGTCCGGGCGCTCGACCTCAACCTCGTACCTGTCGGCCTGACCCTCCCTGCGCCGTTTGTTGGCCGCCATGGCGAACAGGCGTTGGTCACGAGGGAGCAACTCCAGCTCGGGCTGCCCGATAAGGTCCTCGGGCTCCTTTCCCAGGATCCTCCCCACTGCCGGGTTCACGTACATGATGCGACCGCGAGCGTCGCTGACCACAATGCCCTCACCCAATTCCTCAAGAACGGTGGAATGAAAGCTCTGGAGGCGCTGCAGCTCATCCTTGGCCCTCCACCGTTCCGTGACGTCCCGGCAACTGACCAGGATGCTGCGGATGACTGGATGGTCGAGCAGGTTTCGCGCGACGCCTTCGAGCCGGTGCCAGCCTCCGTCACGGGCACGAGCACGGAGGGAGAAGGAGATGGCGGCGTCGGTGGCCGCCAGCGCCCGGGAAAAGAGCTCTCGTGCCGTCGAGAGGTCGTCCGGGTGGATACAGTCAAAAATCCGCGCGGATCGCCCTGAGGTTGCCGGCACCTTTGAGCCGAACGAGACCTCCATGGAAGGGCTCTTGTACCTCAGCCCCCCGTGCTGGTCGATGAGGATCGTGAATCCACAGGCGGCCTCCAGGAGCTGTGCGGCAATGGGGTCAAGCGTGATGGTCTCGATGTTCGGATGGAGCGGAGCCTCCAGGGGCATCAGCGTCCCGGTGAGCCGGAGCTCCGTGTCCGGCGTTGGCGAAGCACATGCCGAGAGCGCTGCCCAGAACGGATCCCCGTCCCGGGTCCAAAGACGTGTCACGAGTGTTCCAACCTGTCCAGTTGCAGCCAGGCTGGAGAAGAAGCGTTCGGCGTCACCCTCCCTGGCGAAACAGCTTCGCAGGTTGATCTCCCCGGGTCGCGTCGTGGGTGGAAAACCCAGCAGCTTCGCCAGGGCCTCGGTACAGGAGAGAATCCGCCCGTCGAGACAGGCCGTGAATCCAGCGAGGTTGTCGCGGTCGACGAAAGCTTCCAACTCGAAGACCTCGACCAGGAACGGCTCCTGCGGGCCACCCACGCTGGACACCCCGAGCTCGTCCCCCTTTCCCACTCCCATGAGGAGATCAACCTGCTCGGAGGGAAGTGGTGGCGACAGCAAGAACCCTTGGGCGAGAGGGATCTGAAGAGCCCTGAGACCGCGAAGCTGTTGGTCCGTTTCCACCTCTTCCGCGATCATTTCGAGGCCGAGGGACTTCCCCATTCTTGTCAGCCACTTGATGAGAGGATTCCGTTCCGCACCCTCGGCAATCGATCTCGTAAAGGTGCCCGCCAGCTTCAGGCCATCCACGGGAAAATCCTGGAGGTAGGCGAGGCACGAGAAGCCACTCCCAAAGTCGTCCAAGAAGACCCGCGCGCCCTGCCGACGAAGACCCTCAAGCTGCTCCCGCACATGACTGGACGGGCTGAGCAGCTTCGACTCCGTGACTTCGAGGATCAGGTCGCAAGGCCTGACCCCATGGGCCTCCAGGAGGTTGCCGACCCTCCGTGCAAGGGCCTGCTCCTCGAGCTGAATCGGAGAGACGTTGACATGAATCCGGAACGAACGTTCGGGATCCATGGCCTTCCATTTCTGCACCTGGCGCAGGGCTTCGCGGAGCACCCAGTCGCCAAGCTCGACGATGAGCCCGCTTCGTTCGGCCAGCGGGATGATTTCGGCAGCCCCCCTCACACCGCGTTGCGGGTCGTTCCAACGAACGAGCGCTTCGAACGCGACAATCTGACCGGTATCGATGGCGTGAATCGGTTGATAGTGGAGACAGAGCTGCCCCTTTTCAAAGGCGGTCCGGATGTGGTTGACTTCTTCCCTGGGAACCGTACGGCTCATCCTTGCAGGGTACGTTCGCGCGGTTTGCAGGTCCACGAGCCCGAACAGCAATAGTATTGATCCCGCGGCTCAATAGCGGGCGATCTCCCCGGGCGGTGTGCCAGCGGCGCCACGGCCGGCTGGATTGCCATGTGTGCGCGCCTACATCCCGGTTATCCTTGTGTCACCACGGAGCATCTCCACAAGAGTTTCCAGGAACCGCACCATCTCCGCCCGCGTCGGGGACTGTTCGCGATTGTGGCTCGCCGCAAGACGGCAACCCCCCTGTCGAGCTCCGCCGAAAAACAGCTCTTCGACCGAGACCCCCAAGGTCTCGGAGATGGCGCAAAGCGTTCGCAATGAGGGTGTCGCCAATCCTCGCTCCAGGCGGCAGATGTGCTCCGGGCTCAACCCGGCAGCCTCGGCAAGGCGTTCCTGGGTCCAGCCCACGCCCCGGCGATGGGACCGGATCGCAAGGCCGAGATGCCTGCGAAGATCGACAAGGCAAGCGGGTTCCGTATCCAAGTATCTCCTCATCCCTCGCGCCGGGATCGGGGCTCAGCGTCAGGGCGTTCTGGTGTTCGCAGTGGTGCATTGTATGCGGTTCCCAACATGCAGAGAAGAACACCGTGGGTCGGGACACTTGATCACCAACATCAGGACTGCACAGTCCATTCCATCGCAGCCCTGTGGGCTCCGGAGAGAGCTTTCCCCGCAAGAACGTGACGGCGGCCCGGAGGCCGCCGTCACGCGATGAGAGCTCGTAGCCGGAGGGAATCCGTACACCGCTACCAGATTTCAACCGCTCGTCACACTGGGGAGCTTGTGCACCCATCAACACTTCCGAATCTTCACACCTTCAAACCGATACCCAGCCGAGGCGGAGCCCCTCACGAGGCGGAACCCACCGCCAGGGCATCGGCGAGGGTGGCGGGGCCGCCGCGGGGCGGAGGGTGTGCCCGGAACGGGCGGCCGTCACCGGGAGATTCCTCCACTGCGCGAACCTCCGGTTCGCTCCGGTCGGAATGACAGGGGGGGTTGGGGACAGGGGGAGATCCCGAAACGAGCGAGCTAGCGGAGGGATCTCCCCCACGCTCACCGAACGCCGTCCCACCACTCCTGGATCCGTCCACCTCGAGCCGGATGGGAAGCCCGCCCTGTGTTCCGACGGGCTCCACCCCGCCGGCGCAGCTGCCTTCCGAGTGCGTTCCACCATGGGATGCTTCGATGCTGCTATGCTCCGGTTCATGGAGGCTGGAGCGCGTGGCGGAAGGCCTCGAATGGGCCGCGGGTTGGGTGGCGGAGGGTGGCTGTGAAACGCTGTACGAGTGTCTTCCCGACACCCTCTCAGGAGATCATCCTGGAAGCGGCGGTCTGTCCACCGGAGCAATTCGAAGCCCTGTGGCGGCGGGTGCAGGAAAGCCTCTCGGCGGAGGACCTGGATTTCGGTACGCGCTCCCTCTTACCCCTGCTCCAGCCACGGCTCAAAGGCTTCGCGGCGCGGAGCATGGTGCAACTCTGCAGGGCCGACTATCGGAGGAATTGGCTGAACAACCAGCGGCTTGCGGCGAGGGCGGTGGCGAGGATTCGATCGCTGGACGCGGCCGGGGTTCCCACTCTGGTGCTCAAGGGTGCCGCACTGATCCCCCTCTACTACGAGGATCCCGGCCTGCGTTTCATGTCCGATCTGGATCTCCTGGTACCCGGGGAGTGTTTCCGGAGAGCGGGGGAGCTGCTGGAATCGCTGGGCTATGCCGCGGTGGAGCACCCCTTGGCCTTCTTCGACACGCGCTTCGGCCATGCGGTGGCCTTGAGGGACCCGGACGGGCACGACCTGGACCTGCACTGTCATGTCTTGAGTACGTGCTGTGAGCGTGGGGCGGACACGGCCTTCTGGGAAGCCGCTCGTCCCCTGGTTCTTCAGGCTGCCAACCGGCAGGTTCGGACCCTTGCCCTCGGTTCCACGGACCAGCTTCTGCACACGTGTGTCCACGGCATGACATGGGTCTCGCCTCCGGCCGTGCGCTGGGTTGCGGATGCATTGGTGATCCTCGACAGGTCGGCGGCGGACCTGGATTGGGCTCGCCTTGTTGACGTCGCTCTCCAGTGCGGCGTGGCCCTCCCGGTGTGGACGGCACTCGGCTACCTGCGAGCACGCTTCTCCGCGCGTGTCCCCCGGGAGGCCCTGACATTGCTCCGAAAAGCCGCCGAGGATCCAGCGGAGAAACGCCTCATGGCGTTTCTCACTGCACCGAGGAAGGGACACCCGCTCCGGGCTTTCCTCCATCACCGCCACATGGTGGAACGGGCGATGCGCGCCGGGGAGGCCGGCGGCCTCACCATGGTGCGCCGATTCCTGCTTCATTGGTGCCGTACCGGCAGCATCGGCCGTGTTCCAGCGCACATTCTGGCCAAGGGCTGGGCCGGGATGAGCCACAGGCTGGGTTTCAGGGATCGGGATGGCTGACGGCCGTTTGCCGGACGCTGCGTTCCAGGGCACTTTGTGGAATGCCGCGGGCGCGTGGGTGGAGCAGCTCTTCCGTTTCGGTGTGCTCATCGCGCTGGCACGACTGATCTCGGCTTCGGACTTCGGGCTCTTCGCCCTGGCGTCATCCGTCACCGGTATCCTGCTGATCCTGGCGGGGCAGGGTCTGACCACGTCACTGGTCCAGGTCCCGAGGATGCGCCGCGACCACCTGGATACAGCCTTCTGGAGCGGTCTGGCGGCGGCGGTTGCAGCCTCGGCTCTCGTTCTCCTCGCAGCCTGGGGGATCCGTTTCCTCGTGGCGCAACCCGAGCTTCCAGCCGTCCTTGCCATCCTGGCGCTGGCTCCGCCTCTCAACCTGCTCGGACATGTACCCCTGGCTCTCCTGCGCCGGAAGCTCGATTTTCGCAGCATCGCCATGGCGCGGATCGCGGCCCAGCTCATGGCCGGGACCGTGGCCCTGGCCATGGCCGTGGCCGGCCTGGGCGTCTGGAGCCTGGTGGCCCGCTCCCTGGTGGAGCCCGCGGCTTCAGCCGTCGTCCTCTGGGTCTCCACCCGTTGGCGGCCACGGTTCTCGTGGCGGAGAGAAGCCTACCGCGATCTCGCGAGGGTGGGCGGGGGCATCACCTTCGTGCAGCTCTTGAGGCTCTCCAGGATTCGGCTGGCCGAGATGCTCATCGGGCTGGTCCTGGGAACCCGGGTTCTGGGGTTCTTCTCGGTGGCCCGCCGTCTCATGGAGAGCCTGGCCGGTCTTCTGCGTCGTCCGGTGGGCGACGTGGCCTGGGCCATGCTCGCCCGGGTGCAGGAGGAGCCGGAGCGGTTGAAGAGGACGCTCGTGGAGCGGCTGGGGCTTCTCTCGGTCATCAATCTGCCCGCCCTGGGGGCGGTCCTGGTCTTGGCCGTTCCTCTCGTCCGGGTGACCATGGGAGAACGTTGGCTTCCCATGGCATCCTTCCTCCGGGCGCTGGCCGTGGCGTCTCTTTTCGAGCTATTGGAGGGTCTGACCTTGAGCGCCCTGACGGCTGTGGGCGCCATCGGGCTTCGCGTTGTGCTGGAGGGTGTGGTGACGGGCGTGACGCTGGGAGCCCTGTGGATGGGACTCGGACGGGGCGGCTCGGCGGCGGCCTGGGCCTTCGCCTGCGGGATGGGAACGGCCACGGTGCTGACCCAGGTGTGGGCCCTTCGGCGCCTCCCCTTGGGAGCCGGGGACGTGGCACGGGCCATGGCTCCCGGCGTGGCCGGAGCCACGGCTCCCGTCCTTCTCATGATCGGTACGGCGGCGCTGCTCCCGCCGGGCGTGGACCCCGTCGCGGAATTGCTGGTTCCGGGGCTGGCGGGCGGGCTACTCTTTCTCGTGATTCTCCGGCGCCTGGTTCCCGGGTTGATCGGGCGGGCCCGCGACCTGGACCACTGAGCCTCGGGAGGACCTTCGGCGCAAGGTCCTGCGCCGCCCCTGCCAGAGTCTCGAGACTCCGCGGAGGACCCGGCGGGGATAGGCGGCGATCAGCTCGTTGGGGGTTGCAGCCTCCCCCGCGGCAAGGAGCGTTCGAGGCGAGGGCAATGCCAGCCGAGCGGCCAGGGCCGCGGACCGGACCGGATTCCCGCAGGCTTCGAGACAGGGAGCGAAGCCGGTGGTCCGGCAGATTCGCAACACGGCCGTGGCCCGGTCGAGTGATGTGGAAGGCGCTGTCCTGAGCTCTTCAAGGATTGAGGGGGGCACGGGAGCCTCCAGGTTCGTGGCGAGGAAGGCCAGGAGGGGGTAGACCACCACGGCGGCACCCGATTCGGTGGCTCTGTTCCGGAAGGCCTCCCAGTCCGGTTCGGGATGGGCGTCCAACAGTCGTCGGGCGTCGGTGGCCCACAGGAGGCCGTTGCGCCGGGATCCGGTGGCCGCGTGAACCAGGACATGGAGGAGGTTCTCGTGGGGCGGCAGGCCCCGGACACGTCGCCCGGCGACCCGGATGGGCACCGCCTTCTCCCACAGGACGCGGTGCCCGCGGTTGTAATGGGGGGCCACATGGGGCGCCGGGTGCAACACGAGGGGAAGCCCCGAGGGATGGACCGCCTCCGGACGCGGGGCACCGGGATTCGGTGAGATGAATCCGGCCTCCCCGGCCGCCAGGAGGGCGTCGAGAAGGCGGTCCGGCGCCACCAGGAGATCGAGATCGTGGCAGTGACGATGCCACGGCTCGGCGTAGGCGGACCACGCCAGGGCCGCTCCCTTCAGGACCAAGACGGGGACTCCCGCGGCGTCCATGGCGGCGAGAAGCCTGTCGAAAAGAGCCGCGAAAACCCTCGTGCGCTCCTGTTCGCGGCCTGCAGCGGCTCGAAGATAGGTCTGGATCGATCGCGGGAGGCCGGTGGGATCACGGCGCAGTGCCGCCCACAGCATGGGGCCGAGGCTCCTCGCCTCGTCGGGCCCCCGGGCCAGTTGCTCCACACCGCCCGAGCACTCTTCGATCCAGGCTGTGAATGAGGCCTTGGCGCGCGCCGGATCCCGGAGGCAGGTTTCGAGAAGGAGGGTTTGACACGCGGTGGGCAGAACGCAGGAAAAGAGCCGGTCCGGAAGGAAAGCGGTCCCGGGCCCTGGCGACTTCATTCGGCCTTCGATTCCTTCCCGCGGCGCTTGTCCTCAATGGCCTTCTTGACCAGGTCCAGGAATTCTTCACGGCTTCCATCCTGCATCATGCGCGAGCGGTTGTTGGGGTGCAGCCGCCGTCGGAGGAGGGCTTGGGGCAGCATCTCCATGGTCAGGCCGGCCGACCGGGCCCGGGCGAACCACTCCACCGCATCCGCATGCTTGAGGTTCCTGTCGAAAAGACCGATCCGATCGAAGACCGCCCGGGGTGCCAGGAGTGTTCCGGCGGAATAACCGGGCAGCGGCCGGGCGATCCGGTGATCCCGGAAACGCTCCTCCTCGCCTGCGAGCTCTGCTTCCCAGAAGTTCCGGACGAAGCTCACGGAGATGTGGAGATCCGGGCGTGCCTGGAATCGGCCCAGTTGCACCTCGAGTTTCTCGGGCGCCCAGAGATCGTCGGCGTCCAGGAATGCGAGGTAGTCCCCACGACTCCCCTCGATACCCGTGTTCTTGGCGGCGGCCGGCCCGGCGTTTTCCTGATGGAGAGAACGAACCGGCGGCCCGAAGCTCCCGGCCACCTCGCGGCTCCGGTCCGTCGAGCCATCGTCCACAACCACGATCTCCACGTGCCTGTACGACTGGGCCAGGATGCTTTCGATGGCTTCCCCGAGATACTTCTCACCGTTGAAAACGGGGATGATGCAGCTGATCAGCGGCCCTTTCATGAAACCTCCTCCAGGATGCCTTCGACAGATCGGGGGATGCCGGCGAGATCGGTGCCCAGCTCCAGGTGGTAGCACGGGACGGCATGGGCCAGCTCGGTCATGCGATCCAGGAGACGCCGGGGATCGTTGAAAGGAAGTTGCAGGATGGAGCTGGGCGCCAGCCGGAGGACAGCCTCGGCCGGTCTGATCCTCCAGGCCCGCGTCACGGTCTCGCCGTCATTGATACGGGGAAGAACCAGCAGGTGGATCGGAACCGAAGCGGCCATGCGTCGGCCGAAGAGTGCATCCGGGCGGATCAAGAGCTTGTTTCCCCTCGAGGGCGTTCCCTGGGCCAGGGCCGGGGCGAGCCAGGGAAACCGGTGCGCATGGGAGGCCTCGAGCCATGAGGTGTTGTAGAAGCTGTGCCCTACGAAGCGTGAGCCTTCGGGAGCCGGCACCCCGATGTAGTCGTCCCCCAGGTACTGAAACCCGGCATTCAGACAGCTCAAGGCCGATGTGGACTTGCCCGAACCGCCTCGGCCGCCGAGCAGAACGCCGCGGCCCCGGTGAGCGACCAACGCCGCATGGACCGGGAGGATGTCCCGGTCCCGGGCCCAGGCGAAGAGCAGGGGTTGGAGGGGCTTTCCGATTTCGTAGCTGGAGAGGGCGTGGGGGTCCCGGACCCATCCCGCGAGAAGCCCGCCCTTGCGGTCCAGGAGCATGCAGGCCGCCGGGGTTTGATAGCCCGCCACGGCTTCCCGGCGATCCTCGCCCAGGGCGCCGAAGCCGAAGGCCTTGCCGGTGGGCAGGATCTCCGGAAGGGTGGCGAAGGGGCCGGCAATCCCGGTTCGGGCGGCGTCCCAGAGCTTGATGGTGAGACCCGGTCGCGCGGTGGATCGGGGGCTCGCAAGATGGGACAGCGGAGGCGCCAGGTACTCCCAGAGGGTGGTGCCCACCACCGAGAGCCGGATCGCAAGGCCCCCGAGCTCCAGGTGGACGCTGTGGTGTTCCGCAGGAGCTTCGCTTGAGGCCTGGAGGAACGCCGCTTCCGAGCGGGCGAGGGCCAGTCGCGAGGGCGCGGCGCGAGGCGGAGCCGTTTTCACGTACTCGTATCTTCCGGAGGGTCGGGCTCTTCCGGGTAGTCCCACGCCTCGGGCATCAGGCCGGGGACGGGAGGATCGAGCGCCAGGAGATCGGCCATATCATGGTAGACCAGGAGCTCCGGGGGGGCGTAGTCATGCTCGACGGCTGGTCCCGGAGCCACCTGGGAAGGTGCGGCGGGTGCCTCATCGTCCGGGGCGACCAGGCCTTCTTCGATCAGGCGAATGAGGAGGGCATCGAGGTCCTTCTCGGCCCGGTCCCGGCCGATGCCGAACTCGGCCGAAAGAAGCTCCGCCATGGCCTCTCGGCTCTGTCCCGCCGAGAGCAGCTCCCACAGGCGGCTGCCCGAGGGATTGAGACTGTAGTAGACCCCGGTCGCCAGGTCGATGATGACGGCTTCGCCATCGATGATCTTTCCGGTAGCCTCCGGGCTGATCCGAAAGCATGTCCCATCGTCAAACATCGTCACCTCCACCCGCAAATCTATCGCATCCCGAACAATACCGTACCTCACATCGAACAGCGAGCGACTTGCGTTTCCGTGAATTGTACGACCAGATCCGGACAAGGATGGCATGGTGAAGAACCCGGGCTACAGTGCCGCCCGGTAGAAGTGTTCGTAGGCGTCGGCACACCGTTGGATGGAAAAACGGTGCCGCACGTGATCGAAGGCGGCCTGACCCATCCGGGCGGCGAGGGCGGGGTCGTCGAGGAGGCCCATGACCGCGTTGGCAAGGGCCCGGGGGTTTTCGGGCTCCACGAGGAGGCCCGTCACACCGTCCAGCACGACTTCGGGGATGCCGCCGGCACGGCTCGCAATGACCGGACGGCACCGGGCGGCGGCTTCGATGGCGGCGATCCCCAGTCCCTCCGTGCGGGAGGGCATGAGGAGCATGGCGGCGGAGGACAGGAGCTCCTGAATCCGGGCGGGGGGCTGCCATCCGAGGAAACGCACTCGATCGCCAACGCCGATCCGGCGCGCTTGCCCCTGGAGACGGTCTCTTTCCGAGCCGTCGCCGGCCAGAACGAGACGGAGGTCGGGGTCGGCGGCTGCAAGCACCGGCATGGCGGCGATGGCCAGGTCGGCCCCCTTCTCGGGAGCCAGGCGACCGACGAAGAGGAGCGTGGACGAGGCGTGGGGCGAATCGGGCGGGGCGCCGGGGATGGGGATCCCGTTTTGGATCGAACGGAGCTTGGGAGCATGCTGCGGAAAACGGGACGTCAGAGAGGAGAGAACGGCCCGGGAACAGGTGCTCACCCCCCGGGCGGCATCCACCGCCCCGTGGAGGAGAGATCCGGGAGGGAATTCCGAGCGGAGCTCTCCATGAAACGTCATGACCAGGGGAAGAGACTTCAGGGCCGGCACTCGTTCCCGAAAGAGCAGATTGGAGCCGATGCTGAAGATATGGAAGAGGTCCGGCCGAAAATCCTGCACTTCACCGTGGAGTTGTCCGGCCGCGCAGGCGATACTGTTCAGGTCTCCTTCGGCGACTCTTTCATGGTGGTCCAACCTCAAGACGGGGATCCCGAATGCTGTCTGCCGTCTCGGAAGCCCCGGGTGGTCGCGGCGGCTGATGACTCGCACCTCGTGTCCCCTGCGGGAGAGCTCCCTGAGCAGGTGATAGGCAATCATCTGCACGCCGCCCAGTTGCGGCCAAAATTGCTCACTCCAGAAGAGAATCCGCATATCCCTCCACCCGGTCCGTCGCCGTTCGGTTCCCTCTTCGCACCGGGACCAGTCTAACGGGTTCGCGGCAGGGCGAGGAAGAGAGCGCCGGCGTGCCGGTGGCACGTCGAGCGAACGAATCGAGAAAGCGCTGCCAGACATGGTGCCTTCTGCCCTGCAGCAGATGGATGATGAAGAATCCGGGCGAGCCCGGATGATTCCTCAGACATCGTCGCGAAGGGCTGAAGGCGCCGTGGCTGGTGGTGCTCTCGCAAGATTCGCGAGCGCAGGCGTGCCGGTGGCACGTCGAGCGAACGAATCGAGAAAGCGCTGCCAGACATGGTGCCTCCTGCCCTGCAGCGGATGGATGATGAAGAATCCGGGCTAGAATCGACACGGAGGACCCGGGATGGCAGGAGCGAAGATCAGGCGGTCAAGAAACCGGAGCGGAGGGCCCTTGGCCTGGACGCTGCTCCTTCTCGTCGGCGTGTTCCTCGCGCGCAGCCCGCGAACCGCCGATCCCGTGCTCCTGCCACGCTTCGTCTTCGTCGCCGCGATGCTCGGCATCTTCCTCCTCGCCGCTGCGGCTTCATTGCTGTGGGAGAGAGGAAGCGTGGACGGCACGGTGTTGGCCAGTCCGGCCACCGTGCTGTGGCTGGGGGGTGTCCTGGCCGCGGGAGCCAGCACACTCGTGGCCGTCAACCGTTCGGAGGCCCTCTTCGGCTGGGCGCGGCTCGTCCTGTTCCTGGTTCTCTTTGTCGTTCTCGGCTGGGTGGTGACCCGAAACAACCGCACGATCGAGACCCTGGCGTGGCTCATGGCCCTCATCTGTCTCACCCTGACGGTGACCGGGCTGGTCCAGCTTGCGCACGCCGTGGAAGCCCACGGATGGACACCGAGGATCACCTACGCCGTCAAGGGCCCCATGGCGCACCGGAACCTCCTCGCCCAGGCGGTAGCTCTGACACTGCCCTTCGCCGCCCTCGGCGCGGTCATACGGCGTGGCCTTGCCCGGGTGGTTTCCCTCGGGACCGTCCCCCTCGCGCTGGTACTGATCACCCTGCTCATGGCACGCTCCGTGTGGGTGGCCGTCGTGCTCGGTTTCCTCGCCACGCTGGGCCTCTGGTCCGTGGCGGCAGCCAGGCGGGGCGGCCAGTGGCGAAGGTCCCTCGGGCGGATGTTGCGGATCTCAGCCGTCGCCCTGCTGATCATCGTGATTGTGCTCCCCGTCCTCCTGGGGCACTCCGGCCGTACCGCCCTGCTCTCCCGGCTCCACACGCTGTCGAAACCGTTGCACGGGAGTGCCGGGGGCAGGATCTTCCTGTGGCGCCGCAGCCTCGAGATGGCCCGTGACCATCCTCTGCTCGGGGTGGGCCCGACCAACTGGCGGATCGTCTTCCCGAAGTACGCCGGCAACCGGGAGATGATGCGCGACCTGTGGAAGAGCCCCAGAAGGCCCCACAACGACTACGTGTGGATCCTGACGGAACGGGGTGTCGTCGGGCTCGCCATCTCCCTGGCGCTGGCGGGGCTCTTCCTGTGGTGGACCGTCCGTGCCATATTGGAAACGGAGGACTTCTCCACCTCCGCGCTCGCCGCCGCCCTCTTCTGGGCGCAGACGGCTTATTTGAGCTTCTCGTTCTTCAGCTTCCCCAGCGAACGCATCGCCCTTTCGGTCCTGTTGACGGCCACTCTCGCCATGGTCTACGGGCTCCGGAACCGGCTCTCGCCAGGGCGGCGCGACATGGGCCACGGTACGGTCCTCGGGCTCACACTGCTCGCATTGTCTCTGGTGACCGCATCCATGGTCCTCGGGATGATCCGCCTCCGGAGCGAGGCGTGGGTCAAGGAAGGCTACGGGGCCCTCAGCTCGAAACACTTCCGGAGGGCCGTCCGGGAGCTCGACCAGGTCCAGCTCGGGTGGTACTCCGTGGACCGCAGCGGCTTTCCGATCCGGCTCTACCGGGGCGTTGCCCTGGGTGCCCTGAACAGGAACGAGCTGGCGCTCCAGGACCTGCGACAGGCCGTGGAGGACAGTCCCTTCAACGTGCTGGCCCTCGACCGTCTTGCCCTGATGCTGGAGCGGACCGGACACCGGTCCGAGGCGATCCGCATGTGGCGGAAGGCGCTCGAGATCCATCCCGGCTACCCCCCCGCCGCGCGTCACCTGGCCCGGGTCATGAGCTCCGGCCCGGCCTGATGGCGCGCGACGCTATCATGTCAACCTGGAGGCTGTGGACATGGCCCTCTCCAACCCGAAGGTGCGGATCTACGTGGCGGGCCACCGCGGTCTCGTCGGCTCGGCCATCGTCCGCCGGCTCGAACGCGAGGGCTTTACCAACATCCTGACGGCCACCCGGGACCAGCTCGACCTGCGTGACCAGGCGGCCGTCAACGACTGGTTCCGGGCCAACCGTCCCGAGTACGTATTCCTGGTCGCCGGAACGGTCGGCGGCATCTGGGCGAATACCACCCGGCCCGCCGAGTTCATCTATGACAACATGATGATCCATGCCACCGTGGTCCATGCCGCCCACCGTTTCGACGTCGGCAAGCTCCTCTACCTGGGTTCCTCGTGCATTTACCCGCGGAACTGCCCCCAGCCCATGAAGGAGGCGTACCTCCTCGGAGGCCCCCTGGAGCCCACAAACGAACCCTATGCCATCGCCAAGATCGCCGGTATCAAGCTGTGCCAGGCCTACCGCCGGCAGTACGGCTCGAGCTTCATCTCCGCCATACCAACCAACCTCTACGGGCCCAACGACAATTTCGATCTCGAATCCTCCCACGTCCTACCCGCTCTGATCCGAAAGTTCCACGAGGCCAGGATCGCGGGCCGGAACGAGGTCATCGTCTGGGGCAGCGGCTCGCCGCGCAGGGAGCTCCTGCACGTGGACGACCTGGCCGACGCATGCCTCTTCGTCATGAGAAACTGGGACGAGGAGGATCACATCAATGTGGGGACCGGCGAGGATCTCAGCATCCGCGAGCTGGCGGAGAAGATCCGCGACATCGTCCACCCTCCCGCCAGGCTCGTCTGGGACACGACGAAACCCGACGGCATGCCCCGCAAGCTCTTGGACGTGACGCGCCTGCACGACCTGGGATGGCGTCACTCGACCGGTTTGGAGGAGGGGATTGCCTCCACCTACCGGTGGTTCCTCGAACACCATGCCGGCACGGCCGGTTGACATCTCCCGATCCCTGCCGACCCTCGGATGAGCCGGGGTTTCCATCACCCTCCGGGCGGCCCCGCCCCCATGCCCTGCAGAAGACGCTGCCGCTCCCGGAACCGGTTCTCGCGGTCCGTTCCCCGCCTCAGAAGGCGCCCCGGCCCCCCAGCACAGCAACCACCGTCTTGGCCATGACGTAGAGATCCATCCACAGGGACCAGTTGCGAATGTAGTGGGTATCCAGGGCCTCCTGGTCCGCCAGACCGCCTCGACCGCGGCCCAGCACCTGCCACAACCCCGTCACGCCGGGCCGGACCTGCCGGCGGAGGTTGCGGAAACCCGGCGAAAAACGCCGCAGATGGTAGGGGGGGAAGGGACGCGGGCCCACGAGACTCATGTCGCCCCGGACGACGTTGACGAGCTGTGGCAGCTCGTCAATGCTGAAGCGCCGCAGGAGACGGCCGACCACCGGCACCAGGCGTGGATCCCGGCGGAGCTTGAAGCTCCCCTCCCACTCCCGCTGTACTTCCCGGTCCGCCGCCAGATGCTCGCGCAGCCGCCGCTCGGCCCCGGGAACCATGGTCCGGAGCTTCCACACGCGGATCGTCCGGCCGCCGAGTCCCTCCCGCTCCTGGACGAAGAAGACCGGCCCCCGGCTGAACAGCTGCACACCCAGGGCCGCCAGCGCCATCACCGGAATGCCGGCCACGAGACCCACCGACCCCAGGAACACGTCCACCGTTCTCTTGACGATACGGTTGCGTCTCTTGAGGAGCTCGTTGGTGAACTCCAGGCCGAATACGTCACCGAAGTTTCGCACGGTCACTCCGAACAACGGCGTGCCCCCCACCGGACGCAGGACGATCACATGGCGGAAATACTGGTGGACGTACTCGAGAAGTTTCCAGTGGCGATCCTCCTGCTCCTCCGCGATCAGCGCCACATTGAACCCCCGGGAGGCCACGGCCGGCGCATCCTCCAGTGTGCCCAGAACCGGCAGGACACCCACATGGCCCGCCGCTTCCTCATCCGCCACCAGCAGCTGAGCCACCGGCCGGTACCCGATGGACATGGAGCGGCTCAGAGAACCCGTCAAGGAACGGACGATGGAGGCGCAGCCGATGATCAGCACGGGCTCCGCCCACCAGGCCAGGCGGCGTACGAGCCCGAGCACCAGGTACCTGAGCAGCGGCACCGTGGCGAGCGACAGACCCCACGCGATCGCCACCGTCATCCTCGAGAACACGTCGGAGAGCTTGAGCGCGAAGGTCATGGCCGCCACGGCCACGAAGACGAAGCTGGTCCGGACGCTCAACAGCCGGAGGGTTTCCACCGCTCCCAGGCCGAAGCCGGGGTAGAGTCCCGCCTGGAGGTAGCTCAGCGGAAAGAGCAACACCAGCGGGAACAGCGGCCGGTACATGGCCAGGCTCTGGTGGCGCACGGGGTGGGCCCAGAGCAGGTAGGCCATGAAGCACGACAGGGCAACGGCCGCGAGATCACTCGCCATCAGAACGGCCATTCGCAGGAGCGACACCCACCGTGGTTGGCCTCGAAGGGGGGCTTGCGTCGTGGTCATCACCGGGCTCCGCAGATCGTCCGGAGCTTCAGCAAGACGCCGGGCAGGTCACGGGCATCGAGAACAGGTCTTCGCGGCGATTCTGGCATTATCCGGCCTCCTCCTCCCCTCTCCGGGCCCACCGCCGTGTCAGCAGCTGCCATGTCACCAGCACCACGAAACGTGGGTAACGCCGGTAGCGGGGCCACAAGCGTCTGGGCTCGCTGGCCAGGCGAAAGAGCCACTCCAGGCCGGAGCGCTGGATCCATCGCGGCGCCTGGGCCTTGCGTCCCGAGAGGAAGTCGAAGGCGGCCCCCACACCGATCAGCACCGGGGCGGTCACCCGCCCCACGTGGGCCGCCATCCACCGCTCCTGCTTCGGGGTGCTGATGCCGACCCAGACGATGTCGGCCCCGGAGACCTCGATGGCCCGGGAGACCTCCTCCTCCTCGGCCCGTGTCAGCTCCCGGAACGGCGGGGTATAGGTTCCCGTCACGTTCAGGCCGGGAATCCGTCCAGAGAGGGCGCCGGCCAACTCCTCCGCCACACCCCCGGCACCTCCGTAGAGGAAGTGCCGCCAGCCCCGCTCGACACCGGCCCGACACACGGCCAGCATCAAGTCCGGTCCGTAGACACGGGACACACATCCGTGTCCGAGGAGCTTGAGAATCCAGACGATGGACATGCCGTCCGGCGTCGTCATCCCCGACCCGTTGAAGATCTCCAGAAGCTCCGGATCCGAACGCGCATCCATGACGCCGTGGGCCGGCGTGACACAGACGTAGTTGGGGCGTCCCTCCTCGATCCACGAAGCCACCCGCTCGACCGCCTCATCGAGGTTCACGGCGGAGATCGAGACGCCGAGGATGTCCCGCCGGGTCATCGGGACATCCCTCCGGAAGGCGCATTCTCCAGAGCCTCGCCGTAGATCTCCATCAACCGCGAATGAGCCGCTTCGGCCGAGTATCTCCGCACGTACTCCTTTCGGCACCGCACCCGCATCGTCTCCCTCCGGGCGGCATCGCAGACCATCCTCCGTGCCGCCTGCGCCAGATCCGCGGGATCGCCCGGCCGGAAGTGCAGGCCCGTTCGTCCGTCCACCACGACCTCGGCCGCCGAGCCCACCCGGGAGGCCACCACGGGAAGGCCCGCGGCGAAGGCCTCCACGATCGTCCTGCCCAACCCCTCGTAACATTCCGAGGCGAAAACCAGGAATGCAGCCCTTTGCATCAGGGCCGTCACATGCTCGCCCGGCCGGGGGCCCAGGTGCTCCACCGCGGCGTTGCCCGCCGCAGCACGGGCCACTTCCTTCGCCAAAGGACCGTCCCCCACCACCTTCAACGGCATGCCGGGAGAATAACGGTTCCAAGCCTCGAGAAGCGTTCGGATTCCCTTCGCCGCCACCAGACGTCCCACGAAGAGCCCGAAACCGCCGTCGCCCGGGCCCATGCCGGGATCCCGGGAGAGGAAGTTGGGCCGCACCACCACCCGATCCTCCGGCAAACCGGCCGTGACGAGCTTGGCCCGCTGGAACGAGCTCAGGGCGATGAAGCGATCCACCACCCTCCGCCAGGTGCCGAGCGCACGGTGAGCGGCCAGCATGGCGCCCGCCGCCAAGCTCGCCGGACGGCTCCCCCTGTAACAGCCACGCACGATCCCGGGTAACGGCAGGGTCCATCCGATACAGTCCTCGCAGACCCCTCCCCCGCGGTAGAGAAGGGCGTTCGGGCAGGCCAGCCTGAAGTTGTGAAGGGTCAGCACCACACCCGCCCCGGCCCGCTTCGCCGCCCAGAACGCCGAGGGAGAGATCAGCGGAAACGTGTTGTTGAAGTGGACGATACCGGGACGCTCCCGGCGGACCAGATCGAAGATATCCCGGTAGGATCGGGGGCTCCAGATCGTCGTCATGCCGAGGGCGATCGCACCGTACCGGGCCACGTCCCGGTTATGCCGCCGGTACTCGATCACCTCGTGACCGTGGGAGCGGAGCAGGAGAATCTCCTCCCCGGTGCTGAGGTCCTCGCCGCCCGGGTTCTGGTATGACTCGTGGACGACCAGCACCCTCATCGTTGTCCCTCCGGCGGCCGTGAGGTCAGCACCAGGGCGGCGCCCACGAGCGCCCAGAGCCACACGCCACCCATGGGGTTCTCGATATAGACATCGAAGCTGGCGTTGACAAGCATGGCCGTCAGGTAGGCCGCCAGCCAGATCGCCATCCGGCGGCCTTCCCGGACGTACCGGATCTCACCGCAGGAGACGAAGCCCCCGGCCTGTCCGAGACGCCGATCGAGGATCGTCGTACCGCTCCGTCCCCACCCACACACGAAAACGACCTTGACTCGCCCTCCTCGTGACGGCGATCCCTCGGAACGGCTGGTTGAGATCAACGGAGACGCCTCCGCACGGCATCGTATAGTTGCCGTTCCTCAGCTTCAAGGCCAAGTATTCCAAGACCCAAACCCAGCACCGCCCCGCCACGTGCCACGAGGGCGAGCATACGAAGCCCGGGAATGGACGGCAGGAAAGAACGCAGGATGAAACCAGCGGCAAGACCGATCAGCAACAACGCCGCGGGCTTGAGAGCCGTCGCGTCCAGGCATGATCCGCCGAGAGGCTTCGAGGAGACCGACAACGGCCAGGACCGCCAGAGCGATGGCCGTCCGGCGCCGCGCGAGGAAGACCGCCGCGCCCCTCGCCAGTACTGCGTGGGAGGATGAAGAATCGTTCTGCATCTCGTGCTTTTGCTTCCGCTCCCTTCCGGGACGGAGTATGCCGCCGGGGCCGTAGCCACCCGTGAAGGCATCGCCGTCCGCCGCACATCCTTGCGACCCCGGGTTTGCAAAAGGACCTCTCCACGTTGGAAGGTACGCCAGAGAGCGGTTCCAGAGATGGAGTACAGACCGCGGGAGATGCTCGATCCCTCGGCCCCGGACACATCGAAGAAAAGGGCGGCCCCGAAGGGCCGCCGATCATTTCCGTTGGGACCGAGGATCCGGTCCGCTCAGCTCTCCGGTTTGGCGTCGAGGATGACGGCGGCGGCGTCGCTCATCTCGCGGTAGAGATCGTCGTGCTCCTCCTCGACCTCCATCTCCTCCTCGGGCACGGGATCGATGATGGTGCGGCGGTACCTGGGCGTTCCCGTTCCCGCCGGGATCAGCCGGCCGACGATGACGTTCTCCTTGAGTCCGTGCAGGTTGTCCACCTTGCCGGCCACGGCCGCCTCGGTCAGCACGCGGGTGGTCTCCTGGAAGGAGGCCGCCGAGATCATGGACTCGGTGGCCAGGGAGGCCTTGGTGATGCCCAGCAGGAGCGACTTGGCCGTGGCGGGTTCGCCGCCGGCGGCGATGACACGCTCGTTCTCGCGCTCGAAGAGGTAGCGCGGAACCTGCTGATCGAGCAGGAAGTCCGTGTCGCCCGGATTGACGACCTTCACGAAACGCATCATCTGCCGGACCATCACCTCGATGTGCTTGTCGTTGATGGTCACACCCTGGGAGCGGTAGACCTCCTGGATCTTGTCCACCAGGTGCCGCTGGAGCTCCTTCTCGCCCAGAATCGAGAGGATGTCGTGGGGGTTGATGGGCCCCTCGGTCAGGGGATCGCCCGCCTGGATGAACTCGCCCTCCTGAACGGAGACGTGGGCATACCGCGGAATAGTGTACTCGCGCCGCTCCTCGCCGTCGCCCTCGACGAGAATGCGCCGCTGGCCGCGGACGGGCTCGGTGATCCGAACGATGCCGTCGATCTCGGAGACCACCGCCGGCTCCTTGGGCTTGCGCGCCTCGAAGAGCTCCACCACGCGCGGCAGGCCGCCGGTGATGTCCTTTGTTTTCGACATCTCCCGCGGGATCTTCGCCAGAGCGTCGCCCGACGCCACCTCGTCGCCCTCGTTGACCGTCAGGTGCGAGCCGATGGGCAGCTGGTAGCGCCGCTCCTCGCCATTCTTGGAGCTGACGACGATGGTCGGAATACGCTTGCCCGAGCCCAGCGGCTCGATGACGATCTTGTGGGCGTGACCGGTCAGCTTGTCAATCTCCTCGCGGACGTTCTCGCCCTCCACGAGATCGACGAACTCCACCGTGCCGGAGATGGCCGTCAGGATGGACGAGGTGAAGGCGTCCCACTCGACCAGGGGCGTCCCGGGCTCCACGGTCTCACCATCTTCCACGAGAAGGTGGGAGCCGTAGGCCACCGAGTAGCGCTCCTTCTCACGCCCCTTGCCATCGACGATGACCAGCTTGCCCGAACGGGAAATGGCCACGCGCTGCTTTTCCTTGTTGATGACGGTGGCCACGTTGAGGTACTTGATGGTGCCCGCGTGGGAGGCCACGTGGCGGGAGGATTCGCCGCCCCGCGTCGCCGTGCCACCGTAGTGGAAGGTCCGCATGGTCAGCTGCGTGCCCGGCTCACCGATGGACTGGGCCGCGATGATGCCGACGGCCTCGCCGATCTCCACGAGACGGCCGCGCGCCAGCATCCGGCCGTAGCACAGCTGGCAGACGCCGCGGTCCGTACGGCAAGTCAGGGCCGAGCGGATCTTGACCCGCTCGATGCCGGCCTCCTGGATCTGGTTGGCCAGCTCCTCGGTGATCTCCTGGTTGGCGGCGCAGATCAGGGCGCCCTCCAGGGGATCGAAGATATCTTCCGAGGCCACACGGCCCACGACGCGGTCGCGCAGCTGCTCGAGGATCTCGCCACCCTCCATGATGGCGGTCACCTCGATGCCCTCCTCGGCGCCGCAGTCGTGCTCCACGACAATGACGTCCTGGGCCACGTCCACCAGGCGGCGGGTCAGGTACCCGGAGTCCGCCGTCTTGAGGGCGGTGTCGGCCAGGCCCTTGCGGGCCCCATGGGTCGAGATGAAGTACTGCAACACGGAGAGCCCCTCGCGGAAGTTGGCCGTGATCGGCGTCTCCATGATCTCGCCCGAGGGCTTGGCCATCAGACCGCGCATGCCGGCCAGCTGCCGGACCTGCTCCTTGGAGCCACGGGCGCCGGAGTCGGCCATCATGAAGATCGGGTTGAACTCTCCGGTCTCCGGGTCGATTTCGGACATCCGGGCGAACATGTCCTTGGCCACGTGCTCGGTGACCCGGTGCCAGATGTCGATGATCTTGTTGTGCCGCTCGCCGGCCGTGATCAGGCCCGCCGCACGCTGGCGTTCGACCTCCTCGACCTCCTTGTACGCCGCATCGAGCAGCTCCTGCTTGCTCTCCGGAATCAACATGTCGTCGGCGCCGAAGGACAGGCCGGAACGGGTGGCGTTGGCAAAGCCGATCTCCTTGAGACGGTCCAGGAGCTCGACGGTCACCTCGTGACCGCGCCGCATGATCGAATAGCCCACCAGGCTCTGGATACCCTTCTTCTTGAGCTGCCCGTTGATGAAGGGCATGCCCTCGGGGAGCTGCTGGTTGAAGAGCACCCGGCCGACGGTGGTCTCCAGGAGCATGCTCTGCACCTCGATGACGTCGGCGTGCAGCAGATCCTGACTGCCGCCCTGGGCCACCAGGTCGATCAGCTCCCCGCTGTACCGGATCTGGATGGGTGCCTGGGTGCCGACGACGCCGGCGGCATGGGCCAGGAAAACCTCGTCAAAATTGGAGAAGACCTTGCCGGATCCCTGGGCGAAGGGGTTCTCCGTGGTCAGGTAGTAGACCCCGATGACCATGTCCTGGGAGGGCACGGCCAGGGGCTTGCCGGAGGCCGGCGAGAGGATGTTCTCGGAGGCCAGCATCAGGATATGCGCCTCCAGCTGTGCCTTGGGTGAGAGGGGAAGGTGGACGGCCATCTGGTCACCGTCGAAGTCGGCGTTGTAGGCGGCACAGACCAGGGGGTGGATCTTGATCGCCTTGCCCTCCACGAGCACCGGCTCGAAGGCCTGGATGCCAAGGCGGTGAAGGGTTGGGGCACGGTTGAGGAGCACCGGATGCTCCTTGATGACCGTTTCCAGGGCGTCCCAGACCTCGGGGGTCTGCTGATCCACGAGCTCCTTGGCCATCTTGATGGTGCTCGACAGACCCCGCTTCTCCAGCTCGTGGTACACGAAGGGCTTGAAGAGCTCCAGGGCCATCTTCTTGGGAAGGCCGCACTGGTGGAGCTTGAGATCCGGGCCGACGACGATGACCGAGCGGCCGGAATAGTCGACGCGCTTGCCCAGGAGGTTCTGCCGGAAGCGGCCCTGCTTGCCCTTGAGGTTGTCCGAAAGCGACTTGAGCGGCCGGTTGTTGGAGCCCTTGATGACGCGGCCCCGGCGGCCGTTGTCGAAGAGGGCATCCACCGCCTCCTGAAGCATCCTCTTCTCGTTCCGGACGATCACCTCGGGCGCCCTGAGGTCGAGCAGCTTCTTCAGCCGGTTGTTCCGGTTGATGACGCGCCGGTAGAGATCGTTGAGGTCGGAGGTGGCGAAGCGGCCGCCATCGAGCGGCACCAGGGGACGGAGCTCCGGCGGCAGGACGGGAATGACCTCGAGGATCATCCACTCGGGCCGGTTGCCCGAACGCCGCAATGCCTCCACCAGCTTGAGGCGCTTGGCGGCCTTCTGACGCCGTACCGAGGAGGTCTCGGTCCGCATCAGCATGCGCAGCTCGGCGGCCATCTCGTCCAGATCGAGGGACTCCAGGAGCTGGCGAACGGCCTCGGCGCCCATCTGAGCGACGAAGGCCTCGCCGAACTCCTCCTTGGCCTCCCGGTACTCCTCCTCCGTCAGGACCTGCTTGAGCTCCAGGTTGGTATCCCCGGGATCAACGACCACGTAGGCCTCGAAGTAGAGGACTCGCTCCAGGGAACGGACCGTCATGTCCAGCAGCAGACCGATACGGGAGGGCAACCCCTTGAAGAACCAGACGTGGGACACGGGAGCCGCCAGCTCGATGTGGCCCATGCGCTCGCGGCGCACCTTGGACTTGGTCACCTCGACGCCGCACTTGTCGCAGACGACGCCGCGGTACTTCATCCGCTTGTACTTGCCGCAGAGGCACTCCCAGTCCGTCACGGGACCGAAGATCTTGGCGCAGAACAGGCCGTCGCGTTCCGGCTTGAAGGTCCGGTAGTTGATGGTCTCGGGCTTGGTGACCTCGCCGTGGGACCACGAACGGATCTTCTCCGGGCTGGCCAGTCCCAGCCGAATGGCGTTGAAGTCGTTCAGGGGCTTGGGCTTTTCGAAAAAGGTACGGGCCTCGCTGAAGGTCGATCGCTCCATGGTATTCCTGCCCCCTCTCACTCGTCGTCCTGCTGCAGAAGCTCGACGTCCAGCGCCAGCGCCTGCAGCTCTCGTACCAGCACGTTGAAGGACTCGGGCAGGCCCGGTTCCTCGGGAACCTGGCCCTTGACGATGGCCTCGTAGACCTTGGCCCGGCCCTCCACATCGTCGGACTTCACGGTCAGAAGCTCCTGGAGGGTGTTGGCGGCGCCGTAGGCCTCCAGTGCCCAGACCTCCATCTCTCCCAGCCGCTGGCCGCCGAACTGGGCCTTGCCGCCCAGCGGTTGCTGCGTGATCAGGGAGTAGGGTCCGATGGACCGTGCATGGATCTTGTCGTCCACAAGGTGGGACAGCTTGAGCATGTAGATATAGCCGACGGTGATCCGCTGCTCGAAGGGCTCACCGGTCAACCCGTCGTACAGCAGGCTCTTGCCGTCGACGGGAAGGCCCGCCCGCTCCAGCATCTCGTGGATCTCCTCCTCCGTCGCTCCCTCGAACACCGGGGTGGCGAACCGGAGGCCCAGCTCCTGGCCGGCCCACCCCAGGTGGGTCTCGAGGATCTGGCCGACGTTCATGCGGGAGGGCACGCCCAGCGGGTTGAGAACGATCTCGATGGAGGTGCCGTCGGGCAGGAAGGGCATGTCCTCCTCGGGGAGGATGTTCGAGATGACGCCCTTGTTGCCGTGCCGGCCGGCCATCTTGTCGCCCACCTGGAGCTTCCGCTTCATGGCGATGAAAACCTTGACCTGCTTGATGACGCCCGGCGGGAGCTCGTCGCCCTGGCGAAGCAGCTCGATCCGCTCCTCGTTGAGCTGGTCGAGAACCTCGATCTGGGACTCCGCCTGGCGGATCAGCAGCCGGACCTTGTCCAGAAGGACGGCATCCTTGACGGGCAGGCCAATCAGCTCGGCGCGTTTGAGGCGGCGGATCGCCTCCTCGCTCAGCTTCGAGCCCTTCTTGGCGACCAGCTCGCCCGAGGCGGTGACCACGTCGGCCGTCACCTTGACGCCGGTCAGAAGCTTGACGATCTTGGAATCCCGGACCTCGAGGATGATCCGCTTCTCGTCCTCGGAGTTCTTGCGGATCCGCTCGATCTCCTCGGCCTCGATGGCCAGCTGCCGCACGTCCTTCTCGGCGCCCTTGCGGGCAAAGACCTGCACACCGACGACGACGCCCTCGATCCCCGGCGGGCACCTCAGGGAGGCGTCCCGGACATCGCCGGCCTTCTCACCGAAGATGGCGCGGAGGAGCTTTTCCTCCGGCGTCAGCTGTGTTTCGCCCTTCGGCGTCACCTTGCCGACCAGGATCGAGCCCTGCTTGACCTGCGCGCCGATGTGGATGATGCCGGCCTCGTCCAGCTGCGCGAGCGCCGACTCGGCCACGTTGGGAATGTCGCGCGTGATCTCCTCGGCGCCGAGCTTGGTATCCCGTGCCGAGGTCTCGAGCTCCTCGATGTGGATGGAGGTGTAGTAGTCCTCCCGGACCAACTTCTCGGAGACCAGGATGGCGTCCTCGTAGTTGTAACCACGCCACGGCATGAAGGCCACCAGCACGTTGCGGCCCAGACCCAGCTCACCCTGGTCGGTGTTGGGACCGTCCGCCAGGACCTGCCCCTTGGTCACCCGCTGGCCTTCCTCGACGATGGGTTTCTGGTTGATCGAGGTGTTCTGGTTGGAGCGGCGGAACTTGGTCAGCTGGTAGATGTCCGCACCGAAGTCACCCTCGCCCTCGCCCTCGACGCGGACGATGATCCGCTGGGCGTCGACCTTGTCGACGATGCCGGAACGCTGGCAGATGACCACGGCGCCGGAGTCCTGGGCGACGATCCGCTCCATCCCCGTACCGACGATGGGCGCCTCGGGACGGACCAGGGGAACGGACTGGCGCTGCATGTTGGAACCCATCAGGGCCCGGTTGGCGTCGTCGTGCTCCAGGAATGGGATCAGGGCGGCGGCGACGGAAACAACCTGGCGAGGTGAAACGTCGATGTAATCCACCTGCTCCCGGTCGATCAGGAGAAACTCGCCGCCGGACCGGGCGATCACCTTGTCGTCCACCAGGTTGCCGTCCTTGTCCACCCTGGCGTTGGCCTGGGCGATGTTGAGGCGCTCCTCCTCCCATGCGGGGAGGTAGAAGGCGAAGGGCTCGCCCCAGGCTTCCAACTTCCCGGCCTTGGCGAGCCGTGCGTTGGCCTTCTCGAACTCGCTCTTGAGCACCACCTGCCCCAGCTCGAAGTCCGATTCGCCCACCTGGGTGATCTTGATGTGCTCGAGCACGCGGCCCTTCTCGACCTTCTTGTAGGGCGACTCGATGAACCCCATGGGGTTGAGCCTCGCGTAGCAGGAGAGCGAGGAGATCAGTCCGATGTTGGGACCCTCGGGGGTCTCGATGGGGCAGATGCGCCCGTAGTGCGTCGAGTGGACGTCACGAACCTCGAAACCCGCCCGCTCCCGCGACAGGCCACCCGGTCCCAGGGCCGAGAGCCGGCGCTTGTGGGTAACCTCCGAGAGGGGGTTGGTCTGGTCCATGAACTGCGAGAGCTGCGACGAGCCGAAGAACTCGTCCACCGACGCGATGACGGGCTTGGAGTTGACCAGGTCCCGCGGCATGGCCGAGTCGATGTCCGGATGGATGGACATCTTCTCCTTGATGGCGCGCTCCATGCGGACCAGGCCGATCCGGAACTGGCTCTCCAGGAGCTCTCCCACCGTACGGACGCGCCGGTTGGCCAACGAGTCGATGTCGTCGACACGGCCGAAGTCCCGGTGAAGCTGCAGGAGGTACCGGACCAGGGTCAGGAAGTCCTCCACATCGAGGATCCGGTGGTCCAGCGGCTTGTCGAGCCCAAGCTTGGCGTTGAACTTGAAGCGTCCTACCGAGGACAGGTCGTACCTTCGAGAGTCGAAGAACAGGCCGTTGAACAGGGTCGTGGCCGACTCCTCGGTCGGGGGATCGCCGGGGCGCTGGCGGCGGTAAATCTCCATCCGCGCTTCCATCAGATCGCTGCTCGTGTCCTTCTCCAGCGTCTGGTGGAGAATCTCGCCGACCGGGTCCCAGTCCGGGAAGGCCAGGCTAAGCGTCATGACGCCGGCCTCCTCGGCCATGGCCAGGAGCTCCTCGGTCACCCTGGAGTTCGCTGGCGCGAGCACCTCGCCGGTCTCCGCGTCCACGATCTCGCTGACGAGAACGGCGCCGATCAGATCCTCCCGGGAGACGCCCACACGGGCGGGCTTCTCCACCGTCGCCTTCTCCAGGCGCTTCTTCATGGAGTCGTCCAGGACCAATCCCGCAAAGAGGGCCGGGAGCGAGACCTTGCGGAAGCGCAGCGCCTTCTGGCGTTGCTCCTCGATGTCGATGATCCGGCGGTCCAGGGCCAGGGTCGCCGTCTGTTTACCCCTGGTCAACTTGGCATCGAAGACCGTGTAGAACGCCCGCAGGATGTCGCTGTCGGTCTCCAGCCCCTCGTTGAGCGCCCGCAGAAAGACGGTTCCCGGCAGACGGCGTTTCCGGTCGATCCGCACCCAGAGGATCTGCTTGGAGTCGTACTCGAACTCGATCCACGAGCCCCGGTAGGGCACCACCTTGGCCAGGTAGTGGTTGGGGCCCTCCATGGTGAAGAAGACGCCGGGTGAGCGGTGAAGCTGGGAGACGATGACCCGCTCCGTCCCGTTGATGATGAAAGTGCCGGTCTTCGTCATCAGGGGGAGCTCACCGAAGTAGATCTCCTCCTCCTTGACATCGCGGAGTTGGCGCTCGCCCTCCTCCTCGGTATCGAAGGTCACCAGACGGAAGGCCAGGCGGAGGGGAACCCCGTAGGTCATGCCGCGCTCCCGGCATTCGTCCGCCGAGAAGGTCAGCCGCAGACCAACCGGCGTGCCGCAGATGCTGCAGGTCTTCACAGCGTTCTTGTTCGCCCGCCCGCAATGGGGACAGACGACGGATTCGTCGTGGGGATCACCCGCCTTGATCCGCTGGCCGCAGGCCTCGCAGGTCAGCCGCAGGTGCTCGAGCCCCTCCAGGCGGCCGCAACGGCAGGCCCAGTTTCCGATCTCGTACCGGACGAACTGGAGCTCGCAGGTGTCGCGGAAGTCCGTGAAAGGAAAGATCGCCTCCAGAACCGCCTGCAGGCCCGTTTTCTTGCGTTCCTCGGGCAACAGGTCCATCTGGAGAAACTCCTCGTACGACGACCGCTGCACCTGAATCAGGTTGGGAAGCGGAATGGTCGAGAGGTTCTTGGAAAAATTCACCCGCTCTCGGGGGCTTGTGCTCATGGGCACGTCCTCCTCAGTTCATCGGCGGGGCACCTGGGCGCCCCTCACATCGCGGATCAGCGTCCGCGCCCGATACGCGGCTCCCCCCGTCCAGCCGTCCGTGGCTGAACGGGAGAGGGCCGGCGAATCCGGCACGCCTGCCGGCTTCCCCGCTCTTCCGCACCCGGACCCAGGGGTCCGTGCGAACAACAGGGATACGGGGAGTGACACGCTCCCCGTATCCTCATTCGAGGCTCGGTACAACCCGGAAAAAGTGGCACGTCGATCGTTACTTGATCTCCGCCTGGGCGCCGGCTTCCTCGAACTTCTTCTTGATGGTCTCAGCCTCTTCCTTGCTGACACCTTCCTTGATCTTGGCAGGAGCGCTCTCGACGAGCTCCTTGGCCTCCTTGAGGCCGAGGGAAGTCACCTCACGGACTGCCTTGATGACGTTGATCTTCTTGTCACCGATGGAGTTGAGGATGACGTCGAACTCCGTCTTCTCCTCAGCGGCCTCGCCGCCAGCGGCGCCGGCGACCGCGCCGGCGACCATCACCGGGGCCGCAGCCGCTGCGGACACACCGAACTCATCCTCGAGAGCCTTGACGAGCTCATTGAGCTCGAGCACGGTCATTCCCTTGATCTCCTCGATCATCTGCTCAATCTGGGCCATCTTTCAAATCCTCCTTGGGGGTTGCTCACGATTCTCTCTTCTCGGCGACCTGGGACAGGGCCGAAACCAATTGCTGAATGGGCCCGTTGAGGGCCACGACCAGGCGACGCATGGGGGACTGGAGGAGGTACGCCAGCTTGGTCAGCAGCTCCTCCCGCGTCGGAAGCTCGGCAACCTGAAGGGCCTGGCTCGAGTCGAGGACCTGTCCTTCGAGGTACGCCTGTTTGAATGTGAGGGCCGGGTTCTCCTTGGTGAAGTCCCGGAGCAGCTTGGCCAGCGCCACGCCATCACCGGCGGTGAAGGCGAAGGCGTTGGGACCGAGAAGATGCTCGGAAAGAACCTCCAGCGGAGTACCTTGCACAGCCATGCGAACGACACTGTTCTTGTAAACCTTGTAGCGCGCATCGATCTCCCGGATCTTGGACCTCAGCTTGTTCACCTCGTTGACCGTCAGACCACGGTTTTCCATGATGAACAGCGTGCTGATGCCCTCCAGGGCTTCGCGCAACTCCTGCGATTGCTCGTTCTTCCGCTCTCGTGTCAGCATGACGACTCCCTACTTGACGTCCAGGCTCGTCAGATCGACCTGGACACCGGGCCCCATGGTGGAGCAGACGTGAACCGTTTGTACGTAGCGCCCCTTGGCCGAGGCCGGCTTGGCCTTGACGATGGCATCCACGAGAGCTCGCGCGTTCTCCAGGAGCTTGTCGCTCCCGAAGGAGACCTTGCCGACCGGCGCATGGATGATCGCCGTGCGATCGACGCGGAACTCCACACGGCCCGCCTTGATCTCAGCGATCGCCGCCGCGATGTCCTGCGTGACCGTCCCCGACTTCGGGTTCGGCATCAGACCTCGCGGCCCCAGCACGCGCCCGACCTTCGAGAGGGTCCGCATCATGTCCGGCGTGGCGACCACCGCATCGAAGTCGAGCCACCCGCCCTGGATCTTGGCGACGGCATCCTCGGCCGACATTACGAAATCGGCGCCTGCCTCCTCGGCCGCCTTCTGGGCCGGGCCCTCGGCGACGGCGAGAACGCGGAGCGTCTTCCCCGTTCCGTGGGGCAACACCACCGTGCCGCGGACCATCTGGTCGGCATGCTTGGGGTTGACCCCGAGCTTGAGGGCCATTTCGACCGTTTCGTCAAAGCTGGCGTAGGCCTTGTCCTTGACGAGGCTCAGCGCCTCCTCCAGGGTGTAGGGCCTCCGTTCGATCGCGGCGGAGGCTTCGCGGTACTTCTTGCCTTGGCGTCCCATCCGCTGCCTCCTTAACCTTCGACCTCGATGCCCATGGACCGGGCGGTGCCGAGCACCGTCTGGACCGCTGCATCGAGAGAGTCCGTGTTGAGATCGGGCATCTTCGTCCTGGCGATCTCCTCGACCTGCGCCATGCTCACCGTTCCGACCTTTTCCATGTTGGGAACCCCCGAGCCCTTGGCGATGCCGGCGGCCTGCCGGAGCAGGAACGAGGCCGGGGGGGTCTTGGTGATGAAGCTGTAGGTCCGGTCGCCGTAGACCGTGATCTCCACCGGGATGATGACACCCTGTTGCTTCTGCGTCCTGGCGTTGAACGCCTTGCAGAAATCCATGATATTGAGGCCGTGCTGACCGAGGGCGGGACCGACCGGAGGTGCCGGCGTCGCCTGCCCACCGGGCAGCTGCAGCTTGATGAATCCTACGACTTTCTTGGCCATCGTTGTGTCCTTACGTGAGCTTCTGGACCTGACGGAATTCCATCTCCACGGGTGTTTCCCGGCCGAAGATGGTCACCATCACCTTGACGGTGCTGCGATCGAGGTTGACCTCCTCGACAACACCCGTAAAGGTGGCAAAAGGCCCCTCGGAGATCTTGACGCGCTCACCCTTCTCGAAGATCTCCTTGGGCCTCGGCTTCTCTTCGGTGGCAACCGACTGGTGGAGGATCTGGTTGACCTCCTCCTCCGAGAGCGGGGTGGGCTTCTTGCCAGCGCCGACGAAGCCCGTCACCTTCGGTGTGTTTCGCACCAGGTGCCAGGCATCGTCGGTCATCTCCATCTCGACCAGCACGTAGCCCGGGAAGAACTTCCGCCGCACCTCGCGCCGCTTCCCGTTCTTCATCTCCACGACCGTTTCCGTGGGTACCTCGATCTCGCCGAAGAGCTCCTGCATACCCAGCGCTTCGATGCGCTGCGCCAGGGTCTTCTTGACGCGATCCTCGAAGCCCGAATAGGTGTGGATGATGTACCACTGCTTGGCCATCGATGGTTCCCCTCAGTTACGACGTGAAAACGTGGAAGACGGAAAAGACCGAATTCACCAGTTTGTAGAAGGAGAGATCGCAGAGATACAGGTAGATGCCGAAGATGAAGGAGGCGATGATCACCACGGTCGTCGTGTTGATCACCTCCTGCTTCGTCGGCCACGTCACCTTCTTCGTCTCGGCGATGACCTCCCGAAGGAACGTCTTGGTTCGTTGCCACCACTCCATGAAGATCGACTCCCATCAGGGAAAAATGGCAGGCCAGGAGGGACTCGAACCCCCAACAACCGGTTTTGGAGACCGGGACTCTACCAATTGAGCTACTGGCCTGCACCCATGGTTGGTTACACCTCTTTGTGCAGTGTGTGCCGGCGGCAGAAGGGACAGTACTTCTTCAGCTGAAGCTTCGTCGTCTGCTGCTTCTTGTTGCGCGAGCCGGAGTAGTTCCGCCGCTTGCACTCGGTACATTGAAGGTGAACAGTATCTCGCGGCATGATGAATTACTCCAGGATCTCGGTGATGGAACCGGCGCCCACCGTGCGGCCGCCCTCCCGAATCGCGAAGCGCAACCCGCGCTCCATCGCAATCGGGG
>JAADFK010000206.1 GCA_013152925.1 Acidobacteriota bacterium | reverse complement strand
GGGACCACCCTTTCGCGCCCGGCCGGAGCGTCTTCGACCTGCGCCGTCTTCCGGGGCACCTGGTGGTGTGCGGGAAGAGGGACCCCGGGAGCTTGGGATTCTCAGAATATGAGTGGAGCATACTCAAGGAGATGAAGGCGTGAGAGTCAAGGGCTTGACAAGATGACACGCAGATTTTATACTGTCATTGTCGGGCAGAGACCCGGGAAACCATGAAGGGAGGACAGAACCATGGTACGGATGACGAAATGGGATCCCGTTCGAGAGATGGCTCGTGTTTCCGAGGACATGACGCGGCTGGTGGACGAGCTCTTCGGGGGGCGTATGGCGCGCGAGTCGGTGCGGGGGAGCTGGGTGCCCCCCGTGGACATCCGCGAGACGGACGACGCCATCGAGATCCACGCGGAGCTTCCCGGTTTCAACGCCGAGGACGTGGATGTGACGGTGGAGAACGGTGTGCTGACCATCCGCGGCGAGCGGAAGCTGGAAGAAACCCGCGAGGGTGAAACCTGGCACAGAGTGGAGCGCGCCTACGGTGTCTTCGAGCGCGCCTTCCAGGTGCCGCGGAATGTCGATGCCACCAAGGTCAAGGCGCAGTTCAACAACGGCGTGCTGCAGCTGACCCTGCCCAAGCGGGAAGAGAGCAAGCCCCGCTCCATCAAGGTGCAGGTGAAGTAGAGGTCGTTGGGAGACATGGGATGGACAGGCCGTGGGGCGCGAGCCCCACGGCCTGTTCGATCGGTGCGCCAGGCATGGCGCGAAGCGGCGTGGCTGGCGTGCCATGTCGGTTGCAACAGGTGAGGGAAACCGGTCCGGGACACACCCAGACCCCATTGCATCATCTTCCAGCTTCTGATCCCGGGCTCCTGAGCTCTCTTCCCCCTGTCATTCCGCGTACAGCGCCTCGATGGTGTCGGCGAACTCCTTTTCCACGACCCGGCGCTTGACCTTGAGCGTCGGTGTCAGGTGGCCGCCTTCGACGGAGAGCATCATGGGCAGGACCGCGAACTTCTTGACCTGTTCGTAGCGGGCGAGGCCCTTGTTGGTGGCGTCGACGATCTTCTGGAGCTCCGCGAGGATCTTGGGGTGCTGGTAGAGGTCTTCGACGGCCTCGTACGCGATCCCCTGCTCCGTGGCCCACCGCTCGATCTCCTCGGTGTTGGGGGAGAACAACGCCACGATGTACTTGCGGCGATCGCCGATCAGGACCACGTTGTCCACGAAGGGAGCGCTCTTGAGCGTGCTCTCGATGGGTTGCGGCGCGACGTTCTTGCCGCCGGCGGTGACGATCAGGTCCTTCTTCCGGTCGGTGATCTTGAGGAAGCCGTCCTCGTCAATGACGGCAATGTCACCCGTGTGGAAGAACCCCTCCTCGTCGAAGACCTCGGCGGTCTTCTCCGGCTTGTTCCAGTAGCCTTTCATGACACTGGGTCCCTTGACGACCAGCTCCCCGTCCGGTGCAATCTTCGCCTTGACGTTGGAGATGGGACGGCCGACGGTTCCCAGCTTGTTCTCCCCCGGGCCCATGCCGGCCACGGCGATGACCGGAGAGGTCTCGGTCAGGCCGTACCCCTCGATGATGTTGACGCCGATGGAATGGAAGAACTCGGCCACGTACTGGGGGAGGGGGGCGCCGCCGGAGACGCAGACCACGACCTGGCCCCCCAGGGCGCCGCGGATCTTGGAGAGCACGAGAGAATCGGCGAGGCTGTAGAAGAGGCCCCCAGGCTTGCCGCCGGCCAGGCGTTTTGGGTAGGCCTTCCGGCCCTGCTCGACGGCCCAGTTGAAGAGGGCCCGGCGGATGGCGGGCGCCGTGCTGACCATCCCGTGGATCTTGTCGTAGACCTTCTCGTAGAAACGTGGAACCGCCGCAAAGACGTTGGGCGCGATATCCGCCACCAGGTCGCCGACGATGTAGACCGAGCAGTAGGTCTTCTTCAGGCCGCGGTACATGTACAGGTAGCCGATCATCCTCTCGAAGACGTGGCACAGCGGCAGGAACTCGAGAGCGTGATACTCACCCTTGAGGATGGCACGCTCCGAGGACGCCATCACGTTCTGGACCAGGTTCCGGTGGGTGAGCATGACACCCTTGGGATCGCCAGTGGTCCCCGAGGTGTAGATCAGGGTCAGGAGATCGTCCTCGGTGACCCGTGTGGCGCGTTCCCAGAACCGGTCGCCATTACCGGGGTCCTCCGATCCGGAGACGACCTCGTCCAGCGAGAGGACGCCGTCCGCGGGCTCGCCGTCCATCTGAATGAAATGTTTGAGGTCCGGGCAGCTCCCGCGGACCTCCAGGAACTTCGCCATCTGCTCGGCACTGTCGGTGATGACGCCCATGGCGCCGGAGTCGTTGGCCTGGTACTCGAGCTGCGTCGGTGTCAGGTTGCCGTAGACGGGAACGCTGATGGCGCCGAGATCGGCCAGGGCCAGGTCGACCATGTGCCACTCGGGCCGGTTGTCGCTCAGCAGGATGAAGCGATCGCCATGGGTGACCCCCAGCTTGCCGAGCGCTTCGGCCAGCGCGGCGGTCTTGGAGAAGAACTCCTCGGTGCTCAGGGTTCGCGAGCCCTCCAGCGTCGCGTGGGTGTAGTGGTCGGGCCGTGGATGTTCGTACTCGTGGCGGTACAGGTCAAGGATCGTCTTCTCACTCATGGCATGCCTCCCCCTGTCAGCGAGGAACCAGGCCGTCGGTCAGCAGGGCCATTAGCGGATCGGCCTTGCTTTCGAGCTCCACGGCACTGTCTTGAAGGACCCAGCTCATGACCAGCTCGTCCACCGAGCCAAACACCATCTGCGTCGCAAGTCCGGCGCTGATGTCGTGGCGGAAGCGGCCCAAGCTCTGACCCTCCTCGATGATTCCTCGAATGAGATTCAAGTACTCGCCAAGCTTACCACGGGTCGCCAGCGCCAGGAAACGCCGGGAATGCCGGATCTCGATCTGAAGAACCTGGGCGAGGGCGGGGTCTCCTCCCAGAAGCTCAAGATGTCTTCGGATGAGGAGGCGGAGCTTCTCGACGGGATCCTCCACGACCTCGACCTCGTCCTGCACGCGCTCGATGAAGAGCGTGAGGACGTGGTCGAAGATACTCTGAAGGAGGTCCTCCTTCCCATCGAAGTACAGGTAGAGAGTCCCGTCGGCCACGTTGGCCCGGTGTGCCACATCGGTCATCCTCGATGAAAAGTACCCCCTCTTGGCAAAAACCTCGATGGCGGCTCGAAGGATCTTCTCCCGTTTCATTTCCCGCGACGACGTTCTGACATCTGAGCTCTGTGGCATCTGGCCCCTCCCAGGAACATGAATGAGCATTCATTCAAGTCGTATTCTTCTCTCCCGGAGTCACGATGTCAAGAAAGGAGGGCACGCGGTACACTGGGGTACCGGGAGGCCCGACATGAAGCACGAGGGCGGACAGAGCTGCATCAAGCGGATGAGGATCCGGCTCAAGAACGAGCCGGGCTACCTTGGCAAGCTGGCCACTCTGGTGGGCGAGCTGGATGGTTTCCTTGGTGAGATCACCACCGTCAAGATCGTCAAGGGAGGGAGCGTTCGCGACGTGGACGTCAGCGTGCCCGACGAGGGCGTTTTCGATCACCTCTGCGACCTCGTCCGGGCGATGGAGGGCGTGGACCTGATCTCGGTTCACGACGTGGTTCGTGAGACCCACCTGGGAGGCAAGATCGCCGTCCGCCCCAGCGTGCCGCTGGAAAACGCCGACGACCTCTCCATCGTCTACACACCCGGCGTGGCGACCATCTGCAAGTTGCTGTACGAGAATCCGGAGCTGGCCAGGAAGTACACGATCATCCACAACAACGTGGCCATCGTGACCAACGGCACGGCCATCCTCGGCCTGGGCGACATCGGCCCCGTGGCCGGCATGCCGGTGATGGAGGGCAAGGCGTTGCTCTTCCATGAGCTGGCGGGCGTCAACGGCTTTCCCATTCTGATCGACTCGAAGGACCCCGAGATCATCGTTGCGGCGGTGCGGGCCATCGCGCCGACTTTCGGGGCGATCAAGCTCGAAGATATCCGGGCGCCGGAGTGCTTCGAGATCGAGGAGCGCCTGGACGCGGAGCTCGACATCCCGGTCATGCACGACGACCAGCACGGCACGGCCGTGGTCGTCTTGGCCGCGCTGCTCAACATCGCCCGGTACACCTATACCAATCTCCGGCGTTCGCCCGTGGGAATCGTCGGGCTCGGCGCCGCCGGGTCCGGCATCCACAAGCTCCTCAAAGCCTACGGCGTCCGCGAGATCCTCGGTGTCGATCTCAATCCGCAGATGGTGCGGCGTTTCGAGGAGGCCGGTGGACGGCCCACCGATCTGGAGGGGGTCATGCGCGAGGCCAGGGTGGTCATCGCCACCACGGGGGTTCCCGGTCTGATCGATCCTGGTCTCGTCCAGGAACAGCAGGTCATCCTGGCCCTCTCCAACCCGGATCCCGAGATCCGTCCCGACGACGCGTTGGCTGCCGGCGCCGCCTACGCCGTGGACGGCAAGTCGGTCAACAACGCCATGGCGTTTCCAGGCGTCTTCAAGGGTGCGCTCAGAGCGAACGCGACGACCATCAACGATGCCATGAAGCTGGCCGCGGCCCGTACCATCGCCGACCTCGCCCCGGAGGGCGATCTCATCCCCTTCATCCTCAACCGGGGCGTCCACGAGGCCGTGGCCAAGGCCGTCGAGGAGGCCGCCCTCAAGACGGGCGCTGTCACCTACGTGGAGGAGCTGGAGATCCCCGAGCTCGAGGGTGCAGAGTAGCCCCTTGGCATCCGGGGAGGTGGATGGGGAGCCCGGTCCGCTGTCGCCCGTCGTGGACCTCCAGCCTGCCGGGCTGGGCTCTTCCTGGCGGATGGTGACCTCACCCGTACGGCGGCTTGTCCCGGTGGGGGTGTCGCCGGTACCATGAGGCGCTTCGAAGGAGGTGACCCGTGGCCGATAATGGGAAGAGGAACGCGCTTGAAGCCCGCCTGGAGACGTACCGCCGCTTCTCCGGACTGTTCGCCAGCGCCCCCATCCGGCTGATGAGCCGGGTGGTCAGTGCCATGCAGAGCCAGGGCTACGCCGATCAGGCGACGGCCATCGGCGACATGGACTGGCGAACCGTACCCGTGGACGATCCCGAGGATCCCACGCTGCGGGACGACTGGGGGCGTCTCCTGGAACGGTCCCTGGCCGAGATGCCAACCTGGCTCGCCCAGCTGGGAACCAATCCAATGGGTTACAACCTGGACTCCGTCGGCTACCCCATGCTGATTGATGCCTGGTCGGCGCTGTGGCGTCACCAGGTGGGCCTCGAGATGGAAAACGCCACTGGCCAGACCCCGGAGATCTTCGTCTTCCACGGGGGCAACCAGGCGTTGCAGGCATGCTTCCTCGGCATCAGCGAGGCCCACCGTGAGAGGGCGGGAAGCACGACGCCCGCGACGGTGCTCGTTCCACTCCCGACCTTCTCCTGCCCCTTGGACCAGATGGCCCTGCAGGGGATGAGGACCTGGCTGCTGCCGCCCTCCCACCCCGGGATGGACCCCGGTGCGGCGGACCTGGACACGATTCCGGAGGGTACCGAGATCGATGGGCTCTACCTGATGCCCATCACGAACCCCACGGGACGCACACTCCCGCCGGAGCAGCTCGGGGCGTTCCTCTCCGCCTTCCTCGATCGCTGGCCCGAAGCCGGCATCATCCTGGATTCGGTCTACGTGCGGCTCCATCCGGAGCACGGGACACTGCTGGGGTGGTACCGGGAGGATCCGCGCTTCGCCGATCGTGTGATTTTCGTGGACTCGCTGTCGAAGACCTGTGGCGTCACCGGACTGAGAGCCGGGGCGATCCTGACCAAGGCGGCCGACTTCGCCGGTGGGATCACGCGCTACGCCCAGAACGTCATGGCGGGACCCTCCAACCTGATGCAGGCCATGAGCCTGGCCCTGCTGGCGCCCTACGTCACCGGCAACGTGGACCTCCAGGCCCAGCGCCTGGAGCTTCAGATCCGGATCGGCCGCCACCTTCGCCGCCGCCGCCGTCTGATCGTCGGCGCCGCCTTCGAACGTTTCGGATCCCTGCTGGACGAGGAGCAGCCGGTGCTTCCCGACCCCGTAGGCTTCGACTGGGAGGGCTCCATGTACGCCGTGCTCCGGCTTTCGGACGCATGCCTCGAGGCGTCGGAGCGGTACGGCGTCTCCCCGACGGTGGCCTTCTTCCTGGAGACCGGGTTCGCCGGGGTTCCGCTCTCGGGCTTCTGCGTCAATGGCAACCTGAACCGGCACGGACTCGTGGTCAACGGCGACGAGGATCGCCTGAAGGAGCTCCAGGAGGAATCCCGGCGCTACGTGCGGCTCTCCTTCGGCTTGACGCCGCCGCCGGTGGCGAGGGAGTAGGGCTCGCCGCCGGTATCCGGGAACGCCCGGCCGACCAGGAGCGCCGCTCCACCGGCGAGGAAGAAGGCCGGCACCAGCTCGTAGAGGCTGTGGAGCCCGCCCTGCTGGACGAGCCACCA
Source organism: Acidobacteriota bacterium (assembly GCA_013152925.1). GTDB lineage: Bacteria > Acidobacteriota > Thermoanaerobaculia > Thermoanaerobaculales > Sulfomarinibacteraceae > JAADFK01. The sequence goes on along the minus strand of JAADFK010000206.1, from coordinate 11,210 downwards.
GGAGCCCAGTGTGACGGCAGCCGCCGCGAGGACGGCGGCGAAATCGCCGGTGTCGAACCGCTCCGTGATCCGGCCCAGCAGCAGAAGGGTGGCGGTTGCGGCCAGCACGAAGAAGGGGACCCTGTGGAAGGCCGCAGGGTTGTCGGCGGCGCCACGTCCCAGCTTCCAGGCCACGGTGACACCGAATCCCGTCAGCATGCCGGCCAGGGCGCCGAAGCGGCTCATGCCCCGCTTCCTCAGTGACAGCAATACCAGGGGTCCGAAGCTGGCGCCGAGGCCTGACCAGGCGAACAGCACGAACCAGAACACCAGCCGCACGTGGCTGAGGGCCAGGACGATACCGAGGATTCCGATGACGACGACGGTGATCCGGCCCAGGATGAGGGAGCGCCGGTCGTCGGCCGCCCGCCCCATGACCTCCTCGACCACGTCGTACGACACGGCCGAGGCGGCCACCAGGAGCTGGGAGGAAACCGTGGAGAGGATCGCGGAAATGACGGCCGCCAGCATCAGGCCCGCCAGGACGGGGTTGAGCAGGTGGAGGGCCATGACCATCAGGGTCTGCTCGCCGTCGGCCAGTGTGGGGAACAGGACGCGACCCGCCAGGCCGACGACGCCGGCGCCGTAAAAGACGATGACGCCCCACAACAGGGCGATGACCTTGAGGCGGCGGATCTCCCGCTGATCCCTCGCTGCCATGTACCGGGTGATGACGTGGGGCATCCCCGGGTACCCGAGGCCGATGCCCAGCTCGCCGACGATGAAGCCCCAGAGGGCCGGCCCGGCGCGGTCTCCGGTGGCCGTCAGCAGGTGGGGATCAATGGCGCCCAGCTTCTGGACCAGGGATCCGAAGCCGCCGAGCCCGAGGACGGCGTAAGCCGGCAGGGCGACCAGGGCGACCGCCATCAGGAGCCCCTGGAACAGGTCCGTCCAGGCGACCCCCCGGAAGCCGCCCAGGGAGGTGACGGCGGTGATGACGGCGGCGCCGATGAGCACGCCGACCAGGTAGCCGCGAGGTCCCGCCATGCCCAGGGTCGAGGAGAAGGCCTTGCCGGCGGCGGTCATCTGGGCCGCGACGTAGCCCAGCATGGAGAGCAGGATGATGACCACGCTGGTGATGCGGACCACGTGCCGCGGATCCCCCCAGCGCCGGGTCAGCACGTCGCTGAGGGTCAGGGAGCCCTGGACCTCGGAGATCTCGCGCAGACGCGGGGCCACCAGGTAGAGGTTGACCAGGTAGCCCAGGAGGCAGCCCGGGGCGAACCACAGGCCGGAGACGCCGTGTGTGTAGGTCATTCCCACGGCCCCCAGGGTCACCCAGCCGGACTCGGAGCTGGCCGTGGAGGAGATGCCGGCGGCCCAGGCGCCCAGGCTGCGGCCGGCCAGATGGAAGTCCTCCCCGCCATGGGTCCGGCGGGAGGCCCGCCAGCCGATGAAGAGGAGCACGCCCAGGTAGACCACCATGACGGCGGCCACGGTGGTGACGGTGGTGGGGTCCGCCGGGGTCATGGCCGGCCCTCCCGGCGGGCTTCCAGGATGGACTGGATCACGACGGCCGCGGCCAGGGCCAGGGGGAAGACCCACAGCAGAAGGTTGGCACCAAGGCTGAGATGGTAGCTCGTTGGCATGAATGATCCTCCCCGCCGCGGCCGGCGTTTTACTGGTGCGCCGCGCACTCGGCCCGGCCGATGGGGGCATTGTGCTGCCGCGCCGCCTGCCATTGTACGAAGGCAGGCCAGGGCGTACATTGGAGATTGGCAGAACGAAGCTGAGCGGGAGGTGTGCCATGGATATTCCCGAGACCATGCGGGCGATGTTGCTGGACGAGCCGGGGAAGCCGCTCGAGCTGCGCAGGGTTCCCGTACCGGTGCCGCGGCCGGGACAGGTGCTGCTCAGGGTCCGGGCCTGCGGGGTCTGCCGGACCGATCTGCACCTGGTGGACGGGGAGTTGCCCGATCCCAAGCTGCCGGTCATCCCCGGCCACGAGATCGTCGGCGAGGTGGTTGCCGCGGGCGAGGGCGTCGAGCGCTTCGCCGTTGGCCAGCGTGTCGGGGCTCCCTGGCTGGGCTGGACCTGCGGCGAGTGCTCCCACTGCCGGGCGGGCCGGGAGAACCTCTGCGACCACGCGCGCTTCAACGGCTACACCCTGGACGGGGGGTTCGCCGAGTACAAGCTCGCCGACGCGCGCTACGCCTTCCCGCTGCCGGACGAGTACCCGGACGAGCCGGCGGCGCCGCTGCTCTGTGCCGGCCTGATCGGCTATCGCACCTGGCGGCTCGGCGGCGGCGAGACGGTGGAGAGGCTGGGCATCTACGGCTTCGGGGCGGCTGGGCACATCGTGGCGCAGATCGCGCGCCACCACGGGCAGGAGGTCTACGCCTTCACGCGGCTGGGGGACGAGCGGGGCCAGGAGTTCGCCCGCCGCCTGGGCGCCGTCTGGGCCGGCGCCTCGGGGGAGCGGCCCCCGGAGGAGCTGGACGCAGCGCTGATCTTCGCCCCCGTCGGGCCGTTGATGGTGGAGGCGCTCAAGGTGGTCCGCAAGGGCGGTACCGTGGTCTCCGGCGGGATCCACATGAGCGATATCCCCAGCTTCCCGTACAGCCTGATGTGGGAGGAGCGCGTCCTTCGCGCCGTTGCCAACCTGACCCGCCGCGACGGCGAGGAGCTGTTGGCCCTGGCGCCGAAGGTGCCCATCGAGACCCACATTGAACGGCTTCCCCTGGAGGAGGCGCAGACGGCGCTGGACCGGCTGCGGGCCGGCGATGTGGAGGGCGCCTTCGTTCTGAGCTGCTCGTAAGCCGGCCGGCTCTCCCCGGCGCTGGTATCTTCGGGGCCGTGGCCGAGCGCCATGGGTGGATCGCTCCCCGGGCGCGGAGGGCCCCGGGGGGAGAATCGGCGGCATCGTTCGTCGCTGCGGCAGGTGCAGGATCGGTGCCCCGGCGCGCCCCGCAGCCGCTCACTCCCAGTCGACGGCCAGGTGATGAAGGGTGGCGTCGAGGTTGGGGGCGAGCCGCTCGTCGAGGAAGCGGGCGACCTCGCGGAGGCGTTGCCGCCGGGAGGGGTGGAGGATGATCAGGTGGCGGGCGCCGATACGGGGTGCGGCCTCCACAAGGTCATCCAGATGGAGGTGACCGAAGCGGCGGGCGCGGTCCCTGTCGGCCGGCCGGTAGAAGGAACATTCCAGCAGGACGATCTCGGCCTCGAGGGCCTGTGGACTGGCGGTGAAGAGGCCGGGCCCGGTGTCGGCGCAGTAGGAGAGGATGGGGATGCGATCGATGCTGGTGACCTCCTCGCCCGCACGCCTCCGCCGGGCGATCTCCTCGCCCGGCAGGCCGGCAAGCTCTGGCTTGAGGTGACGGTGGGACCACAGGAGTCGGCAGCCGAGCGTGGGGACCCAGTGGTCGGTGGCGAAGGTCTCCAGCTCCACGTCGCGGCGGATTGGGTGCCGCTCTCCGGGATCGAGGGGTAGCACGTCCACCCGGTAGGGCCGGCCGCCTTCCAGCTCCGCCGCGACATGGAGGAGCCGGACCACCTGGTCCGCGATCCGGCGCGGAGCGAGGATCGTTCCCTGGCCCATGGTGTTGAGAAACCGCTGGCTGGCCCAGTAGGGCAGTCCGCCGGCGTGGTCCAGATGGCCGTGGCTGAGGAAGACCGTGGACATGGGTGGCAGGGCACGGTGAGCGCGCCCGGCGTCCAGGGCCAGGCGGAGCTGGGGCAGCAGCACCATGGTGGCCTCGCCGGCCCGCGATCCCCCGGCCAGTGTCAGCCGTCCCCACGAGGTCTCCAGGCTCAGGGTGCGCAGGCTCACCGGCCGGCCTGAACCAGGAAGAAGGAGGGCGTTCCCTTGGCGTCGGGAAGGTCGATGCGCAGGGTCCACCGGGAGTCGCCCGGGAAATGCCGGCTGAAGCTGGAGAATCCGAGGGGACCTCGCTCGTCGTCGTTGAGCTGGATGCCAAGGGTATGCCGGCCCGAGGGGACGAGGAAGCTCCGCCGCACCAGGCCGGTACCGCGGTGCTTGATACCGAGGAAACCCTTCCTGGTGAAATCGAAAGGAATCTGGGCCAGGGTCTTGCCGTCCATTGTGGCGAGGATCAACCCGGCGTTCAGGGGCGAATCGAAGCTGATGGTCAGCTTGGCGGTGGAAGGCTTCTCGGACGTTCGAGGGGCAGTGGCGGGTGCCGCACCGCGGGCTGAGCCCTGGCCCTTGGTGCTGCGGGAACGTCGTGTGCCGCTCCCGGATCGCGCCCTCGCCAGCTCGAGGAAACTCTGGGCCAGGTCGTTTTCGGGATCGAGCTCCAGCGCCTTTTCGAAACGGGAGGCGGCGCTGCGGTACCGTTTCCGGTGGAAGAGCTTCCGGCCTTCGGCGATGAGCGTTTCGACCTTCTTCCGGTTCTTCTCGCTCTGGCGCTGCTGAAAGGACCTGGTGGAAGCGGCGGCGATGATGGCCCGCGCCGCCGGCGAGGCGGGCGCCTGATCGAGAACGGCTCGCGCCTTCGTCAGCGCGGTGTCGAAATCCCCGGCATCGAGCGCCCGGCCCGCCTCCCTCAGCGCCGTGCCCAGCCGATGGATCGTACGGACCTGGGAGGCCGGCGGCGCAGGGAACGGGCCGTGGTCCACCCGGTGCTGCAGGACGACGAAGGTGAGGGCCCACGCTGCCGTCCAGGCCAGGAGGATGCCGCCCACCCAGCGGGTGTTGACCTCGCGGCGGAGGACCGGGGGAAGCGGGAGCTCCCGCCACCAGGCGGCGATCCGCTCCAGGCTGATGACCCGCGGCCCGGCGGCCTCGATCTCGGCCGCGGTACCGGCGTGCGTCCCTCCCCGCGGCTCGGGCGGCGGCTCGTGGCCCCGGACCCGGAGGAGGGCACGCAGGGTCTCCGACAGCTGCCCGGCCGTTTCGAACCGGCGCTCGGGGCTCTTCTCCAGGCAGCGCAGAACGATGGGGTTGAAGGCCGGGGGGATCCTGGGATCGGCCTGGGAGGGTATGGGCGGCTGTTCCTCGGCGATCCGCCGGCCGAGATCGACGATCGTGGGCCCGGAGAAGGGTCTCCGGCCCACCAGGAGCTCGTAGAAAACGACACCGAGCGAGAAGATGTCGCTGCGACCGTCGAGGGCCCGTCCGGCGATCTGCTCGGGGGACATGTAGTTGGGTGTCCCGATGAACTGTCCCTCCACGGTGAGATCGGAGGACTCCAGGTGCGCCACGCCGAAGTCCGTGATCTTGGGGATACCGTCGGGCGTCAGGATGATGTTGGCCGGCTTGATGTCCCGGTGGACGACTCCCAACGCATGGGCGTAGTCCAGGGCCTGGGCCACCGACGCAACGATGCGGGCGGCCTCGTCCGGATCGAAGCGCGTTCCGGAGGACATGAGCTCCTTGAGATTCTGGCCCTCAATGCGCTCCATGGCGATGAACAGCAGGCCGTTGGCGGGATCCTCGCCCACGTCGTGGATGGTGACGATGGAGGGATGGTTGAGACGCCCGGCCGCCCTGGCCTCCCGGACGAAGCGCTCCCGGAACTCCTCGCTCTTGCCCGAATCCAGGTCCAGGCGGAGCGTTTTCAGGGCCACCTCCCGGTCGATGACCGGGTCGTGGGCCAGGTAGACGATCCCCATGGCCCCCCTCCCGAGGACATCGAGGATCCGGTACCGCCCGATGCTCGCGATCGTCACCCCGTCATTCTACAGCGGCACGTCGGACGCTGAAGGGCACGACAGCACATCCGTGGCACGGGGTGTGCGGCAGCGGAGGAGCGGTCAGCGCCGGGCGGTGGGGGCGGGGGTTGGTATTGCCTTCATACGGACGGCGCCCCGTCCGGTGGAGAACCGCGTCCAGGGGATGTGCCGCCGGGCACCGGAGCGAACGAGTCCGTGGATCCAGCGCTGGATATCCCGGGGGGAGGGAGAGCCCTCCGGCTGAGAGACCACGGAGATCCCCGTGGCGGCCACGAGGACCAGGAGAGGGGTGCCGGTCCGAAGGACGCCTCATCCCCCTGCCTCCGTGTGATGGCTCGCTGGTACCACGCATATCTCGTTCCGATCGTCGGTCTGGACGGTCCCGTCGCCTACCAGTGTAATCCTGTCGCGTCCGGGCTCCTCCTCCACCCCGTGCCGTTCTGGCGTTTGCTGGCCGCTTTGACGCGAAAAGCTTCTGTCAGCAGGGATTCGAGGTGGGCGTGATCCTTGCATTGACCGGTGAAGCCCCGCGGCGCGGGGAGGAGGGGAAGTTATGGACATGGAACGTGATCAGGCGCAGATCGAAGCGGCGGCCGCCCGGCTGGGAGAGATTCACCGCGCGGTTTCCGAGGTCGTCGTCGGGCAGGATGGACTGATCGAGTCGGTGCTCATCGGTCTCCTCTGCCGGGGCCACGTGCTGTTGGAGGGCGTTCCCGGCCTGGCCAAGACCCTGACGGTGCGAACGCTGGCGGGTGTGGTCGAGGGCAGCTTCCAGCGGCTCCAGTTCACGCCGGATCTGCTGCCGGCGGACGTCACCGGCACTCTTGTCTTCGATCAGAAACAGGGCGAGTTCGTCCCCCACAAGGGCCCGGTCTTCGCCAACCTGGTGCTGGCCGACGAGATCAACCGCGCCCCGGCCAAGGTGCAGTCGGCCCTCCTTCAGGCCATGGAGGAGCGCGTGGTGACCATCGGCGATGCCACGTGGCCCCTCCCGGAGCCCTTCCTCGTGCTGGCGACGCAGAACCCCATCGAACAGGAGGGGACCTACCCGCTCCCCGAGGCCCAGCTCGACCGGTTCCTTCTGAAGGTCGTTGTCGACTACCCCTCCAAGGAGGACGAGCTTCGGGTGCTCGGGTACCACCTGGCGGAGAGCTTCCCCGAGCCGCAACCCCTGGCAGGGCTGGACGAGATGCAGCAGCTGGAAAAGGCCGCGGAGCAGGTGTACGTGGACGATCGGATCCGTTCGTACATCGTCAACCTGGTGACGGCGACGCGCCATCCCTCGGAGGTCGGTCTGGGCGAGGTGGCGCCGTTGCTGGCCTGGGGTGCCTCGCCCCGCGCCTCCATCTCGCTGGCCCGTACCTCGCGGGCGCTGGCCCTCCTCCGAGGCCGGGGCTACGTGACGCCCGAGGATGTCAAGGAGCTGGCACCGGCGGTGTTGCGCCACCGGCTCGTCCTCAGCTACGAGGCCGAGGCCGAGGGGGTCTCCGCCGACGATCTGGTGGAGCGGTTCCTTCTGGCGGTGGAGGTTCCCTGACAATGGCCCCGGGCGACTCGGTCTTCCGGAGATGGCTCGGCGTTCCCGCACCGGCCGAGACGGGCGATGCGGAGGCGGTCCGGCGCAGGCTCCAGGCCCAGGTGAAGAACCTGGAGATCCGGGCCAGGCGGGCCATGACCGAGGGTTTCGCCGGCGAGTACAGCAGTGCCTTCCGGGGACGGGGGCTGGAGTTCGAGGAGGTGCGCGAGTACCGCCTCGGCGATGACGTCCGTACCATCGACTGGAACGTCACGGCGCGGACCGGCCGCCTGCACGTCAAGCTGTACCGCGAGGAGCGGGATCTGACGGTGCTGCTTCTGATCGATCTCTCGGCCTCGACGCGGTTCGGCAGCGGCGTGATGACGGTCCACGACCTGATCGCCGAGGTGGCCAGCCTGTTCGCCCTGGCCCGCCGCGACCGGGTGGGCGCCATTCTCTTCGATGACACGGTTCGCACGGTGATCCCGCCGCGGCAGGGCTGGCGGCACGGCCTGCGGGTCGTTCGCGAGGTGCTGGCCGCCGAGCCGGCGGGCAACGCCACCTCGGCGGCCGAGGCGGTGCGGACGGCCGCGCGGTTGCTCAAGGGACGGGGGATCGTGGTGGCCGTGGTCGACCGGACCTGTCCCATGCCGCGCAAGGAGATTCGCGCCCTGGCGGCCCGGCACGAGCTGCTGGTGGTCCGAGCCGGTGATCCGCTCCTCGAGGGGAAGAGGCCGCCGGCCGCCCTCCCGGTGCGGGAGGCCGAGGGCCGGCGCCGCGGCGTCCTGGCCGAGCCCCGTCCCATGCTCCGGAGACCGGGCCTGCCGGGGGTCGACGTTCTCGACCTTTCGACGAGCCAGGACTACCTGACGGCGGTTCGCGAGCTGCTCAGGCAACGGGACCGGCGGAGGGCGGCATGAACCCGAGATCGGGCGGGCTGTGGGTGCCGCGGCAAGCGGGTGCCGCGGCCCGGACGGCCGGGGCCCTGGCGCTGCTGCTGGTCGTGCTGGCGGTGGCGTCGGTGGCCCGTGCGGCGGCAGGCCCCCGCCTGACGCTGTCGGTCCCGGAGTCCGCGTTCAGCGTCGGTGATCACGTGGAGCTGCGCCTCCAGGCCGGGGGCCCTTCCAGCCTCCTCTGGGGGAAGCCGGAGGTCGACGTCTCCGGAGCGGCGGCGGCCTCCTGGGCCGTGGTGGAGCCGCCGCGGCCGGTGGCCGACGCCGATCCGCCATCGTGGACCGCCGTGCTGGCGCCCCTGCGAACTGGCACGCTCGAGCTGCCACCGGTGCGGGTGACCGTTCGCCGGCCGGATGGCGGGACGGAGACCATCCCCGCGTCCGGCGGCGCTCCGGTGAAGGTGGTCTCCGTCCTGCCGCCCGGGGAGAAGGTCAAGCCAGCGCCGCTGGCCGACCCCGTGGGCGTTACCGGGTTCCCCTGGGAGTGGGTCATGCCGGTGGCGGTGGCGGTCCTGCTGGTGACCCTGCTGGCGTGGGCGCTCTGGCGCTGGCGACGCCGGCGCCGTGGGGGCGGCGCCATGGAGCCGGCCCGGCCGCCGCTCGACGAGCTGCGCTCCCTGGTGGCCGAGTTGGCCGGGGCCGTGGGCTCGGAGGATGTGGAGACGATCTGTGACCGGCTGGCCCGCGGTGCCCGGAGCTATCTGGAACGCTCGACGGGGGAGCCGGCCGGGGAGATGACGAGCTTCGAGATCCAGCGGCTGGCGCGGCGCTCCGGTTGGCCGGCGGCCGTCCAGCTGGGGTTCCGGGACGTCCTCGAGCTGGCCGATCGTGTTCGCTTCGCCAGGCGGTCCGTGGCGGAATCCCAGGTTCGTGATGTCCTGCGCCGGCTCGTGGCGGCGGCGGAAGCGCTGGACGCCTGGCTGCGGCCGGCGGGGGAATCCGAGGGGGTGGCCGCGTGATGCACATGGCGCACCCGTGGTGGCTCGTGCTGGCGGTGGCCGCGCTGCCGGCGCTGGCGGTCTGGCTCCTCAGGCGGCACCACCAGCGCTACCCTTGGCCGGGCGCCGCTCCCTACTCGGGCCGTGGCGCCGTGGCCGTGGGCGCCACGGTGCTGGCGGGCGTCCTGGCCGCGCTCTCTCTGGCGCCGCTGGCGGTGGCCATGGCGCGGCCGCAGGAGGTGCTCTCCCGCGAGGTGGAGCATTCCAGGGGGATCGACATCGTCATCGCGCTGGATGTCTCGGGCTCCATGGCGGCCCTGGACTTCAAGCCCACCAATCGTCTCGGAGTGGCCAAGGACGTGATTTCCCGGTTCATCGCGGGCCGTCCCAACGACCGGATCGGCCTCGTGGAATTCGCCGGGGCCGCGGTGACCCTCTGCCCCATCACCCTGGATCACCATGTGGCCCGGAGCCTTCTGGAACGGGCCAAGCTCGGCGTGCTTCCCGACGGAACGGCCATCGGCATGGGGCTGGGCACGGCGGTCAACCGCCTGAGAAAGTCCAAGGCCCATTCCAAGGTCATCGTGCTCGTGACGGACGGCTCCAACAACGCCGGCGAGCTGGATCCCATGACCGCTGCGGCCCTGGCGGCCAAGGAGGGGATCACTGTCCACACGGTCCTGGTGGGCCGTGGCGGCGAGGTACCGATCCCCGTCCAGGTGCAGGATCCGCTGACGGGACGCATCGTCCGGCAGATTCGCCGCTTGAAGGTCGATGTCAACCCGGAGCTCCTGACGGAGATCGCCCGGAAAACCGGGGGGACGGCCTTCAGGGCGCGGGACGCCCGGTCCCTGGAGAAGGTGTTCAGGGCCATCGATGCGATGGAGAAAACGGAGTTCTCCTCGACCAAGCTGGTGCGATACCGCGAGCGCTTCGGTCCCTGGGCGCTGGCCGCCCTGGCCCTGCTTCTGGTGGCCGTCGCCGCTGAGGGGATCCTGGGGAGGTCGGCATGGTGAGCTTCGCCGAGCCGTTGCACCTCCTGTGGCTCGCGCTGCCGGCGGCCGGTGCCCTCGCGGTGCTGTGGCGGCACCGGGCGCGGATGGCCCAGCAGCGTTCTCTGGCCAGTCCCTCGGTCTGGCGCCAGCTGCTGGGCGGCGCGCCCTCCACCGGCCTCGGGCGGATGCTCGCCTGGTGTGCCGCCGCGGCCCTCATCGTGCTCGCCCTGGCGAGACCCCAGTGGGGGGTGGCCAAGGGCGAGGTGTCCGTCCGGACCCGGGACGTGGCGGTCGCAGTGGACGTCTCGGATTCCATGCGCTGTCAGGACGTCGCCCCCTCCCGCCTCAAGCGAGGTCTGGCGGTCCTGCGGCGGGCGCTGCCGGGCCTGGACGGCAACCGCCTGGCCGTTGTGGTCTTCTCCGGCGACGCCTACCCGCTGGTTCCACTGACCACGGACCTCGAAGCGGTCGGCACCTTCCTGGAGGGGGTCGAGCCGGGGATGATCGCCTTGCCGGGCTCCAACCTGGAGCGTGCCGTGGACCAGAGCCTGAAGCTCCTGCCACCCGAGGGCAAGGGGCGGGTCCTGGTGGTGATCTCCGACGGTGAGAACCTCCAGGGCGACGTCAAGGCCGCCGCGGCCCGCCTGCGCAACGCGGGCGTCCGCATGGTCGCCGTGGTCAGCGGCACGAAGGAGGGTGGGCCCATTCCCGTGGCGGGTGGGGGCCGGGGGACCGTGCGTTACAAGAGGGACCGCTCCGGCAACGTGGTCATCACCCACGCGCACCCCGAGGTGCTGAGAAAGCTGGCCCGCAGCACTGGCGGGGTCCTGATCGACGGCGGCGACGGCACCGCGGCCCAGGAGATCGTGCGGGCCATCGCGAAGCTCCAGAGCCGGGAGATGGAGAGCTCGCGCCGTGTCCGCCGGATCGACCGCTTCCCGCTCTTCCTCGTGGGCGCGGCGGTCCTGGTGCTGCTCGGTTTCGCACTCTCACCGTGGCGGAAGGTGGCCGTGGCCGCCCTGTTCGTTCTTGCGGTGGTTCCGGCGGCCGGGGCGCAGACCGTTCCGCCTGCCGGGGCGCGGGCCGCACCGCCGCCGGCGGGCGCTCCGGCATCCCCTCAGGGGCGCCAGGCGGC